>CAZPAH010000021.1:0-17540 GCA_964584495.1 uncultured bacterium | reverse complement strand
GATAAGCATGGCTGACAGTTGCAGGTGTTCTGCCTCCAAGTTCTTTCCCTACCTTGACGAACGCCTTTATCGCCTTGTCCAGATGCATGCGCGAGTGGGCGGCGGATATCTGGACCCTGATCCGAGCCTTCCCTTCGGGCACTACCGGATAGAAAAATCCAATCACGTAAATTCCCTCGGCCAGCAGCCTGTTCGACATATCCTGCGACAGCTTCGCATCTCCCAGCATCACGGGCACTATCGGGTGGCTTCCCGGGACTATATCGAAGCCCGCCGCCGTCATATTTTCCCTGAAATAGGCGGTATTATCGACCAGGGTCTTCAGCATGCTGCTCGGCTTGGAAAGTATCTCGAAAGCCTTGATCGACGCGGCGACAAGGGCGGGCGCCAGCGTGTTAGAGAACAGGTACGGCCTCGAGCGCTGCCTCAGGAGATCGATTATCTCCTTTCTGCCGGTCGTGAAACCGCCGGAGGCCCCTCCCATCGCTTTACCGAGGGTGGAGGTTATTACATCGACCCTGCCCAGCGCGTTGCAGTATTCCACGCTCCCACGGCCCGTAGGACCGAAAAATCCCGTTGCGTGCGAATCGTCCACCATCACAAGGGCTCCGTATTCATCGGCGACGTCGCATATCTTGTCGATCTGGGCGATTATCCCGTCCATCGAGAACACGCCGTCGGTGGCTACCATCATTCTCTTCGCGCCTGCCTCCTTCGCCGCTTCCAGCTGGGTCTGCAGGTCTTTCATGTCGTTGTTCCGGTACCTGAACCTCTTCGCCTTGCAGAGCCTCACGCCGTCAATTATCGATGCGTGGTTGAGCTCGTCGCTTATTATCGCGTCGTCCTTGGAGAGAAGGACCTCGAACAATCCCCCGTTGGCGTCGAAGCACGATGTATATAGGATCGCGTCGTCGCACTTGAAAAATTCCGATATCTTCCTTTCCAGCTCCTTGTGAATGTCCTGCGTGCCGCAGATGAACCTGACAGACGACAGGCCGAATCCCCTTGTATCCATGACCGATCTTGCAGCCTCTATTAGCTCCCGGTTGTTGGCCAGGCCGAGGTAGTTATTGGCGCAGAAATTAAGCACCTGCTCGCCGGTGCTGACCGATATATCGGCCTTCTGCTGCGAGGTGATTACTCTCTCCTCCTTGTAGAGGCCGGCGGCTTTTATCTCATCAAGCGTAGCCTGCAGCTCTTTTTTAATCTTGTACATCCGACCTCCTCCTTGCCGGTACCGGTTCCCATTATTTAATCTTTAGAAGCCCTTTCTTGTGCCTTTCGCCGAGGACCCGGAGCATGTCGGAAGTCATCGCGGGCAGATCGTATTCCGGCTCCCATCCCCATTCCGCCCGGGCTGCCGAATCGTCCATATAGTCGGGCCATGAATCGGCAATCGCCTGCCTGATCCCGTCCACCTTGTAGTCGATCTCGAATCCCGGAATATGCTTCCTTATCTCCGCGGCGATCTCCTCCGGATCGAAGTGCATCGCGGTCACGTTGAACGCGTTCCTGTGCTCGAGCTTATCGGGGTCCGCCTCCATCAGATCAATTGCGGCCTTGATCGCGTCCGGCATGTACATCATGTCGAGCGATGTTCCCGCCTTGAGGCAGCATGTATACCTGCCGTGCAGCACCGCGTGGTAGAATATCTCGACCGCGTAATCGGTCGTTCCGCCGCCAGGCAGGGTCATGTTCGAGATGATCCCGGGATAGCGCACTCCCCTCGTGTCCACGCCGAAATGCCTGTAGTAATAATCGCACAGGAGCTCGCCCGAGACCTTCGTGACTCCGTACATGGAGCGCGGTCTCATAATGGTATCCTGAGGCGTATTCTCGTGAGGCGTTTCGGGTCCGAATGCGCCGATGGAGCTTGGGACGAATAACGAGCAGCCGTTTTTGCGTGAGACCTCGAGGGCGTTGAACAAACCCTCCATGTTTATCTTCCAGGCCTGCTGCGGTTTGGTCTCGGCCACGGCCGACAGGAGGGCCGCCAGATGATAGATCCGATTGATCTTGTGTTTTCTCACGAGCTCGTCGAAATCGTCCCCCGAGAGAACATCCAGGGTTACGAATTCGACTGAACCGGGCATTACATCATCGACATCATCCCTGATGTCGCTGGTCACCACGGAGCCTTCGCCGTAGCGGTCGGCCAGCGCCGCCGAAAGCTCCGAGCCTATCTGTCCCAGCGCCCCGGTGACAAGCACTTTCCTCTCTTCCGCTGTACCCATTTACCTCCGCTTTCTCAATGCGACACAAGAAGTTAATCTAATAGAACGAACAAGTTATCACTTGGCCCTTCCCGGGTCAAGCAAACTATTAACGGCCCTTTGGGTCGCTTCGAGCAGGGCATCGGCGCCGACCCGTGAACCGGTCGCGTTTTTCATCCAAAGATCGGGCGCTATATTGCCCAGGACCGCCATCCTCTCGAACTCGCTTCCGATATTGCCGGCCTTCATCATCTGATCCTTGACCTGGAAAGCGATCATGTGGCCGATCGCGTAATCGGGAAGGTATAGAAACGAATGAATGATGTGCGAATATATGCCGAGGAGAATCACATCCCTCTCCCCAGTGATTTCCGCGAAATACCGGTTCCATACATCTTTCGATATCTGAAGCACCGCATTCTTCAACTCGGCGGGCGTCGCGTCCGGATGATCGTACATCCAGTGCCATATCGCCATATCGACAAGCGACACGGCTCCGATCTCCAGCGTCATCCAGAAATCGTTAAGCACCTTCATCGCCTCGGCTTCTTCGTTCTCTTCGGTCGAAAGACCGAGAAGCTTCAGATCGTTCTCCTGGAAAACGAATGCGAAAGCTTCCGTAAAGGCGGTATTCGGAACACCGTTGAGGAGCACGTAATCCACGTCGTTCATCGAGATCGACTGCTCGACGTTATGTCCCATCTCGTGAACGGCGATATTGAACCCTTTGTAATCCATCCCTTCCCTGCCAACGCGGGTCCTTAGACGCGCCTTCTGCCGCCTCATCTCTCCTCCCGAAGCGTGCCCCGAGCCCCTCGCCGGCTCCACCGCAATGTTTCCCGCCAGCAGCTTGGCCCTTTCCTCGGAGAATCCAAGAAGCTCCAGGAAACGGGGAATATCCTCGGCATATGCGTCGGCCGTCGGGTATCTCTCCTTTACGATTTTGTCCAGCTCCGCTTCGGTATACTTCCCCGAGGATTTGAACCCGCTGTACCAGATATCGAACGGTTCGAGAGGCCGTCCCAGCCTCTTTTCCATTATGACCGCAACTTGCCCCACACGCGGCGAGGAGCAGACCTTCTCGAGCATCTCCCTTACGTTCTCCTCGGGGATCTCCCTGTCCTCGTCGAAACGCCTGTCGATGAGGGTGGGAGCCGTGGGCGAATACTCGTCCACCAGCCGGGAGGCGAGGAATGTTCTGAGCAGTATCCTGTACCTCGTGTCCGGTTCCGGATCGGACGACACCTTCATCCCCTCGGGGGCCTTCTCGTCGGTATCGTTTACCGCGGCGGGCGTGACCTCGTTTGTGAAAGGATTCCAATCTACGTATGGATTGTCGATGACGACGGCGGGGATAGTCTGATCGACAATTCGCTCCATGACCTTACGGATCATCCTCTGCTTCTCCAATCCTTTCTCCCCGGCTCCATAATCCGCCTTCAGCTCATCGCGGAGATTCCAGTGAGAAAGTAGTCGAAGTTTCGGCGGAAAGATCCTTTCGCCATTATTGTTAAGAAGGTGATGCATCCAGATGTTGTAGCCGGCTATATACTGGTCGGCAGCCGCTCCCGCCTCGGAAAGTTCGATGTTGACCTCCGCGGGAATCCGTTTCGAGAATCTCTGAGCAAGCCTCGCCTCGGCCCACTGCCGCCTCGTCCATCTCTCGCCGTCGTCCAAACGCTCCTCGAGGGTCGTCAGGGGAAAGTTGAGCAGCACGGCGAAGGCGAGCTTGTTCCTGAAGAAATCATCCTTCACGTGCGCCGCCGGGTCGTAAGCGGCGAAAACCCTGTCGAACGGATACAGCTTTCCTAGATCCAGATCCGCCTGGCGTTGAAGCTCGATTTGGATCGCATGCATATGTCCGTTGATCTGTTCGAGGATCGTCTCGTACCGGGTGAAGAGCGCATCGAGGGTCTCCTGGTCCCCCGCGAAATTCTCCCGGATGAAGTCTTCGAAAACCTTTTCGTCTCCATCATCTTTACGCCAGAAATCGGCCATCTGGCCTATTCCCCTCTCGATCCTATCCTTCTGTGACTCTCCGTACCTGGCGATCAGCTCTTTCTTGAGCCTGTCGCGGGACTGCTTGAACCACTGTGGCCGCGCAGCCTGTGAGTTCCCCGCGGCAAGTCCGACTAGCAGAAAAAGGGCCGTAAATCCCGTTATGAATGAAAGGTTCACCAGATTCTTCATCTCCTTCTCCTTCGGGGAAATGCGCTGCGTTGCTCGACTTCCCGTATAACACCTTGTAGTAATGAAAACAACAACCGGCCAAAAATTCGGCCTTACGAATACGGCCGATCGCCGCGATTCCGGAATCGGATTCTAGCAATTCGACGTCTCAATCTCAAGCGGCGATTTTTCAATCGATTTTGCCGGCCTCGCTCCAGGCATTTCTTCCGATCACCTGAAGAGGGGAGGATGGCTGTTCTGGAACTCTGTCGCTTCCTGGTAGCGCCGGGCAAGGGCCAGGAGGGGCGCCTCCCCGAACAGCCTACCTATAAAACTTATGCTCACGGGATTTCCCTCTTTGTCGAATCCGTTGGGAAGCACGACGCACGGATGTCCCGTCAGGTTCGTGAGAAGGAGGTTATCTCCCTGGAATGACGGGGCGACATATATATCGACGTTCAAATTCTCCATCTCCTGTATGATCATGTTCCGGATCCTGTTCGCCTGGATATACTCCACCGCCGGGATGAAGCGGGAGGAACGGAAAACGTTGGGCCAGGCGTATCTTTCCTGCCTGACCATCAGGCTGTCCCTGCCGGACCGGGTAAGCTCGTCGAACGCCGCCGCGGCCTCGGCGCTCAATATAAAGGCGAGCGAGGATACCGGATAATCTGGAAGATCCACCGGAACGAGATCGATACCCATGTCCCGCAAGCGGTCCAGTGTCGCCAGATCGAATTCCCTGTTATCGTACTCTTCCTCGAAGAGCTTGTGGAGATAGCCGATCCTGAGACCGCGCAGATCGATATCGGGATCGTAGTTGAAGGGAAGGTCGAAAACGGTCTGATCGATGCCGTCGGGCCCTCTTATCGCGTCGAAGACGATCGCGCAGTCTTCAACGTACCTGCATATGGGACCGATCTTGTCCATCGACCAGCTGAGCGCCATCGCTCCCGTTCTGGCGACCCGTCCGTAAGTGGGCCTGAGCCCCGTAACGCCGCATCTTGTCGATGGTGATACTATCGAGCCCCAGGTCTCCGTACCGATCGCGAAGGCTACGAGCCCCGCGGAGGTCGCCGAGGCCGATCCCGCCGAGGAGCCGCTCGAGCCCTGCTCGGGGTTCCAGGGATTCCGAGTTGTTCCGCCGTACCACACATCCCCCCATGCGAGCGCTCCGAGAGTCAGTTTCGCGACGAGGACGGCACCCGCGTCATCGAGCTTCTTTATTATCGAAGCGGTCTCGTCTATCACCTGATCTTTATACGGCCGCGCTCCCCATGTAGTCTTGTACCCTTTAACGGCGAGAAGATCCTTCGCGCCGTAAGGGATGCCGTGGAGAAGCCCGCGGTAATCGCCCGACTCGATCTCCCTGTCGGCCCTCGCCGCCTGCTCGAGGGCGAGCTCCTCTGTGAGGGTAATGACGCACTCGAGATTTGGACCGTATTTCTTCAGCCGGGCCAGATAAAGCTTGGTAAGGGTCGTGGATGTGATCTTTCGTGTCCTTAAAAGCTCGGCGAGATCTCTGACCGGCCAGAAGGCTATCTCCTCTAAGTTCTTCGGCAGATCTCTCCGGGCCGGCTCACTGACTTTGATGGGTCTGGCTTCGATCTCGAAATTCATTCCCACCGGAATGGGATTGAAAATGATCGCCGGCCAGATCGAGTTCGATATCGCGATCTTCCTTATCGCCTCGTAGGCCGCAAGGTTATCGATTAGATCGGGGAGCATCGTGTCTATATCGGCCTGCGAGAATGCGAGTCCCGTTATCTTCTCGGCCTTCTTGATTACACCGGCGGTGATCTTCTCCTTTGCAGGCTCCTCTGCGCTTGCGGCCACTGCAATCGATAGGATCACAGCAGCAACAACAGCTATGAAACGTTTGGACCACATGTCGACCATCCCTTGTTAATGAACAGCGATAATCGGCAATTCTACAGCATGCCCGTATTATGTAAAGGGGATTTGAAATTGCAGCACGACTTTCGCTGCTGCCTCAGTAAAACCGCGTAACGGTTACCGAATAGATCCTAACCGTTACAGGTGTGGCGACCGGAAGAGTATAGCGGCCATGGGGCTAGGTTATCGAGCGACGATCATTCACGCGAGAAGGAGTATAAAATATTATATGGTAAAAGAAAGAAAAGTCTCGTTTTTCATAGAGATCACTCGCCCATCCGTACAATGGCAAAAACCTTCAGTCGAGAATCGATTCCTGCACGCCGAGAAGTGGTTCACGGACATGAAGATCACTGCCCGTTGCGGGCAAAGGTCGGGCTGGTTGCCACAGGCCGCTGGCCTTCTTGAATTCGTCGTATATGCTCCGGTTCAAGCGACCGTTTTTACGAAATGATAGGTTGCCTACCAGTGTAAGAACAGGGCGCTGCTTCTTCCAGAGATTGCGCCCCGTCCGGCTCAGAATCCTCCTCATCGAATAGAAATTGCGGTTGCAGGAATTCATCTCATCGATGATTTCGTCCGGGCCGAGATGTTGGTAATGCCCTACGGGTAGTGACAGCGTGTAGTACTTCCAGTCTTCGGGGAATTGATCCGAGGCAATACGACCTTCCGCCTCCATTTTCTTCCAGAGTTCGGTACCCGGCAATGGCGTCAGAAACAGCACGTTAAGAAAATCAATACCATACCGATTGGCCGCGCCGGCGATCTGCAGACCGATGCCAGGCCGATCCACATCCAATCCCATGATGAACGATCCTGCAACGCTGATCTTGTGCCGTTGGATCCGGTGCACCGAGGCTCTAAAATCCCGTTCTTTTTGCAAGTTGTATTTCTTATGCACCTCGATCAGCCCCTCGTCGGTAGCAGATTCGAATCCGATGAAAGCGCCGATGCACCCGGCCCGCCGTGCCAACCGGAGCAGTTCCTCGTCATCCGCCATATTGATCGTCGCCTGGCATATCCACTTCTTGCCGAGATCCGCCTCGATCATCGCTCGGAACAGATCTTTTGCCCTAGCGATATGATCCGGTCGAGTGCCAATGAGATTGTCGTCCACGACGAGAACGTGTTTCTCGCCGATCAGCTTGAACTCCTCTACGACATCTTCAACCGAGCGGCGCCGGTACGTCCTGCCGTTGAAAGGGCTGACGCTGCAGAAACTGCAATTTAGAGGACACCCCCGTGTGGTCTGAATAGCACCAAACTGGTAGCCGGCCGATAGGAGATCGTGACGTGCTCGCGGGGTTTTATCCATCTCTTCTTGACCACCGGCATACAATGTTTTTAAAGCTCCGTGCTCCGCATCTTTCAAGACCCGTGCCCAGATGCTTTCGGCCTCCCCCGACACCACGACATCGACGTGTTTCCCTGCTTCCTTCTGCCGCATGGTGGCATGAATCCCACCCATCACAACGGGCACTTCCCGGCTACGAAATTCAGCGGCCACTTTATACGCACGCGGCGCTTGAGATGTAAACGCGGTCACACCCACCAGGTCCGGGCGATCCATTTTCGAATAGTCGGGGACATCTACATTTTCATCGACAACCGTGATGTCCCACTCCGGAGGAGTAAGGCCTGCCAGCACCAGAAGACCGAGTGGTTTCCAAACTCGGTACTTGTTCCAGTAGTTGTTCTTGTTGGTGATATTCACCAGTGGATTGCGGGGGTTGATAAGAAGCAGGTGCATTGACTCTCCTTTGTTTCTCCGGTGGAGCAATCGACGTGACTGCCAACGGTATATCTAGCGAATCATCACATACCTGCGGCGACATGCAGCAGCAAGACGATTCGATTTTGATCGCTCAATGAGCCACCGGGCGTGAAAACTACGTTACCGCCCGACTCAAGTACCTTCTCGATGACCGCATCGACGGCATCATCTATCACTTCCCTCACATCGACTTCCGGAGATATGATCGTCGATAGATCCGTTTTTCCAATACTGCCTCTAAAATGATAGCCATCCTCGACCAGCAGCGTGGCCCTTACTTTTTTCTTCACCAGCCTAGCTACCGATTCCAGTCCAGAGGCTATCTGTCCCCGTTTTGCGCAGACTTTTAAATCCAGCATCGATTTGTCCAGCAGCCCCGACATTGCCTCTTTGACAATTGGCCAGACGATTTGTCCCAAATCGCGTGTGGGAGTAGCAGTGTGATCTCCTTCGACCCGCCCTATGATTGCGGTTCCGTGTGCAGTCACGGAACTGAAAGCCGATTGTATTTCTCTTTCACCAACCACGATCAATCTTAAAGGTTCCAGTCTATAGTAGTGGTTAAAACACTCATCAACGGTGCGAGCTAGTTTATGTAGCTGGGCCTTATCGAATGAATTGTCCGGCCTGACCGGGATCACAACCGGAAAACCATGATTGTCAACTTCGATCAAGTAGTCGCGAAACGCCTCAAAGAGATTGTTAGTTTTAGCGCCTAGAGAAATGACATAGTAATGTGTACTGAGGGACAAGTCAAACCACCTCTGTTTGTTTAGATTATAAGAGACGGCTTTGACTGTAGCAATAGACCGAAAGATTGAAAATGGGACTAGTCCTAAAGGAGCAGGCGGGAATCTCGTCGGTCTTGTGTGTGCGCTAATCGGGTATTTGTGAAAATAAAATAACGCGATTTCACTCGGATTCTTGCCGGCGGGCAAAAGCAGCTATCTGAAGGCGGGAGTTGAGCGTTAGTTTCTCCAAAATATTATGAACGTGGCTCTTGACAGTGTGTGTCGCGATGTGGAGATGCTGAGCGATTTCCTTATTACTCAATCCTTCGGAGATCAGGTCGACGACTTCCTTCTCTCGATTGGTCAGCTGAATTGCGCTGTCGGGAATCTCCTTTCCGCTATTGAGCGCAGATTCGACAATCTGCGTGAAGAGCGAGGCAGTCAAAATCGTGGGCAATACTTTTTCACCTTTCGAGACCGCCTTTATCGTGTTCACGTAGTCTTGCAAAGATGCGCTCTTGAGGATAAATCCCGAGCCCCCCGCCTCCACAAACTCGACTACGTCGACTTGGTCGGGGAGTATGTCCATTGCGATGACTCGGACTTCTGGCAGTTCGGTTCTCAGAACTACCATCAACTGCAGACTGTTAGATTTTTCCAACCCAAGATCGAGGAGCACTACATCCGGCGACCTGCCCGACTCCTTCAGTTTTCGAAGTGCGTCGCCATCCTCTGCGAGCGCCACTACCTCGAAATCGCCATGCTCATCCAAAGCGGCGGCGATACCCTCGCGTAAAAGTCGGTTATCCTCTATTAACAGGATTTTCGTTTTTGCCATGTGTTTGCTCCACTATCGCCCCGGGTTCCAATGTATCATATTAATATTTCGCTTCGTCTTTCTGATATATTCATATTCGCGAGACGAACTGTAAATACTCTCACATTATGCCTATTGATATCCTCTCCGGTCAAGTATGACGTTTTAGCGCAGGTTCCTTTTATACCTATTGGTCCCTCTTCACGATCACGTTCTGGTATGGATATGGTATCTCGATGCCCGCCGCACCGAATTTCGCTTTTGCCAGCTCGCAAACGCTCCACTCGAAGCGCTGGGCCGCCAGCGCATCCTTGCACCATGCCCTGACGCTGAGCGTGACGCTCGACGTCCCGAGCTGAATGACCGGGCAACTTATCGTCTCCACGACGTCGGAATGATTTTGAGCGATTTCGAGCAGAATCTTCCGGGCGCTTTCGATATCCGCATTATACGAGATCCCGATCGGCACGGCCGCCATGATCCGTTGATCCACGCTGGTAAGATTCACCGTTGTCTGACTGCTTGCGAGACTATTTGGAAGAACTACGCGCCTGTTGTCTATCGTCTGTAAGACGGTGTAGCCCAAGGTCACGTTCTCGACTATGCCCGTCTCAACACCGGTCGGCGCCATGACCTGGAGCCGGTCGCCAATGCGGAAGGGGCGGTATACCAGCAGGGCGATCCCTGCAATGAGGTTGCCGAGCGTGTTCTGGGCGGCCACGCCGAGCACTATGGAGATGACGCTAGCGCCGGCGAGAAGGGCTGTCCCGATCGTGCGGAGCTGCGGTATCAGATGCGCGTATACCACGGCCAGAACGATCCAGAGGAGAAACTGCCCCAGCGGCCGCAGGAACAGGATGGCCGTCGGGTCGGCCTTGTCCCGTCTAAGAGAAGCGCGGGCTATCCCGCGTATAACGAGCGATCCCGCGATGCCCAGCAAGATGAATATACCGGCCCATAAGAGACCTCCGGACATCGTATTGGGGCGTATGCTCATAATATGACCTTCAACGTTATTCATTGAAATTCCTCCGTATGAGATTTGCATTTAACATGAGAACCGCTTTCATGTATGATCCGAACCGATGATAGAACATATTTTAAACCCTGTCCACTATTCGACATGAGCTGGTTACACCCATTTCGAACACGGAGGCGTAAGCGCGCCCTGTCGGTTCCTTTTCCCGAGGAATGGAACGGCATCCTGTCCCGAAACTTTCCGATGGACGCAAAGCTGCCCGAGGACGATCGAAAGGAGCTGCGCTCGCGCATACAGGTATTTCTCGCGGAAAAACATTTCGAGGGCCTCGGCGGGCTGGAGATGAGCGATGAAATCCGGGTCACGATCGCGGCGCAGGCATGCCTGCTCCTCCTCCACCGCGGGGATATTGACTATCCCCGCCTCAGCTCTATTCTCGTCTACCCCACGGCCTATCAAGCCAGCTCGGTTAAGCGCGAGGTCGGCGGAATCGTAACCGAGGACAGGCAGGTTCGCCTGGGCGAGTCATGGAACACCGGCGCGGTCGTGCTCTCGTGGGACGATGTGCTGTACGGCGCCGCCGACTACCATGACGGTCACAACGTGGTGCTGCACGAATTTGCGCACCAGTTGGATATGGAGAACAACGTGGCCGATGGAGCCCCGGTGCTCCCTAGACGGAGCATGTATGTCGCGTGGGCCCGTGTTCTCGGGAAAGAATTCGAGCACCTGCAAAGAGACGTTATCAAGCATCATCGCTCGGTGATGGACGCATACGGCGCCACCAATCCGGCCGAGTTCTTCGCAGTTGCCACCGAGACATTCTTCGAAAAACCGGCTCAACTGCGCGAAAAGCATCCCGAGCTCTACGCGCAGCTCAGCGAGTTCTACGATCAGGATCCGGTTTCCTACAACAACGGAAAATAACGCGGGTATAATTATGGCGTCCCCAACGGGATTCGAACCCGTGTTGCCGCCGTGAAAGGGCGGTGTCCTAGTCCTGGCTAGACGATGGGGACGCCCGAATGCTCGCTGCATCTTTTGGACTGCTGGAATTTATCAATGCGTCATTGCAAAGTCAACCTGAAAAACGACGCCCTCACTGGGAACCGTTATCGGTATCATCAGTAAAGAACGAAAGCTGCGGCGACGAACCCTTTTTCTTTCGCGTGCCCGCCTGGTCCTGCTTGGGGCGGAAGAACTCGCCGGCCTTTGCATTCTTCTCGTAGAATTCAAGGCATCTGTCCCTCAGCTCGGCCCTCTTGATCATCGTATAGTCAAAGAGCCCCGCATCTATAAGCTGACCCACCGAATCCATCGCGAGATGCCCCGACATACGCTCGAGGAAATCCGTTATCGAGACAAAATCCCCATTTTCACTCCGTTCGCTCAGGAGCGTATCTATCTCGTTTGCGTTCAAAATACCGCCTTCGTCGATAGGCTGCCTGACTCCCGCCTCGGTGCGGGCGTATTCACGGGAACTGGCGTTTATATCGGCGTCAAGAACCGGATGGTTGATCGACGCGAGATAATCGTAATATTTCTCCTGCCTGTCGCGGATATCCCGTGTGCTGTTAAGAAGCGAAGCGAAGTAATAGTCCGAATAATGCGCTTTCATGAAAGCCGTCCTGTAGCTTATGTATGCCTGCGAACAGCTCAGAGCCCTATTGTGCGTATACTTGATATTATGCAGCAGGTAATCGAAGATCTTCTGGGCATCCTCCTCGTTGATGTCGTTATCCATGGCGCCCCTTATGAACTCGAGCCTCGATCTAAGCAGGTCTCCGGATCGCTCGGTTTCAAGAGTACGTTCCACGAATAATGCCTCGTTTCCCTTGAGCCCGGCCGAAGATTTCAGTATTTCCCTCACCTGCTCGCGAAACAGAAGTATCCCTCGCGTATTCTCCAGCGGAGCGGCCATCGAATGGTGAGGAAGGTAGACTTTGCCCTTTTTCTCCATGTTCTCGATGTACTTCTGCCATAACTTCCCCTCCAGCGGGCCAGGCCTGTAAAGCGAGATTACATTTACCAGCTCGTCGAATGTTTCCGGCTTGATCTTTGTCAGAAGATCCCTTATCCCCCTGCTCTCCAGCAGGTATACACCGGCGGTATCTCCCGACGATATGAGCTCGAACGTACAAGCATCGTCGAGGCTTCTGCCGCCCCACCGGCCCTCTTCTCCTTTTACATTTTCCACCGCCTTCGATCCCGCCTTGTCCGATTTAACCACCGCGGATACGGAACCGGCAAGCGCCGAGAGGAAGTGCGAGTGCTGAACGCCAAGCATGAATCCTCCCAGATTCATGACCGCCGTGTTGTCGGCAAGGATGTACCGGTCTCCCCCGTTCCCAGTCATGAAGGCGACCGATTTTTCGATCTCTTTCGGCAAAACGACCAGCTTGGACGAATTCAGGATGAAATGGTTTATCCTGCCCTGGAGGGCATGCGAAGAATGAAGTATTTTCCTGGCCAGCTTGCTGCCGGTATATAGATGGGTAAGGGATTCCGAACTCTCAAGCATCGAAGCGAGCCCCGTTTTCTTTTTCATCGTCGACAGGTTTCTCAATATTTCATCCTGCAGATCCTGTTCCGCTCCCAGCACCTCGCACAGCTCTTTCGCAATCGTTAGAAACGAGGCTTCCTCGCGTATGACCTGGTTAAACACCTTATTTTCGGGAAGGATGGCCCTCAGTATTTCAAGGAACCTGTCCCTCGTTCCCTTCGATTTTATCAGTTCCAGAGGAGGTGGAACTCCTGGGCGGAAGGAGTTGAAAGATTCGAAGACAAGTCCATGGTTCATCGGATTCAGCGGATTGATTCCCAGAAGATATACGATAAAGCTCTCAAGAATATCGCTCCCCATGATCTCCAGCCAGATCCCCTGGCTCTCGCAAACCTGAAAGAGTCTCCTTATATAAAGAAGAAACCCGGCCATCCCTTCGCGCAGGACACTGTCTATTTCGGTCTTGAGGTTCCTCTTGATCTTCGACATATCGTCCGGCTTTAGGCTGTGAAACTCGAGAAGGAACCTTCTATTGCACATCTCCGAAAGCGTCTCCCCGGCTGTTTCCTCGGCCGGAAACGCAATCTTCCCGTTAATATCGATAGTCACGTTGCAACGCTCGGCTATCCTGCCCGATTCGTCGAGGGCGTCCACGATCGGATAGAAGAGTGGCTCGAGCTCCTTCCTTTTCTTCAGGTAAAACTCGCCGTTTCCCTCGGTGTCCGCCTCGCTGTCTCCCGCGAGTTGTCTTAGGATCGTGAAATATACTTCGTCTTCCTTCTTCTGATACCTGTCGTTGTTCGTCACGACCATCGGTACCTTCAATTTTTCCGAAAGCAGAATCATCTTATCCATCGCGAGCTGCTCGACATCGACATTGTGCGTCATCAGCTCCAGATAAACCTGTTCCCTGCCGTATATTTCCAGGAGCTTCTCGACGACGGCCCTCTCGCGCCCGAGATTGCCCCGGAGCACCGCCTGGTTAGCCTCACCCTTAAGGCAACCGGTAAGCACGATCAGGCCTTCGCTGCACTCCGCCATCTCCTCCTCGGTGACATGCGGATCTTTTTCCTTCCCGTAATGAAGGCTTATAAGCTTCGCGAGATTTCCGTACCCGTCGTTGTTTTCAGCAAGGACGGTCAGGTGGAACAATCCATCCGCGCCGGTCAGGGACAGGTGCCTTATCTCCGCGCCAAATACCGGTTTTATGCCGGCAATTTTTGCGGCCTCGCTGAATTCGAAATGTCCGTAGCTTGTCCACCTGTCTGTCAGGGCGACGGCCGGAAGATGGTGGTATGACGCGCGGGATACTATCTCCTCGGGCGTCATCATCCCATGGTAAGGGCTGTTTATGCTGTGAACATGGAGCGGAACATAGGTCACGCAGGTTCTCCCTTGCACAATCGCACTATTTATATACAATGAGACTGTTGGAACTCAATTGTGCTAGACTGTGGTCAGGTTATCAATATAAAAATGCGCTTAGGTCTATTGACGGCGGCGTCTTCGGGCGATGAGAGAACAGGCGTAGAAACGAAAGAGTCGATGACATGGTAACACCGGAAGAGACTGGCGGAGTGGATGATCTCCAGGAGGAGAACACGCGGCTCAGGGCCGCGGTCCAGGAACTTTCGATCCTGAACGATATCTCCACCGCTATCAGCTCCACACGCTCGCTCGAGGAGGTGATCGAGCTAATCGTCAAGAAATGCATAAAGCACCTGGAAGCGGAGCAGGGAACCGTCACCCTCCTCGATCAGCAGGAACAGGAAACACCGTTCAAGACAATGATCAGGAAGGCCGACAGATCTTCGAATATCATGCCGTACCATTTCGACACGCAGCTTACCGGTTGGATGCTTCTAAATCGCAAGCCTCTTCTGGTCAACGATCTTAAAAACGACGATCGCTTCACAGAATCCGGCTCTCAAGACAATCCGGTGAAATCCCTTCTCAGCGCCCCGCTGATCCTTAAAGGCAGAGTAATCGGCTCGCTCAACGTTTTCAATAAACGCAGCGACAAGGGATTCTCGGAGGCCGACAAGAGGCTTCTCAGCATAATCGCGTCGCAGTCGGCGCAGGTGATCGAGAACGCCAGGCTGTACGAGGAGGAGCAATCGCTGATCCACCTGCGAGAAGAGATGGACATGGCATACAGAATACAAACCGGCCTTCTTCCCAAGGAGCCTCCGAAGATAGATGGGTACGATATCGCCGGAAAGTCCATACCCGCTAGGACGGTCGGTGGAGATTATTTCGATTTTATCGAACTCGACGACGGAAGGGTTCTGGTATGCCTCGGGGACGTATCGGGCAAGGGCATGCCTGCCGCCCTCCTCATGTCCAATCTCCAGGCGACACTGAGGGGCCAGGACCTTCACTCCCTGTGTCCGTCGGAAATCGTGGAAAGATCGAACAGCCTGCTCTTCAGAAGCACGGCGCCCGACAAGTTCGCCACATTCTTCCTCTGCTCGCTCGATGCGGAGAACGATGAGCTGTGCTACTGCAACGCAGGGCACAATTACCCGTTCATGATAAGAAATAACGCCGAACATGCGCGTCTTGCCACGGGCGGGCTCGTTCTAGGGGCGCTCGAGGAGTACTCATTCTCGCAGGAGACATTGAAGCTCGACCGAGGCGACACGATACTCGTCTTTTCGGACGGAATATCGGAGGCCAACAACGAGAACGGGGAAGAATTCGGAGAGGATATCCTCCCCGCCCTGGTACGGGAAAAGGCCGGCGCACCGTCGGAGGAACTCATAGATTTCATCATCTCCTCGGTGGAGAGGCACGCGGGCAAGCTCCCGCGCATGGATGACATGACGGTTGTAGTGATAAGGAAGCTGTAAGATTCCGAAAAGCAGGAGGACTCGATGGATCTTAGAAGAATCGCGGTTTTTTCGCTTCTTGTTGCAGTCGTTATTCATATTTCGACTCCCGCCGGGGCGATACCCAAAATGAAGCTCGGCGCATTCGGCGTTAGAATGGAGCCGGAGGGCTCCGACTCTAAAAGATACAGCAAGGCCAGCTGGGGCGGAGGATTGAAATTCGTCGTGGTTCCCGAGAATACGGGAAACCTGTTCGCCCTTGTAACCGGATTCGACGTTGTGAGAATGCTGGGACAGACGACGGAATTCCAGGACGCAGTCACCCTTCTAAGGGTGGAGCAGCAGACGAACCAGTACTTCTCCCGCCTGTACGTGGGCACCAGGATAGGGCCGCAGGGCAACGGCTTCTTTCACCCTTATGCGGGGGCGAACCTGGCGCTCGCATATTACTCGATATCGACCGACGTCGTTATACCGGACGATTCGAACAGGGAAAACGAGATAAGGCAGAATCTGAAAAAGGAAGGAAACAGCGCCTTCGGATACGACTTCGCGCTCGGCATGGAACTCAATGTCCACCGCTCCGTATATATCGATCTTGGAGTGAAATACCTGAAGTTCTTCTCGGTACCGCAACAGCTCGGTGAAGGCTCCGAGGAAGTTCATCCGGCCTATTTCCAGATATTCTTCGGACTCGGAATATCTTTGGACACCTTAACAAACAACAGGAGATAATTACGGTAATAGCCTGTAATGTCTGTTATTATAAGCTTGTGCCCAGCCATTGGCCGGGCACAGCAGCAGGAGAATCCAGGGCCCTTCGCTCCCGGTTAATTCAACCTGTATACGACGGGAATCCTCATATAGGCCTTAACCGGAACCGATCCCTGGTACGCGGGCTCGAATATAAATTTCCTTGCGGCCGAAACGGCCGCCTCCTCCATATCGCGCGGAAGATCGGATTCTACGATTTCCGCCTTTAATACCCTTCCATCTTCGCCCACCAGAACACTCAGAAGGACGCGTCCCTCGAATCCACCGATTCTTGCAAGGACCGGATAGACAGGGGCGACCGCCTTAACCAGAACGGGGGGCTTGCTGAAATGATAAAATGCTTCCGATTTCTCGGGGAGCCTTACCGCCGGAAGGAGCCGGCTGATGTCGGCGGGGCTTGTCGGAGCGTATTCGCGGATGTCCACCTCTTCGGCGATCTCGTCCGCCGTGAACTCGACGGTCGGCTGAACCTCCTCTTCAGGTTCGCTTTCGTACTCGGTCACCTGCTCGAAAGGGTCGACCAGCAGCGTAACCTGTTCCTTGAACAGATAGGGTGCAAATTCGAAATGCGGCGAAAAATAGAATACGAAAAAGTGCAGCGCGACAGTGACCGGAAAGATATACCCCAGATGATTCTTGTGCCGCCGCTCTATTCCCGTCACGAATTCGGCCATCTCCCACCTCCCGTTTCTATTCACGGTAACAAGCTCGTGGTGGGTATTCACGCTTGGCACGGTTAAGCGGCAATGAATGTCCGGGTGAGGTCCTGCTTAAATATAAGCTCCCTTCCTCGATAAATCAAATTATTACCTCTCCACCCTACTCTATCTCCGGAAGAAACAGAGCGTTGAAA
>CAZPAH010000020.1:0-31701 GCA_964584495.1 uncultured bacterium | reverse complement strand
GCTAAAGATGACCTCATATCCGGCCGCCGAATAGGGCTCCAGGTTTCTTTCCAGAGCGGCGCCGTCATGCTCGATATCGATCTTGTTTATCGATATAACGGGCTTAATCCCGCTGCGTTCGGCGGCGACAATCATCCTGTCCAGAAGGCGAAGGTTGAGGTCCGGTTGCCTGACCGCATGAACGAGAAAAACCTTGTCGATATTGGCCCCGAGGATCTTCAGATCCCGGCCTCCCCGGGAATCCCCCCTGGCGAAGATCGATCTTCTCGGCTCGACCGAAATTATCAGACCCGTAAGACCGCGGGAATCGAAGTCTTTCCGCGGCCGGTAGACGACATTATCACCCACGACCGGCATTATATCCCCAGGTCCGCCGGAGGTCCGGAACTTCCCCCTGACACTGCACAGCACCTCGGCTGCGCCGTCGATCACATAGTAATCGGCCCCCTTTATCCTGACCACGAATCCTCTCGATTCCTCATGTCCAGCCATAAGCCCCGATCCTGTAATTTCCCGATATCGTTAAAATTTTCAAAATATTATCAAAAAAGGATTGTCTCATAAAGATTTAATTGTTATACAATAGACTGGCATAATATGAAAGTAAGAAGGATTATGGATTCAAGTAAACTTGTTTCATTCTTCGAAGAAGATCTTTGCATCTTTCATCTCCGGTCCAGGAAGAAATCTTCCATTCTTCAGGAGATGGTGCGACACCTCGCGGGCACCGGCAGGATATCGGACGAACATTTCATAATGGAGATGCTGAAAAACCGGGAGAACCTCGGTTCTACCGGGCTAGGCATGGGCGTAGCCTTTCCGCACGGCCGCTCCCTGGCGATCAAGGAGCTGACGGTGCTGTTCGGGCGATCCGCCGCCGGAGTCGACTTCGAATCTCTCGACGGAAAACCTACCAAGATATTCTTTCTCATTCTTGCCCCCTCCGGAGAAGGAGCCGACACATACCTAGCCCTTCTAAGCGAATTGATAAGCCTCATTCAGAAACCTTCAAAACTGAAAAAGCTGATCGATGCGAAGGATTTCTCCTCCCTCGTGGAGATTCTCGGAGGTGAGAAAAGTTGAGAGAAGAATTCCGGCTCCTGATCGGACTCCAGGATCTAGATATCATGATAAAAGAGGTGAAGGACAAGTCCACATCGGAAGAACTGAAGAGCATGGGGTTCCAGTTGACGGGACTGGAAGAGCTGCAGAAGGCGCGGGCCGAGATCGCGGCGAAGATTCCGACCGCCCTGAGAAACAGGTACGAAAAGCTCGCGGCCCATTACAAGATGGCGATTCTACCTGTTACCGGCGATCGCTGCCTGGGGTGCTTCGTGAAGCTTCCCACATCGTTTTTTTCCTCGGCATACAGCCACGAGCTTCTGACCTGCGAGAACTGCGGACGGATGCTCTACATCACTTGATAGATATCCCGCTGCCTTGACTCCACCCAGACCCATTATCTGAAAAATATCAGCTTTATCTGAATGTTGTCCTCGATTAACATCTGTATTGTGCAGAGGGTCATCTTTCGCTTGAAGTTTTTACCTATATGCGGTAAAGTTTTTAACCAGGAAAATTATTTTACAAACTGGTGAGACGATGAATGCCGTCGAAATGAAACAGAGTTTCACGTCAAGGTACGCGATAAAGAAGGCGCTCGGCAGCTACTCCCCATGGCTCGGTTACAGCGTCACCGATTCTCTGAGCGGCAAGGATTACCTGCTTTTTTCCCTTCTTCCACCGGAAAAGGTTTCCCTCTCATCCAACGATCTGAGGATGCGCGATTTTCTGTTTGCCAACGGCGACCGCCGCATGACGAAGACGCTCTCCCTGCAGGAATTCAGCCGCGGTATAATATTCCTCTTTCCTCACAACGAGTTGATTCCGATGACGAAGGCCCTTCCATCGATGAGGGCCAGCGAGGCGCTTGAGCTGCTGCGATCGCTCGGATCGTCGGTTCTAAAGAAGCTCTCGGCCGGGAAGTTCTTCCACAACCTGAACGCACAATCTCTCGTGATGATAGAGGACGAGCTTATGATACTCCCGACTGCGTACCTCCTTCCCGGCGAGGTAAAGGAAAAACTGGACTCTCTGCCGCCTTCCCAACGTTGCCGGCAGCCGCTGTTCGGCGATCTCAACGATCTCGGCGAGATCTTCTCGATCTTCAGCCCCTATCTCACCGAAGGGATTTCGGCAAGGTGCGAAAAGATATCGGACGGACTGAAGTCGGTTTCTACCGCGACGGGCAGGGAGGATTTCTTCCGGCTCGTAAAAACTATTGCGTCATTCATCGATGACCCCGGTATTGACACAAAGTTCATAGCCGGGAGGCAGCCTCCTATAGAGCCGGCCGAACGGGAAATGACGAAGCTTCACCGGGCGGCCTACAAGGCCCGGGATGGAGATAAGCAGCTCGTTCTGGTCAACGGTGCGAACGGGAACGGAAAAACCACATTTCTGGAAGAGGCCGTAAGGGAGTTCGAGAAAGGCTGCGGGTTGAAGGGATCCGGCATAATCGACGACCACAGCACCTTCAAGGACAGCGGAGACTCAGAAGAGAACAATTATTGCGACTATATAATCTTCGACGATCACGCCGTCGAACCGCTCCTGTGCGGTTACATTATCGACAGGCTCTCGCGCGATCTCTCCCACCTGAAGATCGCCGTCGTTGCGATAAACGAGGACAGCCCCCCATATTTCCTCTCCGCGCTGCGGGAAGAGGCGGCGGGGAAGAGAATAGGGATCGTGGAGATAGAGCTGCCCCGTTTAAAGCCTGACGGGAAAAGAATTATTTTCGAGCACTTTCTTCCGCCCGGCGGCGATAAGACCCTTATAGGGATGATTGACGCCGGAAAACCGCTCTCATTAATGAACGTCTCTGTTAGGATGCTACTCGACCCAGGACGTATGGACCATCCCGCACCCGTAAAGAAGCTGATCGACCTGTTGACACCCGAGGAGAAATCGGTGCTCCACCTGATAGCCGTCTTCAGGTTCCAGGTCCCGCTATCGATTCTCCAGAGCGTTTATTCCACGGACCTGGAAGAGTTCTACACGATCCTCCAGAAACTGATCACGCTGGGACTCGTGACGGCGAGAGGCGCCATATCCCCCCTCTCCAACTGGGAGCTCTGTCTCGTCTTCAGCATAAGCAGCCGGTCACTCTCTAAAACGATTCTCTCGGCGATACCTACCAGGAGAAAGAAGGAGCTCCATATCAATATCGCCCAGATACTTAAGGAGCTTCAACACACGCCCCTCTCCTATATTTTCTATCACCTTGCCAATTGCGGGGAAAGAGCCGAAGCGGCTTTCAAGGGTTACGAGATATTCCAGCTTTTCCTGAGCCGTAAGAAGGTCAATGCCATAAACTGTTTCAATGAGGGTTTTATGAGCAGAAAGCTCGACACGTACCTCCCCCCGGAAATGAGATACAAGCTTCTGCTCGATCTGGGAAACTTTTTCTCCATCATAGGAAACATGGAGAAGGCCGAATCGCTTTACAGGAGATGCCGGGAAGAGACCAAGAGGGACGATGACTGGCATAAATACAGAACGCTCGCCGTCGAGGCCATCAGGAAGGAATGCGAGATCCTGGAAAAGAAGGGGGATTTCGTGAAGGCCCAATCCCTTCTCAAGAAGACATTGGACATTCACGGGGAGCATATCATCTCCAGGGAAAGGGCGAGGCTGTACAACGACCTCGCATGGATAGATTACCGCCTGGGGCATTTCGATAAGTCCTGGGACAACTGCCTTCTCGTGCACAGGCTTCTCGACAAGAAACAGCATTTCAGCGAGCTGGCACAGTCGTATAACCTGATGGGGGCGATCAACTGGAACAGAAGTAAATATGACGATGCGATCCATTGCCATAAGAGATGCCTCGCGCTGAGAGAGGATTGCAACGACGAGATAGGAGTCGCGGCGAGCTACAACAACCTCGGCCTCGTTTACCGTTCGATGGGAAGGGTCAGGGAGGCGCTGGAATGCTTCACGAAGAGCATGAATATCAAGCAGCGCAACAACAATCTCCCCGGCCTCGCGGCGGCGCACCTGAACATCGCCCTGACCTACCTCGACCTCGAAGATATAGACAAGGCGGAGAGCAACTGCATTACCGCGAGCCGCCTTGCCGAGGATATCGGCAACCAGCAGCTCCTAGCGGAGATTTGGGGAACCATGGGAGAAATCTACTTTCTCAAGGGAGATCATGATTCGGCCCGTGAATATTATTTCCGGGATCTCCATATCTGCCAGAAGACGCGATCGATGAAAGAGAAAGCGGTCGTTTTCAGGAGACTGAGCGAGTTGAGCCTGGCCCAGGGCAAGCTCGACGATACGGGAGATCTTCTCGATCAGGCGGCCGCGATCAATCAAAAGATCGGCTCGAGGCTCGAAACGGTCCTGCTCGAGCTTGTAAGGGGAAAGATCCTTCTCGCCGAAGGCAAACGCGACCAGGGAAAGACGAAACTGGAGACGACCAGCCTCGAGCTTTCTCTGCTGGGAAAGAAAGACACGGCCGCCTCGGTGACGGCCGAGCTGGGCGAGCTCTACCTGGAAGACGGCAACGAGACCCTGGCAAGGGAATACCTTCTCAGGGCGACATCCCTCGTGAACGAAACGGACTGCATGCCGTTAAAGGTCCGGGAACTGGATAGTAGGCTCGATCTGAAATCCGCCGAGGAGTCCGGGATAGCACATTCCGACACGACGAGATTCCGCGCCCTGTGCAAGGTGATCTCCCTTATACGCACCGTCCGTGACCCGGAGAAGCTGCACCGCACGATTACGGAGAACGCCCGCCGCATCATGAACATGGAAAGGGCGGCTCTCATACTTCAGAAGAGCAGCCAGGACTCGTTTCATATACTCGATTGCATAGGAGATTTCGGGTCCGGACCGGGAACCGACCTGACCGATAAAAATGTCATAGCGATACTCGATATCGCCAGGCAGCTCGGATATCCTCTGGATATATCGCGCACGATGATACCTCCGGGAAAAGTTTCACAAAAATTCCTGGCCGAACATCCGGGGATCATCTGCACCCCCCTGTGGATCCAGGACGAGGTCACGGGATTTCTTTACCTGGATTCCCCGGAGTTCAACGAGGAAACTTCCGATGAGGACCATATCTTCCTGGTCGGTTTCAGCCAGCAACTCGCCCTCGGGCTCGAAAGAATCATGCTGTCGGACCGGATACGCCAACTTGGCAAGCAGATCCCCTCTACGCGGACCGCGGCGATAGATCCGAGAGAGATTCCAGGGTTCCAGAATATCGTCGGCAGATCGGCCGCGATTAGAAATATCTTCGAGCTCGTGGAAGGGATCAAGGACATGGATACGACCGTTCTTCTGACCGGCCCCAGCGGCTCGGGGAAGGATCTGATCGCGAAAACGATACATTCCAACAGCCCGAGGAGGGAGAGACGCTTCCACTCGCTGAACTGCGCGGCCTTTCCACACGAGCTTCTTGAAAGCGCCCTGTTCGGTCACGAGAAAGGCTCCTTCACGGGCGCCGTGAAACAGAAAATAGGTTTCTTCGAATCCGCGGCGGGCGGCACGATCTTCCTCAACGAGATAGGAGACATGCCCCTTTCCCTCCAGCCGAAGCTGCTCCACGTGCTGGAGGAAGGCCGCTTCTACCGAGTGGGGGGAACGAAGGAAATATCCACCGACGCCAGGGTGATCGCCGCGACCAACAGGGACCTCCTTCAGCTTGTCAAGCAGGGACTATTCCGTGAAGATCTCTACTTCAGGATAAATATTTTTCCGATACGCATACCCGGACTGAAGGAGAGAAGGGAAGATATCGAGCTTCTCTGCGATCATTTCTTGACCAACTGCAGCCGTCTCTACAATATTCCGAAAAGAAGAATTTCGCCGGAAGCGATGCTGTACCTCAACGAGTACGAATGGCCGGGGAACGTCCGCGAGCTTGAAAACACGATTAAGAGGCTTATGATACTTTCCAGAAAAGAAACGATCCTACCCGAAGATCTTCCGGAAAATATCGTAAAGCACACGGAGCTGATCCATACGAGATCCCTGACGACCCTAGGGGACCTGCTGGAAACCCTTCTGGAAAACGTGCAGTTCACCGAAAGCGACCCGATCCTGCCGAAAATCCAGAACACGCTGATTCACAAGGTCGTCGAGAAGACGGGGGACAAAACGAAGGCGGCCAGAATACTCGGAATATCGAAACCGACACTATACACAAAGCTGAGAGACTATGAAAGGGACAACGGGAAAGACTAACACGCACCTGATTCGTGCGATGCTGGCGGTCTTCGTGGTTCTGCTGGCGATCTACATTCCATTGAAAATTTATATCGCCCGCTCGGAAAGCTCCGGCGGAGCTCCCCTGGACACGAAGGTGAGCATCTTCGTAACCGGCGGGCTCGAGGGATACCGCGAACCGTGCGGGTGAAAGGCTAAATATCAATCCGGGATGGCCAGGTGGGCTTCCCTCATAGACCGCAGGCGCAGCGAGAATCCCGTTCTTCTGATCGACGCGGGGAACTTCCTGCCGGCAAAAGAAGGCCGTTTCGATCTCGACAACGAGGATATCTACACCTTCAACGCGATGGAGATGCTCGATTACAATGCCGTCCTCATCTGCGAGAACGAACTCCTATACGGGAATGAAAAGCTATTAAAGACCGCCGAACGGTCGGGCCTGCCTCTTTTTTCAACAAACATATTCGATAGGGAGAGCGGAAAACCGGCCGCCGCAAGGTGGATCGTCATGGACGTCGGGGGGAAAAGGACTCTCTGGGGTAGAAAAGGCTCCATTAGGATCGGGATCTTTGGAGTGGTCCTTCCCTCTTACGTGCACAGGACCAGCCCGCCGATGCAGGAACGCTACGAGATCATCTCTCCGGGGATCGCCGCCCTCGAGGCCGTATCGACATTGAGGGAAAAAGGTTGCGATCTGATAATCGCGGTAAGCCACCAGGGTTGGAAGAAGAGCCTCGAGTTCGCAAAAGAAATCCCCGGTGTGGACCTGGTCATCAACGGGCACAGGAGACATTTCGAGACATACAGCCAAAGATCCGGCGATGCGCTTGTAGTGGATACCGGGATAAAGCGCACTTCCTTTACCGAGATAACGGTCGATTTCGCCGGTGGCGAAAAAAGCATATCAGCGGCCGACATGGGAAAGGCGGCACGATCCTTGAAAGGAAGGGCCGACCTCCTCGAGCTGGAGAAGCGCTATCAGAATGAAAAGAGAAAGAAAGATATCGAATCGAGGAAAGGATCTTGAAAAATGAAGCTCGCATCGGTAGTAGGATTCCTGAATGAAACTCTCGCCGTCAATAATTTCGAGGGGGACACATCCCTCAACGGACTCCAGGTGGAAGGTTCGGGGAACGTAACAAAAGTGACCCTAGCGGTGGACGCCTGCGATATATCGATCAGGAGGGCCGTGCGGGAAGGCTCGGACATGCTTATCGTGCACCACGGCCTGTTCTGGGCTCCCCGGCAGCCGGTAACGGGAATTATGGCGAAACGGGTCCGGATTCTCCTTGAAAGGGGGATCTCCCTATACGCGGCCCACCTTCCACTCGACTGCCACCCCGTCATAGGGAACAATGCCCGGCTCGCCAATATCCTCGGAGCCCGGCCCGACGGGAACTTCGGCGACTATCACGGAATCGCGATAGGTCTTGCCGCCGTCCTTCCCCGGAGGATAAAGGTGCAATCACTCTCGTCCAAGCTGGGAAAGCTTCTCGAGGCACCGGTTAAAAGCTTCAACTTCGGTCCGCCCACGATAGAGAGGATAGGTATAGTCTCCGGCGGGGGCGCATCGCTCACGCAGGCCGCGGCGGAAACCGGATGCGCCGCCCTCCTGACCGGAGAAACGGCGCATTCCTCTTACCACATAGCCCGCGAAAGCAGGATCAACCTCCTTTGCGCCGGCCACTATGCCACCGAAACACACGGCTTGAAGGCCCTCGCCGGTCTGCTCGGCGAAAAGCTGGGACTCGACACCCGGTTCGCCGATATTCCGACCGGGCTTTGACCACCATCCCGCCGGGAGTATCCTCTTCGCCGGGGCCGGCGAAGATGCCCATGCCGGAACCGCGGCGGACCTTACGGCCGACCTTCCTTACCTGTCGATCTTGAATGGTCCATGTTCCGGCCACGGCCTTGGATCATCCTTGATCTCCTTCATTAGTACCTCTATCGCCTTCATCAACTGGGCATCGTATCCTTTCGATACTTCCACCGGATCGAGGTCGACGACGATGTCGGGCTCGACCCCCCTATTCTCGACTATCCAGTTGCCGTTGACATCGTAGATCCTGTAATCGGGCGCTGTCAGGCCTCCCCCGTCTATCAGGCTGAGGAACATCGACACGCCCACCAGTCCTCCCCACGTGCGCGTTCCTATGACGGGTCCCATCTTCATCATCTGGAACTCCATCGGGAGCATATCTCCTCCGGAGCCGGCCTGCCTGTTCGTGATGCAGACCAGGTGCGCGCGGGTGGCAAGCGCCGGATCCGTCTGGTCGTGCGAATACCTGCGGGTCCAGTACGTATGCACCTTCTTGTTCAGCCGCTGGAGGAAGATCGCCGGATCGAGACCGCCGCCGTTGAATCTTCCATCGACAATGATCCCTTTCTTCTTCGTCTGGGCATAGAAATACTTGGGGAATTCCCTGGCCGATCCGAGATAGGTGTCGGGCAGGTGGAGATACCCTATCTCGCCGCCGGATTCCCTCTCGGCTGTGAGCCTGTTCCTTTCGACCCAATCGAGATAGCGGAGTGTATACTCCCCCCGGAGCGGGGTTACCGTCACCTTGCGCGCTCCCTGCGCCGTCGGCTTCCCGTTGACGAGAAGCGTTACCTGCGTGTTGGCGAGGTTTTCGAAGTAGCTGTAGATGTTGGCGTCGGTCGTCACGCTGCGCCCGTTAATCTCTATCAGGTAATCCCCCTCCTTTACGTCGATGCCCGGTCCCGAAAGCGGAGGAATTATCTCGCGGGTCCAGTCGGGAACACGCAGGATCCTCCCGAAACGGTACCTCCCCGCCTTCTCGTCGATTTTCCAGTCGGTGCCGAGCATTCCCACGTTCACCCTATCGGCGGTGCGTCCCAGATCGCCGCCGTAAACATAGGTGTGCGATGTGTTGAGCTCGCCGATCAACTCGCCGATAACGTAACCGAGATCCTGCCTGCAGGTCGCTCGGTCAAGCATCCTGCCGTATTTAACCCGCATCGCATTCCAGTCGATCCCGTGCATGTTCGGCTCGTAATAGAAATCCCTTTCCAGCCTCCACGCCTCGTTGAAAATCTGCCTCCACTCGGCGGTTGGAACGAGCCTTACTCTCAGCCCGGACAGATCTAGCGGGCTCCCCTTCGAATCGGTCGCACCGGAGGGGATGATCCCCATCCCACCGCGCATCGCATATAGAATGCTCGACCCGTCGGCCGAAAGATCATAGCCGTCCACATTCTCGATGACCGTCCTCTCTTCCCTATCCTTGAGGGAAAAGCGATAAAGGTTCATGGGACCGATCGCCCGGAATTCGAAACGGTTGAAGTCGCCCTCGTCCTTGTTGAGGTAGAAGATATCGGTCCCCGCGGTGGAGAGGCTCCTGAAGTTCCCGCGAGGAAGGGGCAGATGCTCGATCCTGCCGGCGATCCCTTCGAAATCTATCCTTACCGACGGTTTTCCATCTTCCCCCTTCTTATCCTTCTTCCCGTTCTTTTTGTCGCCATCACCCTTGCCGGCCACCGCCTCCTCGTCACTGAGCGGGGGAAGAAGCGCCGGACCGTCTTTCCGAAGGGTCAGACCGTAGATGCCGGCCACTTTCTTGTAGACCATCTCCCATTCGAAATCGCAGAACGTGGGGTCGAACCGCCTGTTGGATATGAACAGCAGATGCTCGCCGTCCTCGGTGAATACCGGACCGAAATCGTTGAAGATCCCGCTGCTCACGCAGTTGATCTTGCCCGATTCAAGGGAATATACGTATACCTTGTAGACCTGGTCCGCATCCATTTTCGAGTAAGCGATAAAACGGCTGTCGGGCGACCACGAAAAATCGTATATCGGTTTCAGATCGAGAGAAACATCGACGTTCTCGTACTGGGCCCTGTCGACCTCGGTTATCTTCTTCGATTCAATATCTATGTAATAGCATCGGAGCGTCTGGTCGGCGAATGCGATCTTGGTTCCGTCGGGGGACCATCGCAGCGTGTGCCTATACCCATCCTTGAAAGAGGTCAACTTGACGGGGTCTCCGTTTCCGCCCGGACCGATGATGTATAGATCGTACTCGCCGTCTATGTCGGAAAGATAGGCGATCGATTTCCCGTCGGGGGACCAGGCCGCGTCCTTATCCCGGGAGCCGGTATTGTTCGTGAGATTCCTTGTGGGTCCGTCCTCTTTCGGAACTGAAAAAATCTCTCCACGGGCTACTACGAGCGCCCGCTTGCCGGTGGGGGAGATATCGCCTCCCGTGATATAGTCGTTAAGATCCTTGTAGTAAGGACGGGTATCCGGGGCATCGCTCAGTACCTCGATCGCCACCTCGGCCGTTTTGCCGGTGGAGAGATCGAGCATCCAAACCGATCCTCCCAGCTCGTACACGATCTTGCCGTCGCCGATGCTGGGCCGCCTCACATCGTACTCGCTGTGATGGGTGATCTGCTCGATCTTGCCCGACCCCGTGTCATACGAGAAAATATTTAGAGTACGGTCGCGGTCTGAGCTGAAGTATATCTTGTTTCCGGCCCACATGGGGATCCTGTCCGTTCCCTCGAAATCGGTCAGTTTCGTATCGACGTTCTTATCGAAATCGAACATGTAAATGTCCTGGGCGGTTCCCCCCCTGTACCTCTTCCACGTCCTGAATTCCCTGGAGATCCTGTTGTAGGCGATCTTCCTGCCGTCGGGAGAGAAGGATCCCTGGACCGCCTCATGCATTATCAGCTCTTCCAGCCCGGTGCCGTCGGGCGATATAAGGAACAGGCGGGAAAAGCGGCTGAAGGAGTTGCGCCTCGAGGAAAAAAGTATCTTGTTGGTGACCGGATTCCAGCCGACAACCTCGTCGTAATCGGGGTGGTAGGTCACACGCGTTATATCCCCGCCATCCACGTTCATCACGTAGACATCGGCGTTCCCGTCATACTCGCCCGTGAAGGCTATCATCGATCCGTCCGGAGAGAACTTGGGAAACCTCTCCTCCCCCTCGTGCACCGTCAGCCTTGTCGCAATTCCGCCCCGCGAGGGGGCGGTCCATATATCCTCGCCGCTCACGAACACGATCGTCTCGCCATGTATGTCGGGAAATCTCAAAAGGGGTTTCTGAGGAGAGGTGGAACAGCCGGCCGGGGCGGGGACCGCAAGAAAAACGGCCGCGATCATCACCATCAATCCGGCGGCCATACGGCCCGAAATAGAGGAACTTCGGATTCTGAACATATCCAGAACTCCTTTCTTCTTTTGGAACAAGACGGAGCAATCGCACCGGGCGAACCGCCGGGCATACCCCGTCACCTATTTACTTAGAGAGCAGATCAAAGACCGGCGGATTCTACCAGACAGCCGACTTCCGGTCAATACCGCGAATTCCGGGCCGGGCCGGGGCTGTTTACGGACACCTCCCATCCTCGGGGCTGAATCAGAACAGCGCGTAGATGAACGGTGCCAGAGCGGAACCCTGGGTAAAGACTATAAGGGCGCCTAAGAGCAATAGGAGCACCACGATCGGGGTCAACCACCACTTCTTTCTAACCTTCAGGAACTCGAAAAACTCCCTGATTATCGATAGCTTCGACATTCTCATCCCTCTTTCACTATCTCTGCGCGGCCGGTTCGATCCTCGGCCGTCGTCAATATTGATTTTCGTAGCTTCCCTTGTCGGTGTCCTTCTTTTTCCAGTAGCTCGGGGTGTTCCTGTCGATCTTCATATCGAGCAGGTTCTTCCCGAACAACCTGAGAATAAGCCCTGTCGGAGTAAAAACGAGA
The DNA here is from genome assembly GCA_964584495.1 of uncultured bacterium. Taxonomy (GTDB): domain Bacteria; phylum Krumholzibacteriota; class Krumholzibacteriia; order Krumholzibacteriales; family Krumholzibacteriaceae; genus CAZPAH01. Next base: position 19,709 of record CAZPAH010000020.1, on the reverse strand, counting down.
TAGAAAAGTATCGTCAGTATCACCCTCGTCATTATCCATCCGAGGACGATCCCCAGGTAGGAAAAGAGGATGAAGACCGGTTTCAGGATAACGGGGGCGACGAGGGCAAAAAACGCGAAGATCCCCCCGATCGCGAAAAAGTAACGATAGAGATCCTTCCCCGTGAAGATCTGTATCGTTCCTATCGCCAGCATAATGACGGCCGCTGCGAAACCGAACTTCCGCCATTCCTTCTTGTCATTGAAACGGGACATTTCCTTCAATCTCCTAATCCAGCTCGAACTCGTCCTGCCAGTCTATCTGCTCGACGAACTCGGGCTGCTCTATCTTATCGAGCAGGTAATTGCCCAGAACGAGGTAATCCATCTCCGTTCTCATGAAGCACTTGTAGGCATCGACCGGTTTGCAGACGATAGGCTCGCCGCGCACATTGAAGGATGTGTTGACTATCACCGGGCACCCGGTCCTGTCCTTGAACGCCTTTATCATTTCCCAGTAGAGCGGATTCGTCTCCCTGTGCACGGTCTGCAGCCTTGCCGAATAATCCACGTGCGTAATGGCCGGGATTTCCGAGCGGATTACGTTGAGCTTGTCGATTCCGAACAGTTTTCTCTCCTCCTCGGTCATCTCACGCCTGATATCCGATTTGACATCCGCTACGAGAAGCATGTAGGGGCTGCTTCTGTCTATCTCGAAATAGTCTGATACAGCCTCGCCGAGAACCGATGGAGCGAAGGGCCTGAACGATTCCCTGTACTTGATCTTCAGATTCATCTTTTTCTGCATCCTTGGTGAACGGGCGTCTCCGATGATACTTCTCGATCCGAGGGCACGGGGACCGAACTCCATTCTGCCCTGGTACCAACCCACGACCTTCTCCTCGGCAAGGAGGACCGCGACCCGCGCGGGAAGCTCCCCGTCGTGCAGCTTGGTATAAGGCAGCCCGTGCTTTTCCAGGAAAGCCTCGATCTTGCCGTCACCGTATTCGGGGCCCAGGTAGGAGCCTCTCTGCCTGTCGGATTTATTATCGGCCGTCCTCTCGTTGCCTAGGTAGTCGTACCAGACGGCAAGCGCCGCCCCAAGGGCCCCGCCGGCATCGCCGGCCGCCGGCTGTATCCAGATATCATCGAATATCCCTTCTCGCAGAATCTTTCCGTTCGAGACGCAGTTGAGGGCGACTCCTCCGGCAAGGCAGAGGTAACGGGCATCCGTGATTCTCCTGGCGTGTTCGGCCATCCTCAACATCGCCATCTCGGTCACTTCCTGGACCGATCTCGCCAGATCCATCTCCCTCTGCGTGAGCTCGGTCTCCTTTTTCCTCGCCGGGCCGCCGAAGAGCTTGTCGAAACGCCTGTTAGTCATCGTCAGGCCCGCCGCGTAATTGAAATACTTCATATTGAGCTTGAACGAGCCGTCCTCCTTCAGATCGATCAGCTCATCGAGTATCGTTCCGACGTATCTGGGCTCGCCGTAAGGGGCAAGCCCCATGATCTTGTACTCCCCCGAATTGACCTTGAATCCCGTGTAATATGTAAAAGCGGAATAGAGCATTCCAAGCGAATGCGGGAAATGCATCTCCTTCAATATCCGCACCTCGTTGCCCGAGCCGAAGCCTATGCTGGTCGTAGTCCATTCCCCCACCCCGTCGGCGGTTATGATCGCCGCTTCCCTGAAGGGGGACGGGTAGAACGCGGAAGCCGCGTGGGACTGGTGATGCTCGGGAAAAAGGATCTTGCCGCCGTACCCCTCCAGCTCATCCTGGATGAGGCTCTTCATCCAGAGCTTCTGTTTGATCCAGAGAGGCATTGCCTTCATGAAAGAGCTTATTCCGACGGGGGCGTATTGAAGGTAGGTTTCCAGGATCCGCTCGAACTTTAGGAAAGGCTTGTCGTAAAAAGCTACATGATCGAGATCTTCCGGCTTGAGCCCCTCCTCTTCGAGGCAGTACCGGATCGCCTGGTGGGGAAACCTGTAGTCATGCTTCTTCCTGGTGAATCGCTCTTCCTGTGCCGCGGCGGCGATCTCGCCGTCGATTACCAGCGCCGCCGCGCTGTCATGATAGAAGGCGGAAATTCCCAGTATTTTCATTGAACCCTCCGGCCGGTTCGCCGTATATCCCGGCCGGTCTGAAAACCCGTCGAGATCCGGGACCCGCCGCTCGAACGATGCCCGGCGGGTCCTTTCCCTGACTTTGATTGGACGATTAGTCATTATACTTCAATTCCGGTTCACTGTCAATCGGCGGAGACCAATAACACCCTCTCTTACCAGCGGGTTATAGGGCCGGACGCCGATAATGTCGTCATGTTCGTGGGCTATTCCTGCCTCAGCGTCTCGGCGGGATTGATCCGGCAGACCCTGATCGTGTACGAACCCGCGATCACTACGGCAAGCGTAATGGCGAGGACCCCCGCAGCCGGGTAGAGATACCAAGCGAAGGGGGCCTTGTATGCGAAGTTGTCGCTCCACCGTCTCATCGCATACCCGGCCACCGGCCATGCGACGAGGGTGGCGAGAAGAACCAGGCGCAGATACTCGCTAGAGAGGAGACAGAACAGATTGCCGACCGATGCGCCTAGAACCTTACGTATTCCGATCTCCTTCGTCCTTCGCTCGGCCGAGTAGGCTATTAGGGCGAGAAGGCCCATGCACGAAATGATAATTGCAAGAACGGAGAAGAATGTGAACAGCTTCCCGAGCCGGATCTCGGCGGCGTACATGCGGGCGAAGTTCTCGTCGAAGAACCTGTAATTGAACGGAGAACCGGGGAAATTCTCCTCCCAGATCGAACGTACATGCCTTATCGCCCCGCCGACATCCGAGGGATCGAGCCTCAGGGCGATAAGACCGGGCGTCCTTTCCGACCTTATAAGAAGAATCGGCAGGATCTCGTGATGGAACGATTGGAAATTGACATCCTTCACGACGCCTATTATCGTCACCGGGTTGTAATTGTCGGCTCCTTTGGCGGGATTGGCGTCGAGAAACCTTCCAACCGGATCCTCGTACCCCAGCACCCTGGCCGCCGTTTCATTTATTATCACGTTGCCGCCCGCGGCGGCGGGGTCCGCTTCGTCGAAATTCCGCCCTTCCACCAGCTCCATCCCCATCGTTTCCAGGAAATGCTCATCGACGACGAACTGCCTTGTCATAAGCATTTGGCAGTTGACCGGCTCGGGCACTTCGTAGGTGTTTTCCATGTGCCCCATCGTGGGAAGGTGCGAGGACAGCGCGCCGGCAATTATCGAGGGGTGGCTTAGAGCCTCGTTCCTGAGAAGCCTGCAGTCGTCGAGCGTCATGTCGGGGGACGTGTCGATCAGCAGCAGCTGTTCCCTGTCAAATCCAGGGTCGCGGCCGTCCATGTAATCGAGTTGATGCACAACCGTCAGCGTGCAGAGAACTAGGGCTATCGAGGCGACGAACTGGAAAATAATCAGGAAGGGTCTCAGGCGGGATCTCCCGGATCCGGTGAAGAAATTCTTCCGGATCGTGTCCGACGGCTTGAATGCCGTGATATACATCACCGGATAGATACCGGCGAGCAGCCCCACCAACAGGGCTAGCAGGAAAAACCCTCCGAGAAGAAGAGGTTCGGCCCGATAATCGAATCTCAGTTCGCTGCCGACGAAATCGCCGAATACGGGAAGAAACGATTGGACGAGCACGAAAGCCACGGCGAGGGCCATGAATGCCGTAATGATGAACTCGCCCATAAATTGCGCCGCAAGCTGTACCCGCGACCCGCCGACGGCCTTTATCACTCCCACCTGCCTTGCGCGCTCGCCGCTTCTGGCGGTGGCCAGGTTTATGAAGCTGAGGCAGGCGACGATTATTACAACGGCGGCGAGAAGGGAGAACACCATCATCTTCTGGTAGGATACGGTAGGCATGTAATCGAAAGCCATATCGAGGCTGTTATCGAAATGTATCTCGCTCAGCGGTTGGAGAGTGACCCTGCTTTCGGCGTGAAGCAACTCCATAAGCTCTGATGCATGCTCGTCGAACACCCTGTCGACGAGGGGCTGGATGTCGCCGGCCGTGTTCCCCTCTTTCAGAAGAAGGTAGCTGCCGTACATCGACCTTCCGACCCAGTAGTCGGGACCACCGATCTCGAGGGAGGCCAGCGATAGTATCATCGGATATGAAGGCATGTGCGAAGGTTGGGGGATATCCTCCATGACTCCCGTGACGGCATACCCCCTGTCCTTGCGCAGGTATATCATCTTCCCGATCGGATCTTCATAGCCGAAATACTTTTCCGCCGTCGTGCGCGAGAGCACGACGGTCTGGGCGTCCGCCAGGGCCGTCGCCGGATTACCCTTTATCAACCTGTAGCTGAATACGTCGAAAAGTGTGGAATCGGCCCAGGCGAGATGGTTCTCGAAAAATACGCGGTCCCCCACGTAGACCGGCCGCGAGCTCCCGCCGAATCGGAACCTGACGTAACCTTCGACCCCGCTTATCTCTCGGGCCAATCCCTCCGCCACCGGATACGAAGCGGTTGGAATATTAATCTCCTGCCCATCCCCGACCTTGAGATAAGTGTTTATCCTGACGATCCTGTCCCCGTTTGTCTGCAATGAATCGTAGCTGAATTCATTTTTAAGATAGATGAGGATCAGCATGCAGGCGGCGAGGCCCGCCGCCAAACCCAAAAGGTTCAGGATATTGATGACAAGATTTGTTCTGAAGCTTCTGAAAAAGAGCTTAAGCGAATGAAGGATCATCCGTCCCCTTTCGCAGCGTCCCTTCCCGCCGCTAGGATTGCCGTGATCTCTCACGTATCCCCCGTGCCCCGTATATCGGTTATACGCATGCCCGACCGCAATTGATTCAATTTTTTCTTTACAGCGGGTGCGGGGATATAATATAATGTTTCTATGCATAGAATCATTGGAATGGAGGCTGTTCGTGCACCGTTCGTCTGATCAACTGGTAAGGATTTTTTGCCGCATCGATGATCCGGATACGATGAAGAGGTTCTTTGGCGAAATCTTCACTCCGGCGGAGATAGACGATTTCGTTCTCCGATGGCGCCTGATGAGAATGCTCCACGACGGCGTCCCGCAGAGAAAGATCTCTTCCCGGCTCGGGATAAGCCTGTGCAAGATAACCAGGGGAGCGAAAATACTCAAAGCCGGAAATTCGGTAACGGAATCGATCCTGAACGATATCATAGGAGATACATGATGGAAGCAAGTAGAAAATTGAACGGCCTCCCCGACCTCGAAGGGTACTTCGGCAATTACGGCGGCAGTTTCGTGCCGGAAACCCTTCAATCGATCCTCTCGCAGATCACCAATTCTTACATCGTTCTGAAGGAAGACCCGGAATTCATGGAAGAGCTCAGGACCCTGTACACCCATTACGTCGGCCGGCCGAGTCCTGTATATCTAGCGTCGAACCTGTCGGATGGGCTCGGCGGCGCGAAGATCTACTTCAAGAGAGAGGATCTAAACCATACCGGGGCCCACAAGATCAACCATTGCCTCGGCGAGGCGTTGATAGCGAAGAAGATGGGTAAAAAGAAGCTGATCGCCGAGACCGGGGCGGGCCAGCACGGTGTCGCCCTGGCGACGGCGGCCGCTCTGACCGGCCTGGAGTGTGACATTTACATGGGCGTGGTCGACATCGCCAAGGAGCATCCAAACGTAATCCGCATGAAGATTCTGGGCGCGAGGGTCATCCCCGTGCACGACGGTCTCGGAACATTGAAAGAAGCTGTCGATGCAGCCTTTCTCGCCTACCTTGGCGATCCCGAAACGCAGTTCTACGCGATAGGCTCGGTCGTCGGCCCTCACCCTTTCCCGATGATGGTCAGGGATTTCCAGCAGATCGTCGGCGAGGAGGCCCGCGCTCAATTCCTGGAAATAACCGGACGTTTGCCCGACAATCTCGTAGCGTGCGTGGGCGGCGGCTCAAACGCGATCGGTCTCTTCACCCCCTTTCTCGACGATCCGGGTGTCGAAATCTACGGCGTCGAACCGGCCGGCCGCGGATTCAAGGACGGCGATCACGCCGCCACATTGAGTCTCGGCAGGCCGGGTATTATACACGGTTTCAAGTGTTACCTACTCCAGGACGAAAAGGGGGATCCCCTCCCCGTCCATTCGATAGCTTCCGGCCTCGATTACCCGGGGGTTGGACCCCAGCACAGCTACTTGAAGGACATCGGCAGGGTCCGCTACGAGACGATCACCGACATAGAGGCGCTCGACGCCTTCTTCACGCTGTCGCGTCTGGAGGGGATCATCCCTGCCCTGGAAAGCGCCCACGCCGTCGCATGGGCCCTTAAGCTCGCAAAAATCGCGGGAGAAGGGAAATCCATACTGGTCAACCTCTCGGGGCGCGGCGACAAGGATATCGACTACGTGTCCGAAAATTACGGAAAGAGATACTGCATAGATTGATGTCAGGGGATGGTTCGCAGGGTTGCGGGGCGCCCGCCTTCCCGGGCGTCCCGCCGGTGATTAACGGGCGGGGCGGGGCCTCCCCGAGCGATCCCCTTCTCAATATCAATCTCGATAAACGCTCACGGTGAAGCTTGTCATACCGGCCGGAACCTGATATAGATCTAATGTAACCGGCTGGATCGGCGGACCACTGGATATGGCGAGGCGGGGGAACCGCCTGGCCAGGGTTCCACGGCAAGCCTCCGGTCGGCATCGGCCTAACTTTCATTCATAAACGGGAGATGACTGTAAATGAAACTGGAACAGAGCTTCATGGACTTCATGCTCCATCACCAGGAGCACCATAACCGGAGTTACAAATTCCTCGTTCTTCTCGAAGCGGTCCAGACCGCCGCGAAATATATCCAGTACTTCTATCAAACCGGAGCGATGAAAAACCTGATGTGCGAGGCGGGGATCACCAACGTCCAGGGCGAGAGTGTCATGGAGATGGATGATATCGCCAACGCTATCGTGCTGCACTACCTGCGCCGATCGAACCAGGTAATCTACGCCATCACCGAGGAGGAGGCCGATCCGGTCGTTCTCAACGAGGAAGGCGGTAGATACTTCTTCTATTTCGATCCTCTCGACGGTTCAAGCAATATCAAGCATAACCTTCCCGTCGGCTTCATGTTCGCCGTGGCAAAGCGGAACCTCGAGGGGGCCGAGGACCACCACCTGCGAAAGGGAACCGAGCTGCGCGCGGCGGGAATATTCCTCATACCGAATGGCGTATTCACGCTCGCCCTGGCCAACACGGGGGTCTTCCGTTTCCATCTCGACGAGACTATGACATACGTAAAACCCGACAATTCCAAGCAGCTTATCATCCCGGAAGACACGAAGGACTGGGAACTTTCGTTCAACGCGTCAAACCGCAGGAACTTCTCCGATGTCGTTCAGAAGTGGATCGACGAGAACGAGCCGAAATATTCGTTCCGGTACATGGGGGCCCTGGCAGGAGACTTTCACCGTCTCCTCTCCAACGGCGGAATGTTCATGTACCCGGCGATCGTGAACCACCCAAAGCCGGAGAAGAACCGGCCACAGGGCAAGCTGCGCCTCCTCTACGAGGCAAACGTGGCGGCCTTCATAGCGAGGGAGGCCGGAGGAACGGCGATCGACGAGAAGGGAAACGAGATACTGGAAATAGTTCCTGAATCCCCCCACCAGCGGACCGCCCTCTACGTAGGTTCCCGGCCGCTGGTCGAATCGATCGCAAAACGCCTAAAGGAAAACGCATAGAATTTCAACGGCAGATCACGGCCTGACCCGATTGTTCGTGTATTTCACGATCAAGAAATCCCGAAGATCCGAGTATATCCCGTGCATCTTTTCCATCCGTTCGAAAGTCAGATCGGTCAAATACTTCACCGCTCTCGCCGGTCTCTTCTCGTACAGCGCCATCGCGTTGGCGTCGACCTCCGCCAACTCCTCGATGAAGCCCTCCTCGACCGGATCACGGACGGCCCTGACATCCTTTATCGCCTCCTGCCATTTCAGGTACAGGAGGTTGTCGACGAAATCGACCGCCCACCTGGCAGAGTCTTCCGAGTACCTCTCCGGATCCCATATTCGCCAAGCGGGATGGATCCTGTTCACCCCGGTATAGATGGGGACATAGGCGCCGACATGCTGGTTATCGACAAAGAACCAGTAGACGCCGCCGATCTCGTCGGGAAGCCAGCCGCGGAGCTGGGCGATCATACCGTACCCCCCCTTCGAGACATTCCTTCTGAAATCTATATCGAGAAGCTGCCGCATATCCGGCGTGGGAAAGGGAGTCGTCAGGGGGCTCTTCACGACCCCCCCCTCGCCGTCCGGTACGAGCCAGTCCTGATCGGCCGTCATATCATAGATCGTTCCCTCGAAGGTGGATCTCTGGAAATTCATAACGTCTCGAACCGATATCTTCTCGTCAGGCCGCCCGGAGAACGGATAGATCGATAGCGGCTCGACATACTGATGGTACGAGTCATACTTCGCCATCGGCCTGTCCAGATACCTATCGGGCCATTTCCTCACAGCCGGGCAGAATGTGGAGTAGAAGAGCCAGAACCGGCCGGTCGCCCACTCCCGGGCGATGGGAGCGTACGCTTCCCGCCAGATAAACGGGGCGCCTCCTTCCGGATCGTACCACCCCTTCTCGATGGCGACCTTCATGTAATTCCCGGAGGCCATGAATATATCGGGCCGGGAGAGGTCTATCTCCCTGATGATGCTCCAGTTCGGCACGATCGTCACGTGGTCGTCGGGAAGGCGCCTGGCCGCCCAGAGGGCGCCCGGCTCCCCCGTGCCCGGCTTCCATTCGGGTCCCACGCTGAACAGCTCCAGTATCCACACTTGCTCCGGATCGGCGATTGCGAGCGTTTCCGATTCCGGCCCGCACGAGGGGAGAAAACCGTATTCATCGACTAGGGATGTGATAAGCTCGACCGCAGCCCGAGCTGATTCGCATCGCTGAAGGGCGAAGATCATCGCCTGCTCGACGGTTATGATCTGGCTTCCGCTTTCACGGTCGACACCTAGTTCCTCTCTCTGGCTCGTCGTGCTTTCCCCGATTGCCAGCTGGCGCTCATTTATATGCGAGTACCCTGAATGAAAATAGGCGAACGTCCTTTCGACCTGGGGGATATACCCGATCACCTCCCATTCCCCGAAAGCTATCGAAGGATCCTGAAGGCCGTAATAGACCGGCGCCATACTTCCCTTCTTGTATTTGCGGGCAGGAACATAGTAGAGGCGGGAGTTATCGCAGGCGTCCGTGTGGGATACGATCACCGATCCGTCGACCGTGGCCTTGCCGCCCGCCGCCACGATCGTGCATCCGCGCGCCGGCATATAATCGGCGCTCAACAGCAAAACGGCACAAGCCATCGAAAACACCGTCCTGATTACCTTCATCTTAGCTAAAACCTCCGTCCTGACTGCTTTCATCTCCACTTCCTTCTCAACTTCGACCTCTGAATAGTATCAACCTGCAGCTTTTCATCCGGCATTCCCGCCGACTTTAACCGATCATCGACGCGATTTCAAAAGTATTCGGTGACAAGAAGAACGAAGGAATAAATTGGACGATTTATTGACTTTTTCCGGTGGTGCAGATACAATCCAGGCGACACCCTGATTAGGGAAGGGTTCACAAGCCACCATAACCGAAAGGGATAAGATGAAATCGATCAATACGACGAATGTCTTGTTGCTGTGCATTCTCTTTTTTATCGTTTTCTTCACTTGCTGCAGTACGGAAGAATCAAGCATCCCCAAAGATGAGGAAACTTCCGCGGGCCCTGTACAGCTTGTTTATCCCCCTGACGAGTCGACCGGCCAGAGCCGTACGCCCTATTTCTACTGGGAATGCGACAACGAGCCGGCGGGCATCGAAGTATTTTATGAAGTATTTTTCCGTGCCGAATCGGAGGAGCAGTATATCGGCTCAGGCGACCAGGATTCGCCCTTCTCGTACAACTCGGCTTTCGTCGACCCGCTCGATGAGAACACTACCTATGAGTGGTACGTTGTGATGGATGATGTGGATGATTTCATCCTCGCCGAAAGCGACGTTTTCACCTTCACAACCGGCTCCGGCACGAACAACCCGCCTGTAGAGCCCTGCAATCCCTCTCCGGCTGCCGCGGCCAATAATGTCGGCTTATCTCCCGTATTGACCTGGGACTGTGAGGATCCCGACGGCGATCCTTTGACCTACGACGTGTGGTTCGGTCCTAACGGCGGCGAGCTGCTCGTTAGTGACGGACAGGGCGGCTCAAGCTACGCCGCTTCGGATCTCGACCCGGCGACCTCCTACACATGGTGGATCGTCGCTCACGACGATGCGGGCGGGACGACGACCGGAAAGGAGTGGTGGTTCACGACAGAGCAGGCTTCGCCCCAAGAGGGCATCTTCGCCCTGTTGACCCTCGGCAGGATAATCACCTACGATGGAGATAACGTGGTAAGGGTCGACAACATCTCCGCCCGTTTCGACAGCGCTTACTCTCCCTGCACGATCATTACGCCCCGTCAGCCCGACGCCGTTTCGGTGGAAGAATTCGACCTCGTGTGGATGCCTTATGCGGATATGTACATGTACTCGGATTATATAAACGGACACTTCCTTACCCCGGGAACGGAGTACACCTTCGACGTAACGGGCGGCGGCGGCGTCCCCGACCTTACCGAGAGCATAGTCTTTCCGTCATGCGAGACCTACATTACGAGCCCCGAGCCTTACACATCGGTTTCGCTGAGCGGCTTCACTCTCGAGTGGGAGACTGACTGCGGTGGACAGATCGACATCGTAGTAACCGATTTCAACAGCATCGACTCGTCCGGAGTCTATATAACCACCGACAACGACGGCAGCTACACATTGACCTACGCCGATCTAGCTCCGCTCGGTACTCAGACATATATGCTGCAAGTCGTACTGGTAAAGCAGAACATGCATTCGATAGTGGAGACGGGATACGACTCGAGGAGCTGGATATGGGCGAGAGTCATGAGCTCGCAGCTCTACACCTGTTTCTAAGGAGAGTATACGGATTTATTCCATCCGTGTGAGTATTATCGTATACTCTTCGGCCTTATCGTCCGAAAAATCCTTAGGGTGATTTTGATCGGGTGAAGTGCGAATCTCCAACTTATCATTCGACAACACCCTTAATATCCCAAAACGGGTAGTCCATTCGGACCCGGGCTTACCGCACTTATCCAAACAGAGATCGATTCTCACCGGCGTCACATCTTTGTTAATCTTATATTCGCCCTTTGTGCCCACCCCCGATCCGTCGACTAATTTTTCATGCATCTCGTAGCTGCCGCCGGACAGGAAAATGATGGATCCTTCGATCGCACGCTTGTTGGGCGCCATTTTCCATTGCCCCACTATCAGCTTAGTGATATCAGCGGGGATTTCTACTTTCACCGAATCCTCCTGTGAGGACGGCTTTTCCGATTCGACCTGCCCCTTATCCGCATGAACCGATACGGCGGCAATACAAAGGAAGGCAAAAAGGCAAAAAAACACCCTCTTGTGGTTCACAGCTCTATCTCCCTGTTAAATTAATCCTGCTGCCCGGAACCAGATGTCCCTGCAAAACCCGTTTATATGCATAACGCGAAAAGCTCCGGTCCCGTTTCCGGCGTATCTGCCTAAGGCTTCCACGCCTCCCACACCTTGCCCACCAATCCCGGACCGGGTGTAAGCGTCTTATCTCCGGGCTCCCAGCCAGACGGAGTGACTTCACCTGTTTTTGCCACGTGCTGGAAAGCCTTGATCTGCCGGATCAGCTCCTTGGGATTCCTTCCCACTTCCGGAGTCAAAACTTCCATCGCCCGAATCACGAAGTCGGGATCGATGATAAAACGCCCCCGGATATCGACGCCTGCCGGATCGTCGTAAACGCCATAGATCGCACCGATCTTTCCCCCGGCGTCTGACAACATAGGAAAAGGCACCCCTCCATCGACCATCTTGGAGAGCTCCTCCTGCTGCCAAATCTTGTGTACGAACCGGCTGTCCGTGCTCAGCGAAAACACCTCGACACCCAATGCTTGGAAATCCTTATAAAGGGCAGCGACCGCTGCCAATTCGGTAGGTCAAACGAAGGTAAAATCGCCGGGATAGAAACACAACACGATCCATTTGCCTTTATAATCCGAGAGCTTGATCTGCTTGAACCCTTTTCCCGCGACAAATGCATTCGCCTCGAAATCGATGGCTTCCCTGCCTACTCCTGCGACCACTTTCGTCACCTCCTGTACCGCAGCCGTACCCGCGACCGCAGCGGCGGAATCCGTTTTGGGCAACAGGGGCCCGCCAGCGGGTTTGACACATCCGTCTTTTTGTTCCGCCATATGCCTCTCCTTTTACCCCGATCCCTAATCTCGATGATCAAAATCCCTCAATAGCCACTCCTGATTTATCGATACTATGCTACACCCGTCCGCACCATACGTCAAGAATTTCCCCGCACCCATGATGGGGCGATATAACCTTTATCCTATACTCACTGTATCGCGTTTTTATCAAGCCGTGAGTTTCTTGGCGGTCTTTGCCACATATTCGCCCTGGTACCGGGCTCCGGCGAGCTCATTCTCGCTCGGAACCCGGCTGCCGTCGCCCCCCGCTATCGTCGATGCCCCGTAAGGCGAGCAGCCGGTAACCTGATCTGTCAGCGTCTGTCCCTTAAATGCGTAGGGCAACCCGGCCAGCAGCATTCCATGATGCAGAAGGGTGATATGGAAAGATAGAATCGTCGACTCCTGTCCTCCGTGCTGCGTGCTCGAGCTCGTAATAACGCTTCCCACCTTCCCGACCAACGCTCCTTTCGACCACAGCTGTCCCGTCGCATCGAGGAACTGTCTCATCTGGCCGCACATATTGCCAAACCGGGTCGGTGTTCCGAATATGACCGCGTCGGCTTCGCCCAGCTCATTAACGGTGCATACCGGCACATCGGCCTGCTTTTTCTGCTCTTCCACGGCGCCGAGCATCTTCAGCACGTCTTCGGGCAGAGTCTCCGGAACCCGCCGCAGCTCCGCTTCCACGCCGGCTACTGAGCGGGCCCCTTCGGCCGCGGCTTCCGCCAGCTTATGGACATGTCCGTACATCGAATAGTAAACGACCAACACCTTCATCAGAATCTCCTTTCTTCAACTACCATACTTGCCTGCCAAAATCACTATCACGCTGCGCTGCGGAATCCTTTCACCGGCGCCTATAGTGTCGGCTATGAGCTCACGCATGAATACCGGGATTGAAAGATCAGCATCTTTATTCATGCATAGCACATTTCGAAGCCGTTCCGCGGAAACGCAAAACGGATTCAGCCGCTCTCTCTATAACAAATACGTGATGGTGAATAATCCCCGACGCTTTTAATAATCGTCCAGATGATTGAATTCCGCGTTCTCAATCCATGTTTCCGGCCTTGAAACAAATTCGATGATGTTTTCTATCAGAAACATATGCTTCTCTTCTTCAGCCGCTAACCGCAGGAAGATCGCCCGTTGTGTTTCGTTTTCGACCTTGCCGCTCATTTCCATATAAAATTTATTGCTCTTTTCCTCGATCTCTCGAGCCTTGCGGTAGACATCCGTCTGCGGCACATCAAAATCAAATTTGCGACCCGCCTCTTTCATTTCAATGAATATATTTTTAGCATTCGCCAAGACATCCGTTTCCGCCAGTTCCGCGTTCGCATCCGTCTCGATCATCCCTTTAAGAACATTAAAGTGTTTGACTTCTTCGTCCGCCAACATCGTGAATATATTTTTCAGCCCGACGTATTCCGTTTCTGTTGCAAGCCCGCGGTAATAATTCTCGCTGTCTTTTTCCATTTTCATTGCATACTCGTAAATATTCATCCTTCTACCCCCTTACCGGCATTCGAACTACTCAGCCACAGGTTTAATCCGCCAGGCTACCACCAGGCCTACCAGCGTCCAGGCAACTATGTGATTGGCCGCAAGGAGAAACGTATCATTGATTGGATATCCGCCGATACCACAATTCGTGAAATCGGTGAATACCGCAAATAAAACTCCAATCGCGACAAAGAATAAAAGCTTTCGGGAATAGCTTAGCATAACGCGTTCTGACGTCTGGGACAGCATCCATGCTGCAACTATCGGTGCGAGGAAGAATAGAACGAGTCCGACCAGCGCGAAGCGACCGGCCGATTCGTGGCCGAACCCACCATAAAGAACACTGAAAACGGGCTCTCCGTCGGGGAAACGCCCTTCCGATGTCAGTTCCGGATTGAAGATATACCTTCCGGGACTAATTATGTTCTCGCTTAATATTTCATACACCTGCCGCTCGGCCGCGATCCGCTTCATATCGATAGCGGCTTGGAATCCGAGAATTCCATTTATTACAAGCGTCCAGACAACAAGAACCAATCCACCTAATATTCCAGCCGTCATCACCTTTTTTAACATTTTAACATCCTTGGATGAAGTTCCCTACCGTACCTCGGCCGACTCGTCAAAAATTCGGGGCATGATCCGTTAGGCCGCTATCGCCACAATATCATCAATATCGTCTTGTTAAAACTTCTTTTTGTACGCATGGCAGTATGGCTGCTTATTATTCTTGTCATAGTAGTCTTGATGATAATCTTCGGCTTTCCAGAAGGTGGTGACGGGAAGAACCTTCGTGACGATATCGTATCCCTTATTTTCGAGTATGCCTATTAACTTTTGGACAATCCGTTTCTCGTCGTCATTTTTGTAGAATACGGCGGAAAGATACTGTTCCCCGATATCCGGCCCCTGGCCGTCCTCCTGCGTGGGATCGTGAATCTCAAAGAAGAATTTTACAAGGCTCTCGTAACTCACCTTGGTCGAATCGTATGTCACTTCGACGGTCTCGAAGTGGCCGGTATCTCCATGAACCACGTCTTGATACGAGGGGTTCTTCATAGAACCTCCCATATAGCCGGAGACCGCCGAGATAACCCCCTCCATATGCTCGAACAGATGCTCCACACCCCAAAAACAGCCACCCGCAAAGTATGCTTTAGCCGGTCGAACCTCTTCTTGATACGGCACGAATACCATAGAGATGGAATTGACACAATGTCTGATATTCTTATCGGTCAGCCCTTCTCCTTCAAAAACGTGGCCCAGGTGCGCTCCGCAATTCGCACATAGAATCTCGGTTCGCATTCCATCGGCATCCTTTTGCCGTTTAATCGCCCCTTCTACTTCGTCATCAAAGCTCGGCCATCCACAGGAAGATGCAAATTTGTCTTCGGATCTGTAAAGCAGCGCATTGCAGCGTTTGCAGCGATAAGAGCCCTTTTCAAAAAAGTCGTTATATATCCCGCTGAAAGGCGCTTCGGTGCCCTTATTGACGATAACTTTCTCTTCTTCCGGCGTCAGTTTATTGTAGGATTTTTTATCCATAGCGAGCTCCTCCGAGCACGTGAGCAGGTTAAACATCGTCATTATTGAAAACGCGATCATCGTAAACTTTCGCACGATCACTCCTCTTCAAACATAATCGGCTCGTCTCTTTCCATATTTTACCATTGCTCTTTCCCACGGCTGCACCGGTCCCGCCACAATTTGAAACATCGGATGCGGCTCGGGAATTCGTACTTCGGCAAGTGAATCGTAGACCTCCGGAGCCCGTTTTCGTAGTTTGGCCTTTAAATGCTCCCACTCCCAAAGCAGCTGACCTGCATTCTCTGAAATATACACACCCGCCATCGAATTATCAATCTTCGACGCGTCGAAATGGTAACCCCGGGCCAACGATTCGTTGTACACTCCGAGGAGGAAACAGCCGATCGCGCGGAGGGGATTGGAATGCAGCTTAAACCGCTCCAACTGCGGATGGTGCCGATATCCCCTGGTTTTCCCCCTCAAAACGGCCTGCGCAAGCAAAGCCTCTCTCCATAGGCTACATAATCCTCGCCAGTCCAAGTACTTCGGATGAACGGTCCAGAGTCTCATTGTCTCCGCTAACTGCAGCTGACTCCGTCGGCCCTCTTACACGTTCAACCGCCACAGTTGAAAGTTGAGCGCCGATGCGAATCCCACCCAAAACAAGTAGGGCAGTAGAAGGGCCCCGGCCAGAGGTCTTATACTCCAAAAACCCAAGAGGGTCGACAATATCGCAAGCCAGAGGACAATTATTTCAAAAAAAGCCAACATCGGCTGATGCGCACCGAAGAAGAGGTACGACCAAAGAACATTCAGCACGAGCTGAATGATGAAAAATGCCAGGGGCACCGCGGCATTCGAAAAGCCGGCCTTATGCCAAACGAGCCAGGCGGCAACTCCCATCAAGATATATAGCATCGTCCACACCGGCGCAAAGACGGCGTTCGGCGGAGTCCATGCTGGCCTGACGAGAGAGGCGTACCACTCGCCCGGTACGAATCGCGAGCCTATCCAACCAGCCGCCAGCGATGCGGCCACCCATGCAATCAACCCAAGAACACTGTCTCTCATCCGGTTTTCTCCTCTCGTGCTCTAATTTGAGCGAACCACAACCGATCAGGAAATTCGTCTTTCCCGGAATCTTAAAATCGATATAATATTGAAGCTGTGGCATAATGAAACCAGGCGAAGTTATAGACCTCTTCGACGTCCGCCCCACCTTCGACGGTCCGGTACCCTCCCGAGATGCTAAGCCTTTCGCTCAGCTTGTAGCTTAATTTCAAAGAGAGATCTTCCGCGCGTCCGGGTCCGCCGGCCAACGCATCCAAATCAAAAACAAAGCGCCAGCTCCCGGCTAGTTGATAGTCAAAGCCAAGGTGCAAGAGAGGCACAAATCCCAAATCCGTTTTCTCTGTTGACCTCGCATTTTGCGCGAGCTTGATCTTTGCATCCCGAATCTTTGCCGTGAAGCCTATCCATCCATTCCATCGGGATCTTTCAAAAAGCAAGTACCGGTATGTCAACCGCCAGGAATTGAACTTATAGGTCGCATCCGTCGGCACATCCGGATCGAAGCTCCCTCCCGCAAAATCGACAATGTAGGGCAATCTACCCTGCTTGGTGTATGATAGGGGAGCAAGTAGAGCACGCAATCCATGCTTCCCGGTGATATTCCAGGTGAGATAAAGACGGGCTGCCGGGAAGGGACCCTTTCCGACGAGGTCGGCGAGAGAAAACCGGGTGCCGTTCTCATTATTGGGGATCTGCACATTATTGCGGCTTTGCCAGACAGGCCCCAATTCAAGTTCCATGTCGAATCGGGAGTTTTTCGTCTCTTGCGCCGAAACGGGTCTAAACGGTAGAAACGGCAGCAAGATCGATGATATTATCAAAACGTATTTGGCGTTCATCCCTACCTCCAAAATAATAAATATGTTACGGGCGTGACCCTTCACCACCGGGATCCCCGGCTAAAGCGGCTATATTGTCCTCACTGCTCGCATTCAGAGCCCTGCCCTGAAACCCGGTTATAGTGTGAGAGATAAGTGAGCTTAGACATGTGAAATATATCCCAGGTGCCCTCTCCATCTGGAACCTCTGGCTCAGGCCTCGGCTGCGGACCTTTGGAAAAAAATTATTTTACCTGTTTGATATGCAATTCATCAAACCAGGCCCGCCCGCCACGATTGCCAGGGGCGGAGATTCCCGCTCTTACACGAACTTCGCAAGTTCCGTCGGGGACCGTAAAAACAGTTCCTACTTGCCGCCAGTCAAAGGTGCCGACAAGAGGATAATCCCTCTGAGTCGTCGAAAAACCGGTCATTTCCGTCAACGACTTATTCCAACACTGCACGCAAATCCAGACCGGGCTTTTAAGATCTCGCCCCTTGACCCAGCAACTCAGTTCGTAACTATTCCCGACTTTCCAGTTTTCGACGGGTTTGGTCCAATTGTAGGAGATTTCATCGTCTGGATGATCCTCGGCTATCGAGATCGAGACCGACCGCTTCCCACGGTAATATGTTTCATTGTCCCAAATAAAATCGACAAAATCCCTCGTTTGAGGCACTTCGGTGGGAAACCATCCCGTCGGTGTTTTCTGTAGTGACGATTGAGGTTCAAATCCGCCATTGCTTAGAAAAACAGTCGATTTCTGACATCCAGGCGCAACGAGGAAAGAACAAACGGTCACTAAAATAAATATCCTTCTCTTTTGGGATTTCAACGTGTTTCCTCCCTGCCAGCCTCAGGCGGCCGGAGCTTTCTTGAAGAAATTGGCTTTTACCCAGTTCCAGTTCAGAGTCACGTGTATTATGACGAGGATAGTCAAGACAATCCCGCCTCTCTCGTGCAAGATCTCGAACGCTCTCCGCGAAAGCGCTTCACGAAAGATCCCTGCCAGAATCTGGTTCAGGAAAAACAGTCCAAGAATAGGATTGAGAACCTTCAGCAAAGTGTTGCGCTTCACGTTTTCCTCCTTTTTCGTGTGGATAGCCGGATTAAACCGCGGATGCAGCACCCTGTCCAGCAAATTCTATCTGCCTTCTACATTTAGAAGGGTTGTGTATTTTTTTAATGTTCTTAGAACAATCCAGACGGTGAAGCCGACACCCAGCAGCAATATCCACCCAAAATCTATATCAAACTCACTTCGGGTGTACAGATCCCCAATAGTTTCGAAGAGGAACATCACGACTATGACCGCTAAGAACCCGTTATATTCCCTTCTGAGCACGTTTCTCATCGAGAAGGGTAAATCGGGCTTTCGATACTTGCTGAATCTTGGAATAATGGCAGGTGTCTTCTTCGCCCAGTCGAGATACTCGTCGCCGAATTTTTTTCTCAGAAACTCCTCTTCGGCAAAAATTATCCGCTCGTAATAAAGCCAAAAAGCTAAAATGTAGACGAGTATCAACCACCATATGTGGGCGAACAGCGCAATGCCCAGCCACATGAAGAAATTACCCAGATACAGAGGATTTCTCACGATAGAATACATGCCCGTCGAATTGAGGGTGTTCGCGACCTGGTTCTTTGTATTTCGACCCGATGTGCCTTGCGGCGTGTACCCGATTGTAATTGCCCGGATACCGAGACCTATGAAGCTGATAAGGAGACAGGATGCTTCCCAAAGAAGTTCCAATCTCTCACTATGGCGCGGATATTTAGATCCACGCATAGCAAATAAAAATATTGCGATTAATATTAAGGGAAGGTAGCTTCTCCATCGAAACAACCAGTTTCCCGTTCTTTCAAACTCTTCTCGAAGAGGCAATTGTTTCTCCAATCGTGCTTGACGATATTCCCGTTAGCTGCAGATCCATCTGGTGCGGGCTTTGCCCCCGAAGCGCCGGCCCCTCCGTGATCGATCCATTCATGGCATAATCTCCGTATAATATTATTATATACGGCGGCATATTCAAGGATTAAGCGTATAATTGGTTACGCCGCAGATCGGTCGGATGTATCATTTCGCCCGCTCGGCTCCTCTGTCCGGCATCATGCATCGTAATGAAAATGCGGTCGGGCTACCCGCCCCGAATCGTCGAAGAGAATCCCTTCCTTCTCCAGCAGATATCTCTTCATCTCACCCCCCCCCTGATAACCGCCGAGATGCCCGTTCGAGCGAATGGCCCGGTGACATGGAACGATCAGGGGGAATGGATTGTTTGCCAAGGCACTTCCCACGGCCCGTGCGCCGGTCCTCTTGCCGAGATACTCGGCTATGATCTTATAGGAGCTGGTGCTTCCCCGCGGTATCCGGTGCTCCGCGCGTAGAACCCGCTGTTGGAACCCGGAGCACGATCCCAGGTCCGCGACATCCAGAGAAAACTCGATATCCTCTCCCTCGAGCAT
>CAZPAH010000019.1:0-32572 GCA_964584495.1 uncultured bacterium | reverse complement strand
ATCCATATCGAGCAGCCCCTGTCCTTCAAGCACTTTAATGAAATCGGAGTCTTTTCCCGGAGTCTCTCTCTTTGATGATTTATTTCCCGACGAGAGACGTTTGAGAATTAGCTGCGAAGCCCTGCTGGTGGTCTTCATGAAGAATTTCGAATAGTATCGAAGATAGTTATCCGGTCTCGTAATCTTGAACGGCTCGGCGGTTCCCCCCTGCAGCACGGGCATGGCGGCCAACCTGGGATTCGCCCGGGTTATAAGATGCCGGACGATGTTTCCCCGCATCCGGTACTTCCAGGGGAGGGCCAGCCCGAATTCCACGGGACGAAAGGTGGCCATGAATGTCAGGGAAGGGATGATAGGAAATACGGCGCCGCTAAAACGCCCGGCATGGCCTGAATTTTTCCAGATGTACAGGGCATCCAGCTTCGAGGTATTGAGGGCCTCGGGAGCCATGTCTACGATCTTTTGGGCCTGACCGGCCTGGTCGGTAAAGTATTCTTTTCTCCAGTCATCGTGGAACAGGCTCATTTCGGGACGGGAGTAGAGGAAAAACCGCATCCGAAGGAGCCTATTGATATCCAGATTCGAAGTCCTGCCGATCTTTCCCATCTCCTGCTGCCAGAAAAAATCCCGGAGAAGTTCTCCGGCGCTTCCGGTAATCGATGCATCGTACTTATTGCTGAGGTTGAGCTTGAACTCGATGACCCTGTCGATACTGTCGCCTCCAAGCTCGCCGTCGCAAAGGGCTATTCCCTTTTGGAAATATTTCCATCTCTCTTTCCCCCAGTCGGAGGGCAATTGATCCTGGAAGCATGGCCAGCCAAGCGTATCGGCTATCTTATGGGCCATTATGACATCGGGATCGGTATCTTTACCGTCCACCGTTATATTCATAGGAAGATCGCCCTCGGAAAAGATGGAAGCTACCAGGCGGGAATCGAAACCGCCGGTGAGGTCACAGATACAATTCGGATATATCCGCCGGATACGGCGGCTGGTGTTTCTAAGCAGCGATATTCCTTCTTCCGCCGCCTCCTCGATGCTCCGATATTTTCGCTCATCCACATACGGTATCCATGCCTGTTCTATCGATACGCGGCCCGCCTTCATCGTTATCCGCTCCCCTAACGATAGGCGGCGGATTCCTTTGAAAGCGCTCCTCGGACTGCGGATCGCGTTTCCCATGAACAGGGCCCTGACGGATTGTACATCCAGAGATGGATGCAGCGCGGAAGCGAGGGCCGTCGATGATGTGGACAGCATGGCGATTCCATCTTTTTGCGCGACATAGACGGGAAATAATCCGAGCCGGTCGCCAGAAGCCTTTAACGTCATTTCTTTGCTGTCAATTATGGCCAACAGGTAGGCTCCGTCAATTTCACCGAAGATACCGCCTTTCTTTGCGTGGTACCTCGCGATCAGGCCGGCAAGAGACGGCTGCGCTTCTTCCCCGGCATCATAATCGATCCACCAGCCGGCGATCGCTGCTGTCAGTGACAGCTCCTCGTTCTCGATTATATCCCGGCTGGGCGAGCGTCCGGCGAACCTAGCCATACGGAACCCCGGCGTGTCGATTTCCGAGTTTTTTTCGATGCCCTTTATCGACGTATAGCTTATGCAGGTATCGCCGTAGAGTTGATTCGCGAGAAGCTCCCGCCCCTTTTCCCAAGAAACGGCCAACAATCCAGGCATTTTTGTATCCCCTCCCTGATTCTCACCCTACAAATGGAGCCTTCCGGCCCGCCCGAAAGGAGCCCCGTGATAGAGCAAGTCGAGGCGACCGGCATAAAAGCATGATGCCTTATTAAAACCGTTCCCGATGTAAGCGTTATTTGTCCGCCAGAACATGTTTTGTGGCAACATGATACAAGATTTTCCGGCTCCAGGTCAAGATTTATGCGGCGAGATCTCGATTTTACCCTTTACTTTCGGTTTTTATTCGGGTATGATCATTGATGGAGCCGTCGCGGGAGGTTTGCCGGTGGCCGCCGGCGGACCGGGCCGCGGCGCCTCGAGTGGAGGAGGATATGGTTTACCTGACGAAGCGCCAGCGGGAGATCCTCGATTTCATAAGGGATTTCCAGGCCGGCAGCGGGTACGCGCCATCGCTGATGGAGATAGCGGACCACTTCGGGCTTTCGGCCGTGAGCACCGTTCACGAGCATCTCGAGAACCTCTCGCGCAAGGGGCTTCTGCGCCGCGAGTGGAACAGGGCGCGCGCGATAGAGCCGCTTGCCGGCGGCGAGACGGTCGAGGTGCCGCTGGCCGGCACCGTGGCGGCCGGTTCCCCGATAGAGGCGGTGGAGCTCCCCGAGAGCGTCGCCCTTCCCCCCGGGTTCTCGGGGCGCGGGGAGAGGTTCGCGCTGAGGGTCGTGGGGGATTCGATGGTCGGCGACGGGATCCTCGACGGCGACCTGATCGTCGTGGAGAAGCGCCGCCGCGTCGATAACGGGACGCTCGCCGTCGCGCTGGTCGACGGAAGCGAGGCGACGGTGAAGCGTTTCTACCAGAAAGGTTCCGTCGTGACCCTAAGGCCGTCTAACCCGGCGATGGAGGATATCGTTCTTCCGGCCGGGAGGGTGGAGGTTCGCGGAGCCGTCGTGGGGCTTATACGCCGGTACCTGTGACGGGCCGCCGGTTTTTGCGGGGTGATCCGATGTCCCTTGTATACAGAAGGGTCGATGCCGTCCTCTCGGCCAACGGCTCTGGAGAGGTGCGCGAGGGGGACTGCCTGTTGATAGAGGTCGGGCGTGCGCCGACGGAGGGGGAGCTGGCCCTTGTGAAAAGGGGCGCCGTGGAGATCCTCTGCAGGTGGAGTGGCGGCGGGGAAGGCGAGCCGCTCGGGCTCGTGATAGGCGTGAGGCGGAGGTTGTAGCGCCACCTTTCCGTTGAGGCGGCTTTTTGCCGGCGCCGGGAAAAGGGGGTGGACCGGCCCGATGAGGGTGCGATACGGGGGATCGTGAATGGGACGCGAGATACTGCATGTCAACACGGACGATTTCTACGCCTCCGCCCTGAGGCTTCGCGACCCGCAGCTGCGCGGCAGGCCCGTCGTGGTCGCCGGCCCCGCGCCGCGCGGCATGGTTCTGTCCGCCTCTTACGAGGCGCGCGGCGAAGGCGTCAGGCGGGGGATGACCGTCTCGGCCGCCATGAACCTCTGCTCCGGCGCGAGTTTCCTTCCCCCCGACTGGCCGTTCTTCAGAAAGGTCTCGGCCGGTATCTTCTCGGTGCTGAACCGTTACAGCCCCCTGGTCGAGGCGGTCTCCCTCGACGAGGGGTATGTCGATTACAGCGGGTGCGGCCGTGTTTTCGGCCACGTTCTCGACGCCGGCGACAGGATAAGGAAAGAGCTCAAGGCCGAGACGGGGCTCGATGTCTCCCTCGGGATAGGCTCCAGCAAGCTCGTGAGCCATGTCGCCTCGCGGACGGCCAAGCGGTCGCATCTCGTCGATGTATACCCGGGGGGGGAGAGGCCTTTCCTGGCGCCGGTAAAGATAGACCGTTTCCCCGTCGTCGCCGAGAGGCAGGTCCCCCTTCTCCGGGAGCTCGGGATCTCCCGCGTGGGGGACATCCTCCTCTTCACCGAGGAGATATTCTCGTTCTGCTTCGGGCCGTGGGGGCGAAGGCTCTACCGCGCGGCGGGCGGGGAGGACGAGACGGGGGTGAGGGACGGCCGCGGCCGGGGCGCGGAGTTCCGCGTCGAGCGGTTGCTCGAGCCCGATCTTGTCGACAGGCGGTTGTTGGAATCCTTCATATCGATGATGGCGGAGGGTCTCGGGGAAAAGCTTCGCGCCGGCAGGGCCCTCGCCGGCTCGCTCGTGCTGGAGCTTCGCTACGCCGACGGGATGACAGTTTCCGGCGGGGGGCGCACGGCGGCCCCATCCTCCGATGACGGGGCGCTCTTCGATGCGGCCGGGGAGATATTCGACCGGTTGTTCTCGAGGCGGGTGAGGGTGCGCTCGCTCGAGCTCGCCGCAGGCTCGGTGGAGCCCGAGCCGCTTCAGCTCGGGTTATTTGTAGACGATCGCTCCCTCGCGTCGGAGAAGACCCGGCGTCTCCGGTCGGCCCTCGACCGCCTGAGGTCGGCGCTGCCCGAGGGGGTGGCCCCCGTTTCGGGAAGGTCGTTCGCAGCCCTTCTCGCGGGGAAGGAAGGCGCCGGAAGACATTGAGATTCGTCCACCTGTGCCTGCATTCGAACTTCTCGCTGCTCTCCGGCACGAGGCCGGTCGAAGATATCGTCGCGGCGGCGGCCGCCGGCGGCTGCGAGGCGGCCGCGTTGACCGACACCGACGGGCTCTACGCGGTGGTCCCGTTCGAGAAGGCCTGCAGGGAGGCGGGGATCAGGCCTGTCTACGGAGTCGAGCTGACGGGAGAGTGGGATGCCGATATAAAGACGAAGGCGACCCTTCTCGCCCGTAACAGGGAGGGGTACTCCGAGCTCTGCCGGCTCGTGACCTCGAGGAAGCTCGACGACGATTTCTCCCTGCCGCGCGCGCTCGAATCGATCTCCGAGAACCTCTACCTCCTCTCGGCCGACGGGCGGATCATCCGCCGGATGAGCCGTTTCGAGAACCTGAGGGTGCCGCTGCCGACCGCCTGGGGAAGGGATTTTGATACGGTCCGCTGGAACCTTCGCGCCGAGGCCGGGCGGCTCGGGGTGAAGACGGTCGCGGCCGGAGACGTTTTCTTCGTCAGCCCCGGCGAGTACCCTATACACAGGGTGCTCACGGCGATAAGGACCCGCACTACGGTCGGAACGATTCCCCGCGGCGAGGCGGCCGACCGATCGGCCTTCCTTAGAACCGCCGCGCAGGTGCGGAAGGTTTTCGGCGGCGACGAGTGCTCTTTCGCCGAGGCCTCCCGCATAGCGGCCGACTGCCGGGTCGAGCTCGACCTGGGGGGGATGAGGCTCCCTCGTTTCCGGACCCCGCCGGGGGAGGAGGCCGCCTCTATGCTCGGCCGGATCGCCCTGGCCGGGTTGAGAGAGCGGTTGAAGGACCGCTGCCCTCCGGGTGAATGGAGGGAGGCGATGGAGAAGCTCGAGTACGAGCTTTCCGTCATAAACGGCAAGGGGTTGGCCGATTACTTCCTAATATGCTGGGACATCGTCCGCTTCGCGCGCAGCCGCGGGATGCGGTCGCTCGGGCGCGGCTCGGCCGGCAACAGCCTCGTCTCGTTCGCCCTGGGGATCACGCACGTGAACCCGATGCGGCACAATATGTTCTTCGAGCGGTTCCTCAATCCGGGGAGGAGGCAGCTCCCGGACTTCGACATAGACTTCGCCACCGACGACCGCGAGGAGGTGCTGGCCTATATCTTCAGGCGGTACGGCGGCGACAGGGTGGCTATGATAGGGACGTACAGCACCCTGAGGGCGAGGGCGGCCCTTCGGGAGACGGCGAAGGCGATCGGCATACCCGAGGGCGAGGTGGACGGGCTGATAAAGAGGATACCCTTCTACGCATCGATCGAGGGCCTCGAGAAGCTTCCGGCCGTCTCTCCCGCCGCCGCGGGGCTCGGTCTCGACAGGGAGCCTTTCAGCACCCTTCTTCCCGTGGCGAGGAGGATAGGAGGGTTCCCGCGCCACATGGCCACCCACCCCTGCGGACTGGTCATATCGCCCGGCCCCATCAGCGATCTGATGCCGCTTCAACGGGGCGACAAGGGTTACGAGATAACGCAGTGGTCTATGTACGAGGTCGAGGAGGCGGGACTTCTCAAGATAGATATAATCGGCCAGAAGGGCCTCGCCGTAATAGAGGAATCGCAGGAGATGGCGTCCCGGAACGAGGGAAGGCCACTCCACCCCGCCCGCATCGATTACCTCCACGATCCGGAGACGAAGGCCCTGCTGAGGGAGGGCCGCACCGAGGGGTGTTTCTACATCGAGTCGCCCGTGATGATGCAGCTGATGCGCCAGGCGAGGTGCGACGACTTCGAGGTGCTGACCGCGCTCTCGTCCATAATAAGACCGGGCGTCTCGAGCCACGGGGGGAAGAGGTCGTATCTTCACCGGCAGCTCGGCCTCGAGCCCGTCGAACCGCTGCATCCCGCCGTGGAAGAGGTCCTCAGCGACACGCACGGCTGCCTCATCTATCAGGAGCAGGTGATAAGGATAGCGGTCGCGGTCGCCGGGATGAGCTACTCCGAGGCGGACGGCCTGAGGCGGTGCATGTCCTTCAAGAGCCTGGAGGACGAGACGATGTCGGCCTACATGGGATCTTTCCTCGAGGGGGCCGCCGCCAGGGGGATAGATCCGGAATGCGCGCGGGAGATATTCCGCCGGATAGCCTCCTTCGCCGGGTACGCCTTCTGCAAGGCCCACTCGGCCTCTTTCGCCCTCGAATCCTTCGAGAGCGCGTGGTGGAAGGCCCATTACCCGGCCGAGTTCATGGCCGCCGTGCTCTCGAACGGCGGCGGGTACTACACGCAGGAGGAGTACGTGGAGGAGGCGAGGAGGATCGGCCTCAAGATCCTGCCCCCCTGCGTCAACGAGAGCGGCATCCGCCATCATGGGCGCGGCCGCGCCCTGCGCATAGGGCTGATGCAGGTGAAGGGGCTGACCTCGACGGCGATGGAGAGGATTGTCGCGGAGCGGCCGTTCCGATCGCTGGCCGGGTTCGTCTCGTCGACCGGCATATCGGCGGGGGAGGCGCAGTCGCTGATAAAATGCGGGGCGATGGCCTCTTTCGGCCGCAGCCGCCCCGGGTTGATGTGGGAGCTGAAGCTGCTCGGGGCCGCCGAGCGAAGCGGCGCGGAAGGGGCCGCGCGGGCGGCCGCCCTGGCGCGGCGGATACCTCCCCTGCCCGAGTACGATCTGCCGCGGCGCATTGAGGCGGAGAGGGAGGTGCTCGGCATATGCGTCAGCGCTCATCCCCTCGATATCTTCGCCGACAGGCTCTCCAGGCCCGCCGGACGCCGCCGGCCGGTATCCTCCGCCTCCATCGGCTCCCGTGCGGGCGAGGAGATAGAGATCGTGGGATGGAGGGTCACCGCAAAGGCGACCCGCACCTCCGACGGCGGCGAGGAGATGATATTCGTCACCTTTTCCGACCGGTCGGGACGTTTCGAGGCGATATTCTTTCCGCAGGCGTACAGGCGTTCGGCGAGGGAGCTGGCCCGTGGCAGGGGCCCGTTCCTCATACGGGGGCGGGTGGAGGTGGAACTCGGCGTGGCAAGCGTCGTTGCGGGGGAGGCGGTTTTTCTGGGCGGGTAAAAATGCCTTGATTTAATAGATTCGGTTCTGCTACATATATATGTCGATTTTTGTGGAATGTCTCAATTTGGGGGGATTGGATCGGAGCTGGCTCCGCCGGAGGATGAGGGCGGCCGGGTCCATATCCCTGTTTTTTTTCATCGGGATAAACAGATTTGAGTGGGCGGTCATGAACAAGATTCTGGAAAAAGAATTTATCACTCCTGAAGTGTTCAGAATGAGGGTCGAGTCACCCGAGATAGCCCGGAAACGCAAGGCGGGGCAATTCATAATATTACGCGTGAGTGACGAAGGGGAGCGGATCCCCCTCACGATCGCCGACGGATCGGCCGGGGAAGGGTGGATAGAGCTGGTCGTCCAGGTCGTAGGAAAGACCACGAGGGACATGTCCAGGCTCGAGGCGGGAGGGGAGATACTCGACCTGGTCGGACCGCTCGGACGTCCGACCCATATCGAGAAGCTGGGGACGGTCGTGGTGATAGGGGGCGGCGTCGGCATAGCCCCGGCCCATCCCATAGCGCAGGCGATGAAGGAAGCGGGAAACAAGGTCGTATCGATACTGGGCGGCAGGACGAAGAGCCTCGTCATCATGGAAGAGCAGATGAAGGCGGCGAGCGACAGGGTCGTTGTCACGACCGACGACGGTTCCTACGGGATGAAGGGGCTCGTAACGGAGGCGCTCCAGAAGCTTATAGACGAGGGGCTGAAGATAGACCTGGTCGTCGCGGTGGGTCCTCCCATAATGATGAAGTTCGTCAGCCTGCTGACCGAGAAGCACGAGATACCTACTCTTGTCAGCCTGAACACGATCATGGTCGATGGGACCGGGATGTGCGGCGCCTGCAGGGTGACTGTCGACGGGAAGACCAGGTTCGTGTGCGTCGACGGTCCCGAATTCGACGGGCACAAGGTCGATTACGAGGAGATGATGAAACGCCAGAGAATGTACCAGGTCCAGGAGAAGGAAGCGATGGACCGGGCCGGGAATTGAATTGCCGATAAAGGAGGTAACGGCCCCGCGGGGCCGTGGGAATGATGCAAGAAAAGAATCTCACACCGAAAGAAAGAATGAAGATCCCTCCCCAGGTGATGCCCGAGCAGGACGCGGGGGAGCGCGTACATAACGTGAACGAGGTGCCCTACGGTTATAACGACGAGCTGGCCGTCACCGAGGCATCGAGATGCCTCCAGTGCAAGACGGCTCCCTGCGTGGCCGGCTGCCCCGTTGCGATAGATATCCCGGCTTTCATCAAGGCGATCTGCGACGGCGATTACCGCTCGTCGATAAATATTATAAAGGAGACCAATATTCTTCCCGCCGTCTGCGGGCGGGTCTGCCCTCAGGAGGAGCAGTGCCAGAAGGGATGCATCCTCGGAAAAAGCCTGAAGTCGGTCGACAAGGCGGTCCAGATCGGCAAGCTCGAGCGCTTCGTCGCCGATTGGGAGACGACGCAGGGAGAGGCGGAAGTGCCGCCGATAAAGCCCTCCACGGGGAAGAAGGTCGCCATCGTGGGTTCGGGGCCCGCCGGCCTGACCGTGGCGGCAGACGTCAGGCGCGAAGGACACGACGTGACGGTTTTCGAGGCCCTTCACAAGCCGGGCGGTGTTCTTATATACGGGATACCGGAATTCAGGCTTCCCAAAGAGATCGTGATGAGAGAGGTCAAAAACCTCGAGAAGATGGGCGTCGAGATGCGGTACAACATGGTGATCGGAAAAGTCTTCACCGTCGATGAGCTATTCGAGGAGGGGTACGACGCCGTTTTCGTCGGCACGGGCGCCGGGCTTCCCATGTTCATGAGGATAGAGGGGGAGAACCTCAACGGCGTTTACTCGGCCAACGAGTACCTGACAAGGGCCAACCTGATGAAGGCCTATTCGTTCCCCGAGACCGACACGCCGATAGCGAACTCGAAGAACGTCGCCGTATTCGGCGGGGGAAACGTTGCTATGGATTCGGCCAGAACGGCCCTGCGCCTGGGCGCGGAGAATGTTTACCTGATCTACAGGCGCTCGCGGACCGAGATGCCGGCGAGGGTCGAAGAGGTCCATCACGCCGAGCAGGAAGGGGTGCAGTTCATGCTGCTGCAGAACCCGGTGAGGCTGATCGGAGACAAGGAAGGCTGGGTCAGGCAGGTCGAATGCATAAAAATGGAGCTCGGCGAGCCCGACGACTCGGGCAGAAGACGCCCCGTCCCTATTGAGGGGAGCGAGTTCACGACCGATGTAGATACCTGTATCGTAGCGATCGGCAACTCCTCGAACCCCCTGATACCGGATACCACGCCGGATATCGAGACGAACAGGTGGGGAAATATCATCGCCGACGATGCGACCCTCAAAACGAGCAAGAAGGGTGTTTTCGCGGGCGGCGATATCGTTCTGGGGGCGGCCACCGTTATCCTCGCGATGGGCCAGGGAAGGAAAGCGGCCGCGGCGATAAACGATTACCTGGAAACCGGAAAGTGGTAGGGCGGCCTGCCGGCGGAACGCGTATTTCCGTCGGGCCTCGGGCGCTCAGAATGTATGGCGCAGCTCGGTGACGCTCCTGATTCCTTCGGTCTCCGAGAGCTTCTTAATCATCCCGACATGCTGTCTCTTCGGAGCCTCGTATTCTAGGGTCGCAGTCCACCGGCCTTCCTCGAGATTGATATCTAGGACCTCGCTCGTTATCTTCATCTCCGTGAAAAGGTGAAGGACGGAGGCTATGATGCCGTCCTTCTCGTCGAGAACGAGCTGCACGATATGGGTGGCATGAAACCTCGCGAGAAACTCCTCCACGTACCTCAGGAAGACGAGGATTACCGTAACGAGCGCCGCGCCCAGAACCGACAGCGTGATATACCCCGCTCCGATTCCAAGACCGAGCGCCGATAGGACCCAGATCGTAGCGGCGGTGGTGAGTCCCGAGACGGTGAACCTCGATCTCATAATCGTTCCCGCGCAAAGAAATCCGACACCGGTCACGACCTGGGCCGCGATCCTTCCCGGGTCGGCCGTCCTCGCCGTCGTTCTCGCCAATTCGATAGAGATGATCATTATGAGGCACGAGCCGAAGCACATGAGCATATTGGTTCTTATTCCGGCCGGCTTGCCGTGGAACTCGCGTTCCAGCCCCACTATCCCTCCCACGGCGAGGGCTATGAGAAGCCTGATGAAATACTCGTGAAGAGGCTCGGTCATTATAAAGCTCCCTGCAGAAGCGGCCGCCGGAGAAAAGTCCCGTATCATCGATCCATTCTTGCCGGAGCCCCGTAAGGGCGGATCGGCTCGGCGCCGGCATGAAAACGGGAGCCCGGTCCAAGGGAAGATTCTATTTTGTCGGGGCACCGCCGTGCAAGGGAAAACGAAGCGGCACGGTTACGGCGCGGGAGATTTTCGCTGGTCAACGATTATCGCCGCCGTTATATTCAGGGCGTTTTAAGGAAACGGGGGTCGAGGGAAGATGGATTGGCAGGATGCGGTAAAGGATATCTTATTCAAGGAGGGCGCCAACCGCCTGAGGCTCACCGTCAAGGGGAGGGTCCAGGGTGTGGGATTCCGCCCGGCGGTCTACCGCTTCGCCGGCGGGGCGGGGCTTTCCGGTTTCGTGATGAACACGAGGCGGGGAGTGATTATCGAGATAGAGGGGGAAGCATCGTCGATAAACCGGTTCGGCCTCGATCTGACGGGCCGGATGCCCCCTCTGGCGCGGATAGACTCGATCGCGGCCGAGGCGGTCGAGGTCGCCGGATCGAGCCGGTTCGTGATCGAGGGTAGCGAGCCGCCGGGAGATGCGGACGCCCTCTTTCCGGTCGACACCTGCGTCTGCGGAGATTGTCTCGCAGAGATGAACGATCCCACCGATCCGCGTTACCGCTATCCCTTCATAAACTGCACGAACTGCGGCCCGAGGTTCACTATCATCGAGGATCTCCCCTACGACAGGAAGCTGACGACGATGAAGGAGTTCCGCATGGACGGGCTTTGCAGCTCCCAGTACGCCGATCCTTCGGATAGGCGTTTCCACGCGGAGCCGATATCATGCCCGGGATGCGGCCCGCGCCTGAACCTGCTGGACGCCGGGGGGGCCGGGATGACGGGCGATCCGATAGAGGAGACGAAGAAGCTTCTTGCCGGGGGAAAGATCGTCGCCGTGAAGGGGCTGGGCGGCTATCACCTCTCATGCCTCGCGGCTGACGGCGCGGCCGTCGCCCGCCTCAGGGAGAGGAAGAAGAGGCCGGCGAAACCCTTCGCATTGATGTTCAGGGATATGGCGGGCGTCGAAAGGTGCTGCCTTGTCTCCAAGGAGGAGAGGGAACTCCTTCTCTCCCCCGAGAGCCCGATAGTGCTCTTGAGGCGAAAAGGGGACGGACTTCCCGATGAAATTGCCCCCGATAACGCGTATCTAGGAATTTTTCTCCCCTATACACCGGTTCACCACCTGCTTATGGAGGAGTTCGAAGCCCTTGTGATGACTTCGGCCAATTTCACAGACGAGCCGCTCGTTTCGCTCGAGGAGGAGCTTCCCTCGATACTGGGCCCGATCGCCGACGCCGCCCTGGTGAACGACAGGCGGATCGCCCACAAGTGCGACGATTCGATTTTCTTCGTCCCGGCCGGCATGCCGGTACCGGTGAGAAGGGCGAGGGGGTTCGTGCCGGAGCCGGTGAACATTTCAAAAGCGCTGCCCGCCTGTATCCTGGGGACGGGGGCGCAGGAGAAGGGGACCTTCGCACTTACGCGCGGGGACAGGATTTTCGTCTCTCCCCACCTGGGCGACCTGGGCGATTTCAGGAGCCAGCAGAACTACCGGGATGAGCTCGAGGATTTCGAAAGGATGCTGGGGGTCTCTCCGGAGGTGGCGGTTCACGATCTCCATCCCGATTACTTCACGACGAGGTTCGCCGCTTCCAGCGGCATCTCCTCGAGGATCGCGGTTCAGCATCACCACGCCCACGCGGTAAGCGTTATGGCCGAGCACGGGCTGTTCGATCCGGTTATGGCGGTATCATTCGACGGCACAGGCTACGGAAGCGATGGAAGGCTCTGGGGGGGGGAGTTTCTCGTCGCCACCCGCCACGATTTCGAACGGGTGGCCCATTTGAAATACGTGCCCCTGCCGGGCGGGGCCGCCGCTGTGAGGGAACCGTGGCGGATGGCGCTGATGCATATAAGAAACCTCTCGCCCGCCGCACTCAACGATCTTCCCCGGTCCCTCTCTTTTGGCGGGTTTCCGGCGGGAGAGATTCTCGTGCTGGCGGACAAGGGGATCAACTCGATCGAGACATCGAGCGTCGGGCGCCTGTTCGACGCCGTCGCCTTCATGCTCGGCTGCGGGGGAAAGGTGAGCTACGAGGCGCAGGCCGCGGTATCCCTCGAAAAGCTCGCGATGGAAGCGGGTGAGGCCGGGCGTGGCTACTCTTTCGATTACGAAGAGGGGGTAATGACCTTAATAGAGCCCGCCCCGGTGATCGAGGCGGTTCTGGAGGATCTTTCCGCCGGGGTCGACCGCGCCTGTATATCGGCGGCCTTTCATAACGCGGTCGCGTCCCTGATAACGGAACTCTCCGTAAAGCTGGCGAAGCGGTACGGGTGCCGTGGCATCGTTCTCTCGGGAGGAGTGTTCCAGAACAGGTTTCTTTACGAGAAGGTGATCGTGCTTTCGCGACGTCTCCCGATCCCCGTATATCATCATATTATCGTGCCCCCCAACGACGGGGGGGTGTCGCTCGGCCAGGCCGCCGCCGGCGGGGCGATAATAGAGAAGGGATAACTATAGGGACCCCGGCGGCCGGGTCCGACGCCGGGGGGGCAGGGGCCGGTGTCCCGGGAACAGGATGGAGAAGTGACATGCCGGGCGATGCGGGTATTGAATGAAGGGAAATATCGAAAGGAGCTGATCGAGGATGAAAAGCCCGGGCGATGAGAGGATCCTGCTTGCGCATGGCGGCGGCGGGATCATGATGAGGGAGCTGATTTCCATGATAGTCGGGAAGCTCGGCACGGGGGATTCCGGGCCGCTTCAGGACAGCGCGGTTCTGGATTCTCCCGGAGGCAGGATCGCCTTCACGACCGATTCCTTCGTCGTATCGCCCCTATTCTTTCCGGGCGGCGATATAGGACACCTGGCCGTATGCGGAACGGTCAACGATCTGGCGGTAGCCGGAGCCGTTCCGCTTTTCATGTCGCTCTCGATGATCGTCGAGGAAGGCATGGAAATAGAGATGCTGGGAAAGATCGTGGATTCGATCGCCTCGTCGGCGGCGGAAGCGGGCGTCGCGGTCGTGACCGGCGACACGAAGGTCGTCGAGAGAGGCAAGGCGGACGGGCTTTTCATAACGACGACCGGGATAGGGAAGATCCCGAAGGGTGTCGAGCTTTCCTCCGCCTCGGCGAAGCCCGGGGATGCGGTGATCCTGAACGGGACGATCGGAGATCACGGGTTGGCGATACTGAGCCGTAGGGAAGGCATCGATTTCGGAGGAGACCTGAAAAGCGATACGGCCCCCCTTTCAAGGATCATCGTGCCCCTTCTCGAGAAGACGACCGGTATCCGGGCTATGCGCGATGCCACGAGGGGAGGCCTTGCCGCTGTTCTAAACGAGATAGCGGTCGATTCGGCGGTTTGCGTCAGGGTGAACGAGAAGTCGATCCCTATCACCGAAGCGGTGAGAAAAGGGTGCGAGCTCATGGGGTACGAGCCGATGCATATCGCCAACGAGGGAAAGTTCGTGGCGGTAGTCTCCCCCGACAGCGCCGATGCGGTTCTGGACGCTATGAGGGGGCACGATCTCGGCAGGAACGCCTCCATCATCGGGCGGATCGACGAGGGTCCGGCGGGGTATGTCGTGATGAAAACGGCGTTCGGAGGCGAGAGGGTCGTCGATCTGCCTTACGGGGACCTGCTGCCCCGCATATGCTGATTCTCTTTATCGAGAATGGATCAGAGCCGGGACCGACCCGGCCGGCTTCTTGCCGGAACAGGCTAGCTCGATGCACGGACATCCGCTGAGAAGGCGGTGGAAGAGCTGCGTCCTGTTCTCCACCTGGAACTTCCTGTAGATTTTCCACAAGTGGTTCTTGACGGTCTTTTCGCTGATGCCGAGCGATTGGGATATCTCCCTGTTATTCAATCCCTGAAGCATGGAGAAGAGGATCTCGTTCTCCCTCCTGGAGAGTGAGGGATCCTGCCCGCCGCCGGCCGGACCCGGCGCCGGGTCTTCGGCGGTCGATTCCCTCCGGCCGTCCTTCTCCCGGCAGCGCGGCGCGGTAATGCTCTCGACCGTATCGGATATCTTTTCGATACCTTCCATGCTGTCTATGAAATACGAGCAACCTGCGTTGATCGATTCCACGGCCGTCCGCAGATCGGCGTTACGGTCGATCACGAGGCAGGCGGGCGGGGAATCGAGGCAGACGGCCCGGCCGATGATGCCGAGTATGTCGTCGAGATCCCGGTTCACGACCA
This sequence comes from uncultured bacterium, assembly GCA_964584495.1. Lineage (GTDB taxonomy): Bacteria > Krumholzibacteriota > Krumholzibacteriia > Krumholzibacteriales > Krumholzibacteriaceae > CAZPAH01. The sequence goes on along the minus strand of CAZPAH010000019.1, from coordinate 17,909 downwards.
GGGTAACCGTTTCGAAGTTTTCGTCGTCCAGCAGGGCGGCCGCCTCTCCCGTCGACATCGCCGTGGCGATGAGGCGGTCTTCTGCCGCGAGACGCTTCGATACTATATCGATCATTTCCCGGTCGGCGCTGTATACGAGGTGTTTTTTCCTTGTCATCGTTCTCCTTCCAGACATCTTCTATTCGGCCGCCGGGAAGGATTTCTTTAGAAAAAACGACCTTGTCACGGGTCCCGGGAACTTGCCCGATCCCAGGGCAGGCCCTGTCCCGGACCCGTCCGATCCCGGTTGAACGGATTGTCTTCATGGTGTATCCTGGAAGTTACGATCGATTATCGATTGCGGGTGAATGCTTCTAATGAATCTTGACACATCAGGTTGCAACCACTATGTTGCAATAACCGGATGCACGGATAACCGGATATCCGGGCGTCAAAAGATATGATAACTTCAGATATGATTATATTTCACGAATCGTCAACGAGAGGAGGGAGAAGGAGCTTGCGGCTCCTTTGCTGCATATGATGAAGGATAAGATACTAAAGGAAGGTCTCACCTTCGATGACGTTCTGCTCATCCCCGCCAAGTCGCATGTTCATCCCCAGGACGTGAAATTAAGAACCTCGCTGACGAAGAAGATATCACTGAATATACCGGTCGTTTCGGCGGCGATGGATACCGTCACAGAGGCCGAGCTCGCAATAGCCCTCGCCAGGGAGGGAGGGATAGGAATCATCCACAAGAATTTCTCGATAGCGGAGCAGGCCGAGCATGTCGACAGGGTCAAGAGAAGCGAAAGCGGCATGATCACCAATCCGGTGACCTTCTCCCCGGACCAGCTGGTGAGCGAGGCGATAGAGGTGATGAACAGGTACAAGATATCGGGGCTTCCGATAACGAACAAGGACAAGGTTCTTGTGGGCATCCTGACAAACCGCGATCTGAGGTTCATCGGACGCGAGGATGTCAAGGTCAGCGAGGTGATGACCAAGAATCCGATAACGGCTTCACAGGGCATCAAGCTGGATAAGGCGATGAGGATCCTCCACGAGAACAGGATAGAGAAGCTGCCGGTCGTGGACGACAAGAACCGCCTAAAGGGTCTTATTACGGTCAAGGATATCCAGAAGAAGCTCGACTACCCGAATGCGTCGAAGGATTCGACCGGTAGGTTGAGGGTTGGAGCGGCCGTGGGGATCGGAAGCGATACGATTAAAAGGGTGGAGGCTCTCGTCGATGCCCATGTCGATGTCCTCGTCGTCGATACGGCGCACGGCCATTCAGCGGCGGTTCTGGAGACGCTGGCCAAGCTGAAAGGGAAGTTCAAGGGGTTGCAGATAATCGCCGGTAATATAGCGACGGCGGCGGCCGCGAGGGACCTGATACGACTCGGCGTCGACGCGATAAAGGTCGGCATCGGTCCCGGAGCGATTTGCACGACCCGCGTGATCGCCGGAATCGGGGTTCCCCAGATAACGGCCATCATGGACTGTGCCCCGGCGGCCAAGAAGGCCGGAGTACCACTTATCGCCGACGGGGGAATAAAGTATTCGGGCGATATTGTCAAGGCGATAGCGGCGGGCGCCGACTGCGTGATGATCGGGAGCATGTTCGCTGGGACGGAGGAAAGTCCGGGCGAGATCATCTACCACCAGGGAAAGAGCTATAAGATATACAGGGGCATGGGATCGATCGGGGCGATGAAGAGGGGAAGCAGCGACAGGTATTTCCAGGAGGGAGTCGCCGACGAGAAGAAACTCGTCGCCGAAGGGATCGAAGGAAGGGTCTCCTACAAGGGAAATCTCTCGAGCAATATATACCAGTTGATGGGCGGTCTCAGGGCGGGAATGGGCTACTGTGGCGTCGGGACCATAGCGGCCCTCAAGGAGAAGGGGCGGTTTATCAAGATTACCCAGTCCGGCCTGAGGGAGAGTCATCCTCACGACGTGGTTATCACCAAGGAAGCTCCCAACTACAGAACCAGTTGAGACTGGCGGGCAATGCCGGGAACGGGATGACTATGGATAATCCGAAACCAGCGGAAAACCTCCGGATGTTGAGGAAGGCCTCCCGGCATACGGGCATAGATATCCTCTCGAGCGCGAGGGTGGACGACGAATGCCGGTCGAGGTTCGATGAATCGATCCGCGACATCTCGATAGGGCTCGATAACGCCGTCGTAATCGGGATAAGGTTGTCCGGCCCGGTCCTGGAAACGGTCAAGACGGCCCCGACATGGACGTACTACCATCATTACAGGATGGTGAATTTCGCCCTCGACCAGGCCGCTCTGTTTATTGCCGGCGAATGCCGCAGAAACGGATACAGGGCATTGCCGATACCCGCCTCGCAGATACTCGACTGGAACAGGCTGAGGGGTCATCTCTCCCACAGGGAGATGGCGGAGAGGGCCGGCATGGGGTGGAGGGGGCGCAACAACCTGCTCGTGAACGGCGATTTCGGCGCGCAGGTGAGGCTTGCCACGATCCTGACCGGGATGCCGCTCCCGGTCCGCGGGATCTCGGGCGGCCCGGAGGGCTGCGGAGAGTGCAGGAGCTGCATAAGCGTATGCCCTGTCGGCGCGATAGGCGAGGGTCCGGAAGAATTCGGGCTCGACCGGTGCGCCGCCCAGCTCCGGCGTTTCTCGAAGAGCGAGAAGCTGAACACGATGATATGCGGTCTTTGCGTGAAGGTCTGCAACGGCGGGAGCGGCGCTGAAGGAAAGGGGACGGCGTGACCGATACACTCGAAAAGATTAACCAATCGGTATGGGAGCTTCAGAAATTGGTGAGGGAGAAACCCGGCGAGATCGGTCCCCGCATCGATCTGTTGAATTTTTTCCATGAGAGCAGGTTGTTCGTCGAGAGAAGGGCCGGTATTCCCGACGGGGAGCGAAGTTTCCTTCTGATGCAGAAGAGGGAGTCGCTCTGCTGCCTGTTGATTCACGGCGCCGGGGGGACTCCGGCGGAGATGAGGCCGCTGGGCGAGCATCTCTTCAGACAGGGGTATACCGTCTACGGGGTAAGGCTTCCGCTCGACCCGAAGAGCGCCGATTACGGACTCAGGGATTATTTTTCGGGGCTGTTCCATCTCAGAAGGGGAAACGGGAAGGGGAGAAAACGGATAGAGATGGAGAACCGCTGGTCCGTTTGCCTCTCCCAGGTGGAGATTGTTCTGGGAACGCTTTTGAGCTACTCTCCCAGCACCTATGTGGTCGGGTTCAGCTTCGGGGGAACGATCGCTCTCGACATCCTTAGGAGGCACCCCGTGAAGGGGACCGTTCTCATCGCTCCCGGGATTTTTCCATCCCGCGGGAGCAGGTATTTCTTGTTCCGCATGTGGAAATCCATTCTTCCATCCGTTGCGAGGGAGATAGCTCCCGTTAAAAGCACCCTGATCGAATTCGTGGACAGAACACGGTCGGGCTTCGAGCCGATCAAGGAGCCGGTAATGATAATACAAGCGGCCGACGATCCGGTAGTTTCGACCAGGGGATTCCATTTTCTGAAACGCCACTGCTTGAATCCGAATTCCGAATTCGTTCTCATGAACGACGGAGGGCATGTGCTGGTCAAGGGGGCTCAGTCGGAGAAGGTGTACGGGCTCTGCAGCGATTTCATAAGGAAGGTTTGACAGGCATCAACCGGGCGCGCTCTCGTCCGGCTTGAAATTGAAAGAAGGGTCCTGGGCGCGCAGTTTCTCGACCGCTTCATCGAGGACTTGCTTGGAGGCGCCGGATCCGCTCTTTCGGTATTCGGAATACGCATCGAGGAATGCATCGTAGAGGGATCCGAGCTCGCGGCGGCGCTCTTCTTCCATGGTGGCGTTTTCCAGATGAAACAATTCCCCCTCGCTTATATGCCCGATGATATTGAAATACTCGCTTCTCAGAACCGAAAGTATTTTGGTGTATTTTTCGAATCCGCGCGAGAGCTTGCCCATGACATCCGCCATGGCCGATTGCTTGCAGGATGCCTTCACCAGGTACGATTGCGCGAGGGAATAGTAGGTCTTGCCTCTTCCGATATAGGATAGAGGTTTGATCTTCATGTGAACGGCGGAATTGGGGCGGACCCTTTTCGGGTTATCGAAAAGCCCCAGTGAAAGAAGCAGGAAATCCGCGTTCGTCCGGTATACGTTGAATTTGATTCTCGGATCGTTCTCGCCGTCGAATTTCTCGAATAGGGAAAGGTCGTAGGGGACGACGTATTTTAAAAGGTTCTCGTGATGCTCGGGCTGGATCAGCGAGGCCAGCAGATCGGCGATATAGACATTTACATCCTCGTCGAAGTATTCGTCGTTGGATGGGAACCCGCTCTCCATCCTGCTGTAAAGCAGGTTATTCATCATAAAGAAACAGGTCCGGGTCGATTCCGGATCGGCCTTGCCGAGGGGCGTGAAGGTGGTCGATAGGGCCATTTTGTCTCTCCGTTGCAGTACCAAGAAGCGTTTCCAGATGTCAGCAGGGCCGGGCTGCAAGGTTCATGCCACGCATCCGGGGCCGAATTTCATCAGAATGAATTATTTGATTTGAATCTGGCTTCAATCTGTTATAATGGCCGATATCATGGAACTAGGCCTGGAAATTTGTTAATACCCTAAAAAGGGGGGGGTATATGCGAATCGGTTTCCTTCAACTCCGCTCAAAGTTCGGTGAGGTGAAGAAAAATGTGAAAAAAGCATCGAATCTTCTCAGCAAGGTGTCTGATGCTACGGTAGTTTTGCCCGAATTGTTCAATACCGGGTATCTTTTCAAGAACAAGAAGGAATTGCAGAGCCTGGCCGAAAGCGTACCCTCCGGCTACACCACGACGGAAATGAAAAAGGTGGCTAAGAGGAAAAACCTGAATCTCATTTTCGGAATAGCGCAGAAATCGGGTCACAAGTTTTATAATTCATCGGTATTTATTTCATCCAAGGGAAAAGTGGAGGTCTACCAGAAGGTCCATCTTTTCGACAGGGAAAAGCTGTTTTTCGATCCGGGCAAGAAGCTCAAGGTGATTTCGACTCCCGAGGCCAAGCTTGGAATGATGATCTGCTTCGACTGGATCGTGCCAGAGGTGGCGAGGGTCCTCACCCTCAAGGGAGCCCAGATACTCGTCCACCCGGCGAACCTCGTTCTTCCATGGGGGCAGGACGCTATGCACACGAGATGCATCGAGAACGGAGTGTTCGCCGTAACGGCCAACAGGATAGGGACCGAGCGGCGCGGAACGCTCAACCTCACCTTTACCGGCGGAAGCCAGGTCCTCGGCCCCAGAGGGGATGTGCTCATCTCGGCGGGTGACAGGAGCGAGTCTCTGAAGGTCATCGAGATAGATGTTTCGGAAGCGGATAACAAGAATATCACCTCGACCAACAATCTTCTCGCCGACAGGGTTCCGGCGCTCTATACGCCGGTTATCCGAAAGGGCAGATCCAAATAGGCGATCGATCCTCCCGGATGTAAGTCGGTATCAGGCATTTTGTTTTTTGCAAAACGCACCCAGGAAACGCATATTCGTTCCTCCGATCCTTTACTGTTCTTGAAAATTCCTCGTAACGCCCTATCAATACGACATATTACTGTAACTTTCACGTTGGCATAATCTTTGCGGATTCCCCCGGCAGTTGGAAATTATCGTCACTTTTTCGGTTTTTATAGCGAAGGACTGAACAGTCGGTTTTTGTGCATATTAAAAGGAGAATACAGTGCGAGATTCAAAAAAGAAGCCGGTACTGACTTCGCCCTGGAAGATAGGAATGTTCGTATCCCTTATGCTGCTTGTCGTGAGCTTCGGAGTGGGTTACTACCTGGTCAACGTCTACAAGATAGACCTTACATGGCTGCATGGGGACGCGAGCAAGTGGATAGTCGATTCGTTCGCCTTCTTCAAAGAGATATATCCTCTCGTGGCCGGAGTCGTTCTTATAGCCCTTGTGACCTATTTCATGATCGCCTCGGCGGTGAGAAGATACAAGTTCTATCTCGATTCAGGCCAGGATTACCGGAAGATGATCTCGCTTGCCGACAGTGTGGACGACCTTACGAATCCTGCACAGATCGCAAGACTATCGAACTACCCGGAGCTACAGGAGATTCTGAGAAATTACGGCGACCAGATCCGCGAGATCTCGGAAGAGATGAACCAGAAGGAAAAAGAGATGAGATCGGTCGATCTCGAGATGGAGATCGACTCGGTTCTGAAAGGTAATCCGATCCAGGACACTCTCGTCGAAGGCAAGTGGTGGGCTCCGCTGGTGAGGAAGGTCGAGGAGTATGTATCCCTGCGGGGCGGTGCCGACGCCTCGGAGTCGAAGCACAATGAAGCAATGAAAAGAACGGCCGGTCAGACGGTTCTTTCCTGCGGGAAGATGCTGGAGTCGGTAGCCGGGGCGAATGGCGATATCCTCGAGATAGTCCGCGCGATAGGAGAGCTCAACAGTGTTGCGAAGCAGATGGGGAGAGGCGCTCAGGAACAAACTCCGGCTTTCTCGCCCGATGGTAATGCCGCGCCGGGGACATACGCCGAACTACTCGATTCGGTAGGAAAGCTGGAAGAAATGGGTAGGGTCCTTCATGATTTCTCGGAAGAGAATAACGGATTGGCCCTCAACATAGCTCTGATGGCGGCCAAAGGAAATGTAGAGGACAAGGAGCTGGCGCGCTACGCCGAGAAAGTCCGTTCGTCGGCCGAACGGTCCAACAAGCTGGGTGCGGCAATCTCGACGGTCGCTTCGAAGCTTGCCGGGAACTTCAATAAACTTGGATCTTCCGCTCAGCAGGGCGGTGGAGAGTTCGGTGCGCCAATTGTCGAGATATCGGGAAAGATCGAAAAGAAAAGCCACATGCTTCAGGGAAAATTGACGGAGCTCGGAAGCGAAATAGAGGAGATTAACGAAAATTTCCAGAAATGCCTCTCGCAGGATGACGGCGCCGATGAAATCGCCGTGGATCGGGAAGAGGAAACGACTCGGAAAGAGGGTTTCTCGGAAGGCGATAGATCGATCGTCAACTTCGGCTCGGGCGAGCCGGAGAAGCTCTCGGTTCAGAACGATTTTGTCATCGATCACGGACATGTATGGGATGGCTGCCCAACGGCCGATGAATCCCCCGATAAGGGCATGTCCCTCGATGATAGTGCCATAGCCGAATCGCCGGCCGGACCTGACGCCGGAGACGAGATATCGTTCGGCGATTTCGATGATCAGGGCGGCCTGCCGGAAGAGGATGCACTTCCCGGGGGAGGTCGCGAAACCGGGGAGGGACCGGAAGAGGGCGGAGAGTGGATGGAGATGCCCGGACACCGGTGGGTCAAGATAGACGTAGAAAAATCGGGTAACGAGCTCTCGCGGGACAATGTGCAGGTGGAAGTGGATGCCGGCCCAGGCGTGCAGGGCCCCGACTCCGCGCCACCGATGTCTCAGGCGCCCGCGGCCGGGGGACCTTCGCAGGTGTCGATGGATCCTCACGGACGGAAGGAAGAGGAAGAACCGATATACGATCTTTTCGAGCTTGGCGCGGTCGAATATGAGGAGACTCCAAGCCGTTAATGAGGTGAGATCATTTGGTAAATCTGAATGAAGAAAATAAGCAACTCTTCGGAGAGCAGGTTAATGATCATATATCCAAGCTCAACGACCTGATGGCTCACGGCTCGGGCATGGATCTCGATGGGATGAAGATCCAGAAAACCTGCTTTGCCAACAGGCTCCTCGAAGGAAGCACGCGTATGCTCGGCCTGGACGAGTGGAGCAGAACGTTGAGCCTCTTCGGCGAGCTGCTCACCGGATCGATGAATATAGGCAGATGCTGGGATGAGCACCTTTCGCAGGTCGTATCGGAGATACTGGAGACGGAAGAACAGGTTGTCGCCGAGATCATAACCGGCGAGATAGAAGAGATCGAAAAAGCGGAAACGTTCAGCGGGCTGGAGCATGAGATCAAGTTCCTTATCACCGAAGTAGAATCGCAGGGTTTATCGCAGACGATCAATCCACCGGCCGGGATCACGATCGAAGGTGGGGAAGGAAAAGAGGATGCCGGCGCAGGCGGCGAATCAATCCATGCGGTGGAAGGGTTCCCCAGCGAGACCGTGGAAAGCGGACCTTACGCCGATATGAATAAGGAGACCTGCGACAGGAATTCGGGGGAAGGATTCATGACCCTCGAAAGGCTCATGAAATCCCTCCAGAGGGTGAACGAGCGCCTTGGCAGTTGCATCGATGACCCGGATGCCGGCGAGCAGGGCCTGATAGACCTCGAGTTGGCTTTCGGTGAGAGTGAGTTTTTTGTCGGTCTTCTGGGCAACATGCTGAAAAGAATAGGTGACAGCGCCAGGCCGTTCAGGTCCAAGGTTTCGAGCCGCACCGTCCTGGACGGGGTCAGGGATTTTACGGAAATGCACGGACGCCTCCGGGAATGGCGGACCAAGCTGGAGATGCAGACGAGCGATTTTTCCCTCGAGGGCAAAGCGGCGGCGGACCTGGCCGTAATACTGGAATGCTGCATCTACGATATTTGCAGGATGCATGAGGGCCGGGACGATCTGGATCTTCAGGTTGATGTCGACATATCGAGCCAGGGCTCGTACCTGGTGGGGAAGATAGGAGACAACGGAGAAAATTATATATGTGATTCGGAAATTGACGGAGACGATACCGTGGCTTATTACCAGGGGTTACTCAAGGTTCGCGGTATTCTCAAGGAATGGAAGGGCATACTGTGGGTCGAGCCCGAAAAGGGTAGCGAGGGACGTTTCCGGTTCTCATTTCCAAGAACTTCCGTCATGACCGATTATCACGTCATCAGCGTTGACGGCGCCGAATTCGCGATACCATCCCGTTGTATCGCCAGGGTCGTGGAGACTTCCTCGATCGAGATAGAAAGCGACGCCAACGGCAAGTTCGTAATGCTATCGGGAACGAGGGTCCCCGTGTGCCGTCTCGATGAGCTGGCGGCCGACGAGATCGATGCCGGAACGGAAGGCGATCATATAGTGATCGTCGGCCTCGCCGAGGAAAGGCTGGGGATCTACTCGAATGGACCGGGCAGAAAGGTCGAAGGACTGCGCGAACAGCTGACAAGGGGTAATTGGGCATCATTGACCGCCAGGTATCTGCATTTCGGCGAGCAGGAATACCCGATACTCGAGCCGGAGCTCCTCATTCGAAGGTATGGGTGGATCAACGGGTTCGGAACCTCCATGGAGGAAGCGGGCACTTACGTCGCCGGCGAGGATGCCGGAGAGAAGAGCGAAGAAGAAATTTCGCGTGTATAAATACGGGTGGTCTGGTTTCACTCTTGAGGGTGGGGCCAAAACATCAAGCACAGAGAGGTTGTCATGGTAAAACAACATCAGAGCGATTACGGCAGCATCATCATCGGTGGGCATGACGACGCCAGCGAGGTTATGACTTCGGTTGAAGCGGCGGAGTACCTCAAAATGCACGTGAAAACGGTGTGTCGTCTGGCAAAAGAAAAAAAGATTCCGGCCAAGAAGGTCGGCAGTGAGTGGCGTTTTTTGAGAAGCGTGCTGGACAGGTGGCTTGCGCAGGAGGAAGTCGCCGGTTACGTGGAGTAGGATAGGCGACCGGGAGTAATTCAATGCAGAAGACCAGGTTTGAAAGGTTGGAAATCGGAGGACCCGATACAGCCGTATTCCGTATCGCCGGCAAGCTCGGCTTTCATGAAAACGTTAAGGTCGAGCAGTTGATCGATGAATGTCTCAAGAGAAACTTCCAGAGGGTCGTTTTTGACTTTTCCGAATTGACTTCATTGGGAGGCGGAGTCGCCAAGCTCCTCAGGAAATTCGTCGGGACATTCGAAGGCAAGGGAGGCAGCATCAGGTTTGTCGTGACAAGAGACGTCGTCCTCGATTTTCTGCGGGACGAAGAAACACGCATTTCCGCATATAAGACCCTCGATGAGGCGTTGAACGAGCCGGAATCGATGAAAAGCGCGCAGGATATCTCTTCCGTAACGGGGGATATTCAAATAGAGAATTCGGATATGCAAGATGCGGCGGAAGATATGCCGGAAAGGCAGCCGCGGAAAGAGGGAATATCTGGAGATCAGGAAATAATCCTCATGGCTTACGACGGTGGTGAAGGGTCGGGCGAGGCGGAGGTCGCCGGGGAAAACGCTCCGGAGGAAAAACAGTCTGAAACGGCCGAAGATATTCAGACGACAGGTATAATATCGGAAATATTCGAAAGTCCCCGGCAGGACGGCAGTAATCCGCCGGACTGGATCGAAGCGCCCGTTTCCCCCTTCGATGAAAAAAACGGTGACGCGGGTGAAAACGAAACGAACGGCGGCGATATCAACAGGAAGCTCAAGCGAAGGATACTGGAGCTTAAAACGCTCTTCTCTATCAGTGAAGATTTCAATTCCATCAAGGACAGGAAAAAACTGCTGGATATCTTTCTTCTGACGTCGATTGCGCAGGGCGGGGTGGAGTCGGCCGCCTTTTATGAGAAAAAGGAAGAGTTCTTCGAGCCGGTTCTATCCAAGGGGCTCGATTCGGACAATCTGGGCATTGTAAAACTGACCGGCGGCTACAAGGGAGGCGCTGACGATATCGATGTGGTGGCCCTGGAGGATTTCGCCCTTGAAGGCGAAAGCCTGGCCGGCCTCAGGAAGGCCGGATTCGAGTATGTTTGCCCGTTCAACGGCAAGGACGGCCCTTTCGGCTTTGTCACATTGGGTAAAAGGATAACCGGAAGGGGAATGAAGAAGGAAGATTTCGAATTCATGAAGATCCTGGTAAACGTAGCCAAGGGTGCTTACCAGAACGCCGTGATGCTCGAGCACGAGCACGAAAGAACCCTCGGAATCGTGAAGACCCTGATATCGCTGATCGAGGAAAACACCCTCCTTAAGGGCACTTCGGAATTTGTCTCGAGATATGTCGGCATGGTGGCCAAGGATCTCAATTATTCGGACGAGCATTTCAAGGACTTGATTTACGGAACGGTCCTTAGAGATATAGGTATGGTAAAGGTCAGCGACCTGATTCTCCGCAGCCCCCGGGAACTTACCAAGGAAGAATGGGGAATCATCAAGAAACATCCCGAGGACGGGGCGGAGATGCTCCGCAGGATGAAGTTCAACAACCATGTCGTCGAGATCGTGATGAGCCATCATGAAAGGTTCAACGGCGAAGGTTATCCCAGGGGCATGAGGGGCAAGGAGATTCCTCTCGGCGCGAGAATCATCTCGGTCGTCGAAAGCTATGCGGCGATGATACACGAAAGGCCCAACAGGGCCGCGCTTTCCGAGAAGGAAGCTCTTGAGACGCTGAAAGAGAATTACGGTCTTCGCTACGACAGGGAAGTCGCCGCCTCTTTCGCGAAAATAATCGAAAAGGAAATCGCAAAGTCGATTCGTCCCGGTGTCCCAGTGTCATGAAGGATGGGTGAATTGTGAAGGGCAACGTCCTGATTGTGGACGACGATCTGAACGTCATCGAGATAATCACCGAATCTCTCAGGAACAGGGGATATGGAACGGAGTCCGCCTATGACGGGGAAGACGCGCTGGAGAAGTACGACCGCTTCAAGCCCGACCTTGTCATACTAGATGTACTGCTTCCCAAGAAGGACGGATTCAAGGTCTGTGACGAGATTCGTGCGAGGGATGTCCACAGGGATGTTCCTGTGATCATGATATCGGGTAACGCCATCCCCGATACGATGCTGGAGGGTTTCAAATCGGGGGCGCAGGATTACATAAAGAAGCCTTTCTCGGTCAAGGAGGTCCTGGCCAAGGTCGATAACTTTCTTTCCCAGGCCAGCGGCAGAAAGAACCTGCGCGAGCAGAACGAGCTTCTCGAGGACGAGCTCCAGAAAGGCCAGGAGGACTACAAGAATATCAACAGGGAATTGAAGAAGAAGATTCTCGAAATGCGGACGCTTTTCGATCTCAGCCAGGATCTCAACAGGCTCCAGGATCCCGACGAGCTGATGAATATTTTCTTCCTTACCCTTATAGGTCAGCTCGGGATCAGCGCCGTCTCCCTATTTGCCGTGGGAGCCGAAGCGGACGATTATCTCTCTTTCGTCGGAGGAAGAGGGGTGAGGGAATCTATTCTGAAGACGGTGAGGTTGTCGCGCTGGACCGACCTGGCGAAATTCATGGTCGAAAATCCGGAGGTGCTGGATCTGACGAACGGCGATCTGATCGAGGATACCGCTAAAGAGGGAAAGTTCATGGTAGATCTCGGATTCAGCCACTGCTACCCGCTGATTGTCAAATCGAATCTCACCGGAATCGTTTTCCTGGGGAAAAAGATCAACGACATGGAATTCAATGCGAATGGAATCGACCTGATAAGGTCCATATGCACCTCGGCAGCGACCGGATTCGAGAACGCGAGGTTGTATTCCGAACTTCAGTCCACCTATCTCTCGACGATCAAGGTCCTCGTATCGACGATCGAGGCGAAAGATTCCTATACAAGGGGTCATACGGAGAGGGTGGGACGGTACGCGCGCATGCTGGCCGATGAGATGCAGCTCGACAAGAAAATGAGGGAGACGGTCAGCTTCGGGGCCGCCCTCCACGATATAGGCAAGCTTGGAGTGTACGAGAATATATTGAACAAACCCGGTGAGTTGACCGATAACGAGTGGGAAATCGTCAGGAGCCACCCCGAAGTGGGCGCCAATATAATAAAGAACATGAAATTTCTGGAATCGGCCTGCGATCTGGTGCGGCATCATCACGAACGCCTCGACGGCAAGGGATACCCGGACGGCCTCAAGGGAGAGGAAATCTCCCTGGGAGCTAGAATAGTGGCCGTTGCCGACAGCTTCGATGCAATGACCAGCGACAGGCCTTACCGCAAGGCGTACTCGTACAAGCAGGCGATCAACCAGCTCCGGATTAAAAAAGACAAGTTCGACCAGGATATCGTCGAAGTGCTGGTCGCGCTGATGGAAAAGGGAAGGATCAAGGAGTAACCCCGGTTTGCGGTGTAAACGGGATCGATCGAAGCTGGAAAGGGCATTATCCCTTTCCATTTTTTTAGATACCGGAAATCAGGCCGGGGTGGGCTGGACCGGAAGTTTACGCTTCGGCCCTCGATAAGGGCGCGGCCCATCCGACCGAATCCTTTAACCCAATGTAAACAAGCAGGAAGGCCTAGTTTCGGAAGTCTCGCTCGGACCGGCACTCTCTTTGCAGTGACGGGGGAGATAGCACGGCGTAGCCGATATACGGGGCCGGGAGCGACGGCAGGGTATGATGTGGATGTGAAGAGGGATGAGCCGCCGCTCGCGGCCGGCTCATCCTATAGTCACCTTTTCTTCCGATTTTATCCCGATTATGCCGACGAGGTTGTTTCGAAGGGCGTTGATATCGAGCTTGCGTTTGAGCTTGCCGCCGAGAGCCAGGGATATCATCTTGGTTTCCTCGCTCACGATGATGACTATCGAGTCGGTTTCCTCGGAAAGCCCCAGGCCAGCCCTGTGCCTGGTGCCGAGCGAGCGGCCGAGCCTGGGATTCTGGGAAAGCGGCAGGATGCAGCCGGCGGCGACGATCCTGTTCTTCTCTATCACCACGGCGCCGTCGTGCAGGGGGCTCGGAGGAGTGAATATCGTGACCAGCAGATCGGCCGTGACCCGCGCATCGAGGGGTGTTCCCGTCTCGATATAGTTTCTCAGGCCCACATCCTGTTCGATCACGATGATCGCCCCGAGGCCTTTCTGGGTAAGCTGCTGGCATGCCTTGAGGATCTCGCTCACCGTTCCCGATTCCTCCACCTTCAGGAACAATCCCAGGATCCGGTTCTGTCCCAGTTGGGTGAGGGCCTTACGCAGCTCGGGCTGGAAGAGGATCACGAACGCTATCACCCAGACCGTTTTCAGGCTGCTCAATATCCAGTTGAGCGCGTTAAGGTTGAGCCACTGAGCTATGAAGGAAAGCAGGATCAGAAGGAACAGGCCGATGAACATCTGTGTTGCTCGCGTTCCCTTGATAAGAAGAAAGAGCCTGTAGAACAGGAACGCTACGATAATCACATCGAGGACATCTATGGTGAGGTTGAACTGGAAAGAGTTCAAGCGCCGCTACTCCTTCGTTCTATCGCCGTCCAGGTCTTGATGAAATCCGCCGTTTCCCCGACATCGTGAGTTCTAATTATCTGAACTCCTCCAACTAGGCACTTGCCGAGGGCCGCCAATCCGGCCGGTAGCCTCTCTCCCGCCTCCCGCCCCGTGATCTTGCCGAGAAACGATTTTCGCGAGTAGCCGATGAGAAGCGGGTATCCTATATCGTGAAAATCGTCTATACGGTCAATGATCTCGAGGTTGTGCTCCAATCTTTTCCCGAAACCTATTCCCGGGTCAACGATTATTTTATCCCTCCGCAGCCCCTTTGAAACGAGATCTTCCGTCGCGCCCTCCAGCCATTCGATGATCTCTTTCACCGCGTCGTCGTAGTGGGGCGCTTTCTGCATGTTCTCCGGAGTTCCCTGCATGTGCATCAATACCACGGCCGCTCCGCTCCGGAGGGCCACATCTATCATGCCCGGGTCCGACCGCAGGGCGCTGATATCGTTGATTATCGAGGCGCAGCAATCGATCGCTTCCTTCGCTACGGACGCCTTGCGGGTATCGATCGAGATCGGTACATCGATCTTCCCGGCGAGCCTCTCCAGGACCGGGACAATCCTTTTCAGCTCTTCCCGGTCGTCGATCTCCGCCGACCCGGGCCTCGTCGATTCGCCGCCTATGTCGATTATCGAGGCGCCGTTTTCCACCATCTCCATCGCCCTGTCGCTCGCCAGGATCGGATCGATGTATTTCCCTCCGTCGCTGAAGCTGTCCGGGGTCACGTTTATTATACCCATTATCAACGGTTTTTCGGAGAGGTCCATCGCGCCCTCGGGCAGGGAAACGATGGAAGGAGGATTGTCCCTCAGACGAATGAGATCGATTATGCGCGATCCGAGCGACTCCAGGCCGAACGGCTGCCCCGCCAGCTTTCGCGACAGCGCGGCCAGCCTTCTCCTGTCGGCAATCAGGAAAACGGTCGAGTCGACGGGGCGTCCAGTGATGACATCCCTGTGGACGGCGGCGTCGCCTCCTAGGGAGAGAAGTTGCTGTTTGACGATATTGGCGGCCGCGGCGGGGACCGAATCGACACGGACGATGATGTTCTCGACCTTCTGAAGAAGGATATCGATACCCTCGGGGGAGACGCCGGCAGAGGCGAGGTCGTTCTCGAGCCTGCCGGCATCTCTGGTGCTGATCAGGTGTGCAGAATAGCGCATAGATCGAAAAGCCGTATTGCTTCGGACAGGTTTTCCAGGCGACGGTTAAGAGGTCTTATCCTCGGCTTCCGGATCGCCGGCCTTCGAGCTCCCGGCGGTCGAATCATCCTCCTCTCGATTATCCGCGTCCGGATCGTTCCCGACCGCTTCTTCCGGACCGGGAACATCCTCGTCGGGATCGTCGATGTTCCGATACCCCTCCTCCGGATCGCCCTCGGCTGGCCGATCCGCCGCCCGCCCGCCGTTTTCCACTTTCGGCTCCGCCCCAGCGGTTTCCTTGGCATCGGTGCGCTCTGTTTCGGCATGGATATTCTTCTTGCGGGGAGGCAGCGTTCCATTGTTGAGGAGAATCTTGACATCCTCAGCATCTAGCGACTCCCTCTCGAGGAGCGCCTCGGCGACCTTGTGGAGCTGATCCATATGCTCTATGAGTATACTTTTGGCTTTCTTCTGGCATTCCAGTATGATTTTCCTGACTTCCTTGTCGATCTCGATCGCCGTCTGCTCGCTGTAGTCCTTCCTCGTTGCGAGCTCCCTTCCCAGGAAGATCTGCTCCTCGTGGTCGCCGAAACAGATCGGGCCCAGCTTTTCGCTCATTCCCCACTGGGTGACCATCTTACGGACTATAGTCGAGGCGTTTTTTATATCGTTCTGGGCGCCGCTTCCGACCCTTCCGAGTATCAGCTCCTCGGCGGCCCGTCCTCCCAGCGACATCGAGACGAGATCGAGCAGGTACTCCCGGGAATAGAAGAGCCTGTCGTCATCCGGCAGGAAGTATGTCAGCCCGCCGGCCCTTCCCCGGGGGATGATCGTAACCTTGTGCAGGGGATCGGCATTTTCCAAATAGGAGCCCACGACGGCGTGACCGGCCTCGTGATAAGCCGAGACCCTTCTGGAATCCTCCTTCATCACGCGGCTTTTTCTCTCCGGTCCAAGCCGGACCTTGTCCTTCGCTTCCTCGAAGTCCTCCATCTCCACCTTGTTCTTATTGAGCCGGGCCGCCAGCAGGGCGGCCTCGTTGACGGTGTTCGCCAGATCGGCACCCGACATGCCGGGTGTTCCCCGGGCGAGGATCTCGAGATCGACATCGTCGGCAAGGGGTATATTCCGCGTGTGCACCTTGAGAATCCCGATGCGGCCCTTGATGTCGGGCATGTCCACGATCACCCTTCTGTCGAACCTGCCCGGCCTGAGGAGGGCGGGATCGAGCACGTCCGGGCGGTTCGTCGCCGCCAGAAGAATGACCCCCTCGTTCGTCTCGAATCCGTCCATCTCGACGAGAAGCTGGTTCAAAGTCTGTTCCCTCTCGTCGTGTCCCCCTCCGAGACCGGCTCCCCTGTGACGTCCCACAGCGTCGAGCTCGTCGATGAAGAGAATGCAGGGGGCATGCTTTTTACCTTTGTCGAACAGGTCGCGGACCCGGCTGGCGCCGACGCCCACGAACATCTCCACGAAATCCGACCCGCTCATGCTGAAGAACGGCACCCCGGCTTCGCCGGCGACGGCTCTGGCCAGCAGGGTCTTGCCCGTCCCGGGGGGTCCGAGAAGGATCACGCCCTTTGGTATCCTGCCGCCGAGCCTCTGGAATTTCTTCGGATCCTCGAGAAATTCGATGATCTCTCTGAGCTCTTCCTTGGCCTCGTCCGCCCCCGCCACATCGTTGAACGTGACCTTGGGCTTGTTTCCCCCCATCATCTTCGCCTTGCTCTTGCCGAAGGAGAACGCCTTGTTCCCTCCCGCCTGCATCTGCCGCATCAGTATCACCCACAGCACCAGCAGCGCGATGAGGGGCAGGGCCGTGGCCAGCGCCTTCACCCAGACGCTGCTGCCTGGGTATTCGGCCTCGACCTTCGTGTCCTTGTTGACCGACCAGATTCGCTCGGGTAGATCCTTGTCCTCGGCCGGAAGAATCACCTTGAAGCTGGTTATCGATGTTCCCTCGCCCCCCGTGGGAATGACGATCGGGTTAACGAGCTTCCCACGCACCTCAAGTCCCTTGATCTTCACGCTCGCGATATTGCCGTTATCGATCTCCGCGATGAACTGGGAATAGTTGATGGGCCATTCCCTGTCGCGGCTGGAGTTGAAGAGGAGGTAAGCGAGGATGAAAAGTATCACCACCATGACCCAAAGGGCCATCGATCTCGACGGTTTCTGCTGCCCGGGGGCTCCCGGAGGCACCCAATTCTTGGGGGGGGTGGATTTCTTGTCTTTCTTATCGATTTTTCTGTCCATACCCATAATTAAAAATGTGCTCCGTTTCTCGAGACGGAAAAATAAAATGTCCGCTTCTTTTCAATTATCCGGAGGATTTAAACCGCCGGGCGGTTTATTCCTCTTGCAAGATATACAATCATCGAAAGTTTGTCCATTATGAATAGCAGTTCCTCTCGCTACGAGAGTTCCGCTATGAAGGGAAGGTTCCTGAACCGTTCCCGGTAATCCAGTCCGTAACCGACGACGAAAACATCGGGGATCTCGAACCCGGTATAATGGATCGGCACCTCGAGCTCCCTGGCCGAGGGTTTGTCGAGGAGGGTGCAGACCCGGAGGCTTTTGATCCTGCTGCTGTCGAGTGTTTCGATCAGCTGGGACAGGGTGCGGCCCGTATCGACTATCTCGTCCACGATCAGGACGTCCCTTCCGCCGACATC
>CAZPAH010000018.1:0-32644 GCA_964584495.1 uncultured bacterium | reverse complement strand
AGATTCTAATATTCTTCCGCGGGTGGCTTCGACTCAGAAGACAGTTGTTAGACCCAGGTAGAAGCTCTTGAAGGAGATGGTCCAGCCGGACAAGGAAAAGCGCAAGGTCGATAAGCATTCACCCAGGATCGAGCGCGAGGTGCTGACGCCCAGGAAAAAAGCTCCGGAGCCGGCCAAGACCGCGCCGGTAAAGAAGTCCGATACGAAACGTAAAAAAGGTCAGTAAAGAAAGTACAGCCCGCAGCCGGTCGATTCTAGCCCGGTTCCATTCCCTCGGCCCTCATTCCCTTTCTGAGCGTGCTGAGGTATGCTGGTACGATCGCGTCTCGCCTGATGATCTCATGTATCCAAATGTAAATCGTCAATGTGACCCTGCCGCCGGTCAGATCGGTAATATACACGCAACGAGTTGGATAGATAGATCAGCTTGCCGTTCATTCCCCTGAGCACGGTATGCGTGATACTTATATCCTTGACCTTGCATATCCCGGACGAGCCGGTTTCGATCCAATCTTCGAGCCTTATGATTCTGCGGACCGAGATGAGAATGCCTGCGATGAGATTCTGTATAAGCTGCTGGGCGGAGAATTCGACGGTAAGGCTGATGATTCCGAGAGAGGCCGTCAAAATCTTGAAATCGAGGTGAAGGACGTGATAGATACCTAACTACATTCCGGCGACGAACAAGATATATTGAACGGCGCGGGCGAATCCCTTCGAGCGAGCGGTCGAGAACCTGCTGTCGAGCGCCGGAGTGCTCAGGAACAGGAGTATGAAGAGAAGAAGGTTTCCGATGGGCACGTGGCTGGTATGAATGCCGGTTGCCAAAGTATTCCACCTTTCCCGATCTTTTCGATTGGATCTCCCCGGAATGGGTTAAACAGAGAAAAGGGCGCAGGTCCCCGAGAGGTGACCGGCGCCCTTGACTTGAGATACGATTACTTCTTCTTGGGTTCAACCTTCTTGCCGAGCTTATCCGATTCGTTTGCCAAGTATTCCATCGCCTTGCTGACTTTTTCGGCGGTCCAGCCCGCCCCATCGATTATCTTTCCCGCGATCGTTCTTGCATCGCTTACTCCGGCGTCAAAACCCTCTTCCATCTTGCCGCCGGACCATTTTACGGCATACTCGAGGTGATTCGCGGCCGCCTTGAGCTCATATCCGGCTTTTTTGGAATCCTTGCCGTACTCCTCCTTCGCCTTCGATAGATGGTGCTTCGTAAGGGCCTGATGGGCGCGGGCGAAGGCATGATCGAGATCCTTGTCCGAGACGGCGGCGCCTTTCTCGATATCATCGGCCAGTTTATTCAGTTCGTCGATGGAAGTCGACAGGGCTTCCTTTCCCTCAGCCGTTGCGCGGCTTTCCTCAAGCTTCATGAATACCACGGCTTTTCTGATCTCCTTCGCGGTCGCCTTCTTGTCGCCCTCGAGAAAACTCTCCTTTGCTTTCTCGAAGTGGGTCTGTGGCTCATCGTCCAGGAAGAACAGGTAATCCTCCTCGACAATGACCCAGCCCTCCGGGGCTTTCGGCAGCGTCTTCATTTTCTCAGTTTGTGCGCTCGCCCCCGTGAATATAAATAGCATTAAAAATACAACAGCCAACGTACAGATTCTTCTGTTCATGGCCCGGCTCCTTTCTTTGTGCGGTACTGTCTTGTAACGGGTGCCTCTCGATTTTAACTCCCAACCTCCTCTCCCGAAAATGGAATCAGATGGACGGTTTGTATTCGATTCATGGCAGCACGACACTTCATGCTGGCACGGCCCAGGCGGCATCTTCTTTTCTCCTTGCCGCGCCAGCATTCGTTGATATGCAAATTGTATGGTATATAGTAAGATACCTTCCGCCAAAGTAAGAACTAAATAGCGTCGTCTGTCAATAACTAAATAATATTACAATTGCATGCGATATCGGCAGATTTATCTACCATTAAGTAGCGGATTATAATACTGTTTGAGTTGAACGAGATCCGGAGGGATTGCTTGGGGCCGTTACGGTTTCTTTTCAATTGTCATTCAAACTCATGGAGGTGATCGAGCATGTTGGTGCTGGCTACTTCTAACTGGTGGGTTTTTCTCCTTCGCGGTATTGCCGCCATACTCTTCGGCATTCTGGCGGTGTTCTGGCCGGGAAGGGCCTGGGAGGTCTTGGTAATCCTCTTCGGCGCTTTTATCTTGATAGATGGTATATTCGCCGGCTGGGCGGGCCTGGCGACGCGGAAACAGTCGAAATGGTGGTGGGTTCTGATTCTGGAGGGAGTGCTTGGAATCGTTGTAGGGCTGATAATCCTGTCCAGACAAAGCCTTGCCGCGTTCGCACTCTATATATTCATCGCAGTATGGGCGATATTAACGGGTATTTTCGAATTGATTCAGGCGTTCAACCTCAGGAAAAAGATCCGGAACGAATGGATGCTTGCGCTCGGAGGCATACTATCGGTGGCTCTAGGCATATTTCTCCTGCTGAGACCCGTGTTCGGCACACTGGTGCTTACCTGGCTGATCGCGTTCTATGCCCTGTTCTTCGGATTCCTATTCCTGTTCCTCGGCTTCAGGATGCGTAAGTTAAAGGGTAATATAGAGATAGAGATTTAAGGCGAAGGTTTGGGCAAGCGATGTGTAAAGGAGCTGCTTGACGGAAGAAGAGTATGGGGCTCAACGTGAAGTAGTTGCGCCCGCCGAATACTGGACCCTGCCGGCTGATGACCTGATGGGATCGCTGGGCGGCGGTGCTGATGGCCTTTCCTCTGGCGAAGCGATCAGGCGTGTCGCCCAATTCGGTCCCAATACGGTCGAAGCCCGCGAAAAAACCACGCCCCTCCTCCTGTTTTTGAAAAAATTCAAGGATCCCATCATCCTTATCCTGCTGTTTGCCACCATTGTTTCGGCTGTTATACAAGAATGGGTCGATGCTTCGATCATCATCGCCATTGTTCTGGGCAGCGCTTTCCTAAGCTTCACGCAGGAATACAGGGCCAGCAGCGCGATCGAGCGTTTGAGGGCCCGAATTACGCTGAAATCGACCGTCCTGAGAGACAACCGCCCCCAGGAGGTGCTCTCTTCGGAGGTCGTCCCGGGCGATGTCGTGCTTCTGTCCGCAGGAAATCTCGTGCCCGCCGATGCCGTGCTTCTCGACGCGCGTGACTGCTATGTGAACCAAGCCGTGCTTACAGGCGAGACATTCCCGACGCAGAAGAATCCCGGCCCGGTAAATGCCGATGCGACCTTGGCGGAGCGGACCAATTGCGTCTTCATGGGAACGAATGTGCGGAGCGGCAGCGCGAAAGCGCTGGTCGTCAAAACCGGAGCGTCGACCATGTTCGGGCGAATAGCGGGGCAGCTGTCATTGCGTCCGCCCGAAACCGAATTCGAGCACGGTATAAGGCGTCTCGGTTACTTCTTGATGCGGATCATGGTCGTGCTCGTCCTGATCGTTTTCGGAGCGAATGTGTTTTTCAACAAGCCGGTTCTCGACTCTTTGCTTTTCTCCGTAGCCATGGCGGTCGGGCTGACGCCCCAGCTCCTTCCCGCCATAATAAGCGTGACGCTGGCGAGGGGTTCGCGTCAGATGGCCGAGCATGATGTCATTGTGAGGAGACTGGAGTCTATCGAGAATTTCGGCAGCATGGACATACTGTGCACGGATAAAACGGGCACGCTGACCGCAGGTGTCGTAAAGCTCGACAACGCGATGGATATCCACGGGCAGCCATCGGAAGATCTTTTTCGCTACGTATATCTAAACGCCTATTTCGAGAGCGGCATCGCGAATCCCCTGGATGAAGCGATCTTGGCGGCCGGCAGCCCGGATGTGTCCGGTTACGGTAAGGTCGACGAGATACCTTACGATTTCGTGCGTAAACGTCTTGGTGTAGTAGTGGGTGCCGGCGGCGACGCTCCGGTGCTTATCACGAAGGGAGCTTTGGAGAGCGTTTTGTCGGTTTGCGAAAAGGTCGAGGATAAAGATCGGATCGTCCCGCTCGGGAACGAATACAGGGATAGTATCATGGAAAAATTTTCCGCATGGAGCTCCAAGGGTTTCAGGGTGCTCGGCGTCGCCACCCGCGAGCTCCAGAAGCGGTCCCGCTATACGAGAAAAGACGAGATCGATATGATCTTTCGAGGGTTTATAATCCTGTCCGATCCCCCCAAGCCCGGTGTAACCGAAACAGTAAATTCCCTCGAAGATCTCGGTGTCAGGTTGAAGATCATCACCGGCGACAACAGGCTGGTAACGCTTCACATCGCCGAAGCGCTCGGGATAGCGGTAACAGGAATGTTGACCGGAGCCGAGATAGACAACATGTCCGATGAAGCGCTTTGGACGTCGACCGAGAGCGTCAACCTGTTCGCCGAGGTCGATCCTAACCAGAAGGAGCGGATCATCCTTGCCCACAAGAAACTCGGACATACCGTAGGATATATGGGTGACGGTATAAACGACGCCCCCGCCCTGCACTCGGCCGATGTAGGGATTTCGGTCGACACGGCCGTCGATGTGGCGAAAGAAGCGGCGGATTTCGTTCTGCTGAAGAGGGATCTCGCCGTGCTGCATCAGGGGATAGTGCTGGGCAGGGCCACATTCGCCAATACCATGAAGTATATCTTCACGACGATCAGCGCCAATTTCGGCAATATGTTCAGCATGGCGGGCGCATCATTCATCCTGCCGTTTCTGCCCCTGCTTCCGATGCAGGTGCTCCTGACCAATTTTCTCAGCGATTTCCCGATGATGAATATCGCGGGCGACCGTGTCGACGAGGAGCTCGTCAGGAAACCCCAGCGGTGGAATATTAAATTCCTTCGAAAATTCATGATCACGTTCGGGCTTGTCAGTTCCGTGTTCGATTATCTGACATTCGGAGTGCTCCTGTTGATTTTCAAAGTGGGGCAGGACATGTTCCGGACCAGCTGGTTCGTCGAATCGGTTATAACCGAACTGTTGGTCGTTTTTATCGTGAGGACGAGAAAGCCGTTCTTCAGGAGCAGGCCTGGGCGTCTCCTCATGATCACTTCGCTGGTAGTCTTCGTCGTGACGATAGCAGTTCCCTACTCTCCGATCCACAGGGTTTTAGGATTAACGCCGCTGCCGCTGCCTATTCTAGCCGCGCTGCTGATTCTGACCGCGTTCTATATCGGATCGGTCGAGATTACGAAACGATTCTTCTATCGGAGCAAGGATGCATAGCCGTCAACCTTTCGAGAATCAGCACCAGGAGCATCTTCCAAAGTTGACGATCAGATTGGGAAGGTATCTGTTCACGCTACTCGTCCTAGGTCTGGCGGTCCACCTCCTGCTGCCCCAGCTGGCGAATTTCAAGCATTCGATACAGGTCGTCAGAAAGATGTCGGTTCAGTTGGTCGCCGGTGCGGTGATCGCCCAGGTTTTTAGCTATATCAGCAGCGGTTTTCTCCTTCGGGCGCTAGTATCGGCTGGAGGACAGCGGTTGCCCGCATTTAGATCTATAAACATGATTCTTGCCTCATCCAGCGTCGGCATGGTCGCCGGGGGGATGGTGGGCAATTCGGCGGTGATGTATCGCCTCATGAGGCACGTCGGGATCAAGCAGGAAGGTTCGTTGATGGCAAGTTGGATGCCGGCGCTTCTTAACAACGCGGCGCTCCTCATATTCGCCATAATGGGTATGGTGCAGTTGATTCTTCTACACGAGCTGTCGTCGGCGCAGGCGATCGGGCTCGGCCTTGTAGTCCTGCTTCTCGGATCGTTTGCCGGAATCATACTGTGGGGTGTATACAACAGGCAGATGATCGTGAAATATTCGATAAGGATCGCGCGTCGCTGGGCACGATTCCGTCGCAACCCTTATTCGCCTGGGCCGACGAAGGCCGCTATAGAGAGGATTTTTCTCGCCTGGGATGGTCTTCGCAGCGGAAAATGGCGCGGCGCGGCATCGGGAGCGATCGGAAACAGCGCCTTCGACCTAATGACCTTGTATCTCATTTTCCTGGCAGCCGGGTACCGGGTCAGTCCAGGTTTACTGCTGGGCGGGTACGGCCTGCCGCTTCTCCTGAGTAAATTCACTTTTCTTCCGGGGGGTATAGGACTGGTCGAAGGAACGATGGCGGCGATCTATACCGGCCTCGGTGTTCCGGGAGCCACCGCGGTCGTGGTGATTCTCACGTACAGGATTATTTCGTTCTGGCTGCCGACGTTGCTGGGATTTCCATTATTTGTTTACCTGCAGCATGTTCCGTAATACGTAGATAGTCTCGCGGGATTTGATCGGGCACGGGAGATCGAATATTATCATTATCGTTGATCCGATCGATCCCGCGGCGGTATGATTTCGATTGAATTAATAGGGAAAGGAGTTGATTCATGGAAGAAAGAATTGCGATTGATGAACGGTCCGCCGTTCAAGCGGCTTTTATCCGCCGGGTGTACAGTTGGATGTTTCTGGGGCTGGGGACCACTGCGGTCATCTCCCTTCTCGTATTCTCCAATCAGGCGCTGGCAAAAAGCATATACGGAAACGGAGCGCTGTTCATCGGGCTCTTGCTGGCGGAGCTGGCCCTCGTAATAGGTTTGAGCGCCGGAATAAACCGGATGCAGGCTTCCACGGCGGCCGTCATGTTCTTCGTCTATTCAGCGCTGAATGGGGTGACGCTTTCGGTTATCTTTTCAGCCTACGTGCAGGCATCTATCGCTTCTACGTTTTTTATTACGGCGGGAACTTACGCCGTGGTGAGCATATACGGCTACACGACGAACCGTGACCTGACCTCGCTCGGGCACTTCTTCTTTATGGGCCTTGTCGGTATCATCCTGGCATCGATCGTGAATTTCTTCCTTCACAGCCAGAGCATATATTGGCTCATAACCTACATAGGTGTCTTCGTATTTGTCGGGTTGACCGCCTATGACACGCAGAAGCTCAAAGAGATGGCTGTTCAGGGATTCGGGGATACGGAGATCGAGTCCAAAAGCGCGGTAATCGGAGCGTTGAGGCTGTACCTGGACTTTGTGAACATGTTCCTGTTCTTTTTGAGGATATTCGGCAGGCGAAGGTAACAACCCGTCCCCTGGGCGAGATATCCGGCGGCGGCAGTTACGGTGCCGTATGGAGGTCGGTGGAATGCTTTGGTCTTTCAAGATCGGAAAGATATTCGGCATCACTTTCAGGATTCACGTGACGTTCGTCTTGTTGCTGATTTTTATCTATATGTCCGGTGTTCCGAAAATGGGCCCGGAGAAGGCGTTGGTGTCGGTGATCTTCATATGCGCCGTTTTCGCCTGCGTGCTCATTCATGAGATCGGTCACAGCCTGATAGCCCGGCGGTTCGGCAAGCAGGCAACGAGCATCATCCTTCTTCCGATAGGAGGAATGGCCGTCATGGAGGAGATGCCCGATAAACCCGGGCAGGAGATCGTCATGTCTCTCGCAGGTCCACTGATCAACCTGGCCATCGCCGGGATCCTCTACCTATCGGTAGGGCACTGGTCGGGTATAGGCGCGCCGGACCTCTACCCGGCCACGGCCCGTTCCTTTTTCGCCGGTCTTATCGGCGTGAACATCATCCTAGCGATTTTCAACCTGATCCCGGCGTTCCCAATGGACGGAGGGCGGGTTCTACGCGGTCTCCTGGCGTTGAAGATGGAATACAACCAGGCCACATCGACGGCGGTTCTGATCGGACAGGGCTTCGCGCTGCTATTCGTCTTTGTCGGGATATTCTATAACTGGTGGTTGGCCTTGATCGGAGTGTTTCTCTTCATAGGTGCGGGGAGCGAGAAGCGCCAGGTCCTGCTCGGCTCCCTTCTCAAACAGGTGCCGGTAAAGGCGGCGATGATCACCGAGTATATTGCACTGCGGCCCGAAGAAGAATTATCGAAGACGATGGAACATATCTTTCACGGCTGCCAGCACGATTTTCCCGTGATAGGCGACGGCGGGCTGGAGGGCGTCCTGACGCGGAACGGAATCCTGGCGGCCGCCCATGAGAAGGGATTGGAAGTAACGGTCGCGGAAGTCATGGATCGGAATTATATTTCCGTCACCTCCGATTCCCCGTTGAACGATCTTTACAAGCGGCTCCGCCAGGGCGCCGGTACTGCGGCTGCCGTCGTTGACGGGGATGATCTGAAGGGGATCGTCTCCCTCGACAGCATCGGCCGCTATTTCATGATTCAGTCGACGCTGGAGAGAACCACTATGGCCGGTTAGGGGGAAAATCACATGAGCAAGCTGGTCCTGCTGCGGCACGGGGAGAGCGAATGGAACAAGGATAATCTCTTTACGGGGTGGACCGATGTCGATCTGTCCAAGAGGGGCCGGGCCGAGGCGGACAGGGCCGGAAAGCTGCTGAAAGAAGAAGGGTATTCCTTCGACATAGCGTACACGTCGGTCTTGAAGCGGGCGATATGGACGCTTTGGATCGTTCTGGAAAGGCTCGATCTGATGTGGATCCCGGTGGAGCATTCGTGGCGTTTGAACGAGCGTCATTACGGAGCCTTGCAGGGCAAGAGCAAGATCGACACGGCGGCGGCGTACGGCGAAGAACAGGTCCATATTTGGCGAAGAAGCTTCGACATAAGGCCCCCCGCTCTCGACAGGACGGACCCGCGCTATCCCGGCCACGACCCTCGTTATCGATCCTTGAAGGAGAACGAGATACCGGTCACGGAGTCTCTCAAGGACACCATCGAGCGTTTCCTGCCCTACTGGCACGAGGTCATCGCGCCGGTAGTCGATGCGGGACGAAACGTAATCATCGTCGCGCACGGCAACAGCCTGAGGGCCCTGGTCAAATATCTCGATAGAATTTCCGACGCGGATATCGCCGATCTGAATATTCCGACGGGAATACCACTGGTGTACGAGCTGGACGGGAGACTGAAGCCTGTCAAGCATTACTATCTCGATAGTCCCAAAGCGGAGGCTGCAGAGGAACAGGGCACTTCCCTTTAGGGGATAACGGGTTTTAATTCAGCCGAAATAGTTCTAAGAAGACATCGCCGAATTGGAATCATCGTACTCTTATCGCCCGCGAAACGAATTTCCATTACATACGTATCATTATTATAATCTTCAAAAGGAGTGTGGCGATGTTTGGCAGCTATTTAAGGGTGACGATGCGCAATATTCTCAGGCACAAGGGATTTTCCATAATCAACATGCTCGGCCTGGCGCTCGGCATGACGGCCTGCATCCTGATCGCCCTGTGGGTACAGGACGAGATGGGTTACGACAGGGAGTATCCGAACGCGAAGAACATCTACAGGATCTACCGTCGGTTCGATACACCCGACGGCAGGATAACTTCAACGGTTGTCCCTGCCGGCCTCGGGCCGAAGCTCAAGGAATCCTACCCGGGCGTAGTCGACGAAGTGACTTTCATGAACTATAAGTTCGTCCTTTCCAACGGGGATAAGAAGTTCGATGAGATAATAGCCATTGCCACTCCCACCATCCTCGACGTGTTTTACATAGAGCTGTTGAGGGGCGACAGGGAAAACGCGCTCAGCAAGATCACCAACATTGTCATCACTCCCGATTTGGCAAGAAAATACTTCGGCGACGAGAACCCTATCGGAAAAAGCCTCCAGGTGGAGACATGGTTTCCGGCGACGGTCACGGGGGTCATGAAAAAGCTTCCCGAGAAGTCGACCGTCCGTGGATTCGACGCAGTGATTAACATCGGGCTGCTCGCGCCCCTCTGGGGGCGCGATATGACGGATATGATGATCGGCAACTATTATGGGTACATAGTCGTCGACCCGGCCGCATCCCGCCGGGAAATCCAGGCGAATATCGCCGGTGTCCTTCAGCCCTATTACGGGGAGGCAGCCGCCGGGGAAGAGTCGGGGACGGCAGGCGAGGTCAAAGCCGAGGTGCGCATGCACCCGCTTCTCAGCGAAAGGCTTCATGATGTGGAGGGCGGAGGCCTTATCACCTATGTTTATATCTTCTCGGCCATAGGGTTCATTATTCTTCTCATCGCCTGCTTCAACTACATGAATCTCTCCACGGCCCGCTCGGAAAAGCGCGCCATGGAAGTGGGGGTAAGGCGGGTAGTCGGAGCCAGCAGGCGTCAACTGGCGGTACAGTTCTTCGGCGAGACGCTGATAATGACGCTATTCGCCGTTGCGGTTGCCCTGCTCCTGACTCTCCTCCTTTTGCCGCGGTTCAACCTGATAGCGGGCAAGGAGCTGACCCTATCGTTTCGGCCTGCCACCTTGATTCTGCTCGCCGCCGTCACAGTGCTAACCGGCGTAATCGCCGGCGCGTACCCTGCATTGATACTTTCCTCCTTCAAGCCGGCCGCAGCCATGAAAAGCCGGTTGAGTAACAGGGCGAGGGGCATCTGGTTCAGGAGGACCCTCGTAGTGGCGCAGTTTTCCATATCTATTTTCCTGATAATAGGATCGATGCTGATATACAAGCAGCTCGACTTCATCCGCAATAAAGACCTGGGGATCATGACCGATAACGTAATCTACTTCAGGCTGTCCACCGAGCTCGACAGGCAGTGGGACGGTTTCAGCCAGGTCCTTCTCTCCAATCCCGGAGTAACGGGGGCGACAAGGGTGAACGCTCCTCCTATATACCGCGAATCGAGCACGGGCGGTGATAATGTTTCGTGGGAGGGTAAATCGGACGACATCTTCATCAACGATTTCGGCATCGTCGGCACCGACCGCGGATTCCTGGAGGTGTTCGAGCCCGAAGTCGTGAAGGGCAGGTTTTTCAGCGAGGAATTCCCGGCCGACATGACAGATGGAGCGGTCATCAACGAAACGGCCGCGAGGACGATGAACCTCCCCGATCCTATAGGTAAGCTGTTTACCACTTACGATAAAACCTACCGGATAATCGGCGTAATAAAGGATTTCCATCTCCAGTCGCTTCACAGCGCGATAAAGCCGCTCGTCATACTTCCCAACTGGGGCACAGACGGTATATGCGTGTCGCTGTCCGGCGTGAGACCCGCGGAGACAAGGACCTTTATAGAAGATACTGTGGCGAAATTCGATCCCGGAGCCAAGCTCAAATACGATTATCTCGACGAGATGAGGATGAGGGACAACTACGGCACCGAGCAGAGGACCGGGACGATAATCAAATACGGGACGGTCCTCGCGATATTCATATCCTGCCTGGGGCTCTTCGGGCTGGCCGCCTTCACCGCAGAGCAGAGGACCAAGGAGATAGGTATCCGAAAGGTGCTCGGCTCCTCTATCGGCAATATCGTCATCCTGCTGTCGAAGGAATTCGTAAGATGGGTGCTGATCGCGAACATCATCGCATGGCCGCTCGCCTGGTACGCGGGCAGGAAGTGGCTGGACGGCTTCGCCTACAAGGCGGACTTGTCCATATGGGTGTTCCTGGCCTCCTCGGCATCGGCGATCGCTATCGCCATCTCGATAACGGCATGGCAGGCGTGGAAGGCGGCGAGGGTAGATCCGGTGGAAAGCCTGAAGTACGAATAGGCTCTTGTTCCTAATAGAGAGATCATTCGCTTTCAGTAAACGGAACTTCCACATAATCAGATGGAATCTCAAAAAGATCGTCATCCAGGGATTCCACCTTGATATTCAATATTTCGAATGTCCCTTTAACGGTTCTTGTGACAAGTTTGGAATCAGTATCGGTTCCTATTGCAAGCTCGGCGTCCGCCTCCATTTTGATCGCATATCGCAGATCATCGGCGTACCACATCTTTACCGCGGCTTTGTCCCGATCTTTATATTTAAATTGATATACCGTACATGGATGACCGTTCAGCATCTCATCGCCTACAGGACCGCCGCCCATATCATTATGTAGGTCCATCCAGGCTTCTACCGGAGCTTTTCTAGCCGGAAAGCCGGCCGATAAAATAGTGAATTGTTTTTTTCCCGGATCGAGCACCCAGATTCTGCCCCGTGCCTTTGGAGGACGAATATATATCATCCCGCCCGCCTCTTTCGACATCTCCACCCGGCGGATGTACGGGTCCTTGACGTATATCTTCGCCTTGATAGTCGATTCAGGCTCGGTAATAACAAGATCTCCGGAGAATCCGGCAGGCTTCTCCGTGGCGCTTCCTTCTCCCGGGGGCATAAGCCATACGAGCAACAACATTATTATCATGGAACTTGCCGGTTTTACTCTCACGAGATCCTCCCTTTAGGTCGCTAACTTCGATTGATGATAGACCGCCGTTAAGTCAAAGGCATAATAACGGTTTTATGGATTTAACTCCAGCCTCAAAACCAGACAAGAGAATTGTCTCTTACTGTTGCCGGAATGAGCGATCATTCAAACTTGAAATTGACGAGCACCTGAGGTATACTTCTCAAAAAGGGTTAACTGCTTCAATTCAAATTTAAAAGGGGTGCATCATGAGGCATTTGCTCATAGCTGCCTGTGCCGTTTTGGTATTGTCGGCGGCCGTTGATGTTCATGGTTCGGGTAACGTCTATGTAGGCGTCTATGCCGATGACGATCATTCGGAATGGTGCGTCGATGGCGAACCTTCGTATGAGATCGATGTATGGATATGGATCCTGACGACGGAAGAGGGGATGAACGGATTCGGGTACAACCTGAACATACCCGAAACATACTCTCTTATCGACAAGGAGTATCACCCGTTCATGATTCCGGAGATAGTCGATCCGCACGAGATCCCTCCATCCCCCCATTGGAGCTACAGGGGCGCCCTTCATATGTGCAAGGGATTGGAGTGGGTGTGGACGTATCATCTTCATTTATCCATTCCTGACGGCACACCCGGCGTCATCGAGGTGACCTCTCACCCCGAGCTTGGTGAGAGTGTAATATCCGACTGCTCCAACGTGCCGCATCCACTCGTCAGGCTCACGAACCTGTATGTCAACTATCCTCCTTCCAGCCCGGAATGTCTCACATTCGGCGTGGAAGGGTCTTCATGGGGGGCGATCAAGAGCCTATCCGAGTGGTAACCGGGGCATAAGATTCAAATCTATAGGCGGTCATTTCGACTCTGTGGTTATCAACCGCTTGGAGCCGAGCGGCCGTTGTCTTTCTTCTGGACAAGACCCGGGTAGTAAAGGAATACTATCGAAATGCAGACTTGGGTTGCTCCGTTTCCCTCCGTAGGCTTTCCACCGCCCGAGGAGAGGTGCGCATGATAGGTAAAATAGTCTCTCATTACAGGATCCTGGAGGAACTTGGCCGGGGGGGGATGGGAGTCGTGTACAAGGCGGAGGATACCAAGCTGCACCGCACCGTCGCGCTCAAGTTCCTCAGCGAGAATATGACGAGGGACGAACGGGCGAAAGACCGTTTCATAAGGGAGGCGCGGGCGACGTCGGCCCTTCAGCATCACAATATCTGCACGATTCATGAGATAGACGAGACTCCGGACGGAAGGTTGTTTATAGCCATGGCCTTCTATGACGGGGAAACGCTCAAGGAGAGGATAGCAGGCGGACCTGTTCCCGTGGGAAAGGCCCTCGACATAGCGGCCCAGGCGGCCGGAGCGCTTTCCAAGGCCCATGCCGCCGGAATGGTGCACAGGGACATCAAACCGGCGAATATAATGGTCACTTCGGACGGGATAGTCAAGATCCTGGACTTCGGGCTCGCCAAGCTCGCCGGCAACACGAAGATAACGATGACGGGAACGACGATGGGAACCGCCGCATACATGTCTCCCGAGCAGGCGAAGGGGGAAGAGGTCGATCACCGAACCGATATTTGGTCGCTGGGCGTCGTCCTGTACGAGATGTTGACCGGCGCCCTGCCTTTCAAGGGCGAGCACGAGGCGGCGCTTCTATATGGAATCGTGCATGAAGAGCCGGACAAGCTGGCACGCCGAAGGAGCGGTCTGCCGGAGGGATTGCAGAAGGTGATCGACCGGGCCCTTGAGAAGGATGTGAACGAGCGTTACAGGGACGCCCGATCGATAAGGGAGGATATCGTCAAATTGCAGCAAAGCGCGGGACCGGCTCAATACGCCGGCAGGGCCGGCAACAGGCGCCGTTTGCGGCCGGCGCTCGCAGCCGCCGCTGTCTTGGCCTTGGTAATCGTCACTACGGTCGTGGTGCAGAGGTATAGGGGGCGCGCGGCGACGGAAGGGCTTTCCGGCAGGAAGATAATCGCAGTCCTGCCGTTCGTGAATCTCGGGGCGCCTGAGGACGAGTACTTCACCGACGGGGTGACCGAGGAGATTACAAGCCAGCTCGCCATGATGAACGGCCTCGGTGTCATATCGAGGACCAGCACACGGCAATACAGAGATACTGAAAAATCGATTAAACGTATCGGAGAAGAGCTAGGCGTGGATTATATCCTGGAGGGTTCGGTCCGCTGGACGAAAACGGAGAGCGGCCTGGACAGGGTACGGATAACGCCCCAGCTTATAAGGGCTTCGGATGACATGCACATATGGACCGAGCACTTCGATCGTCTAATAGGCGATATCTTCTCCGTTCAGACCGAGATCGCCGACAGGGTCGCCGATGCGTTGGGGGTTGCCCTGCTGGATCGCAAACGAGGAGAACTGACCGGAGAGCTGACAGAAAATCTGGAAGCGTATCACGCGTTTCTCCGCGGGCGTTATTACGCCGAGCGGCCTCATTTCACCGTGGAGAACTGGAATCTCATGATCGAGAACTACCGCCGGGCCGTAGAGCTCGATCCCGACTTCGCGCTGGCCCATGCCGAGATCGCCAAGGCGCAAGCCCGGCTATTTTACTACCAGGAAGATCTGTCGGAGGAGAGGCAGGAGATGGCAAGGAGGGAGGCGGAGAGGGCCCTCGAACTCGAACCGGCTTCCCCAAAGGTTCATATCGCCCTGAGCTACTACTATCTCTGGCTTAATAGGGATCCGGAGCGGGCCATGAAGGAGCTGGAGATAGCTGAGAAGGAGCTCGGCGACCATGCGGATATCCTGGAGGCGAAGGGTTATATTTATGAGCTCATGGGGCGGATGGATCAGGCGAAAAGCAGTTACGAGCAGGCCCTCGCTCTCAATCCACGCGACGCCGGAATCCTGACTCAACAGGTATTCCTGCTATGGGTTATGCGGCAGTATCCGGAAGCCGTCGATGCGGCGAACCGGGCCATCGACATCGCACCTGACACCTTCTGGCCGTACGTCGGGCTGGCATTGGTCTATATGAGCTGGAAGGGAGTGTCGGACGAGGAGGGGGCCGCGCTCCAATGTGTATCGCAGGAGAGGCCCTGGACGGCATTCACGTGGTATTTGGTGGAGATGCACGCAGGTAATTACGAGAGGGCGGTCGAGAGCCTCGAACTCTCTCCGGGCGATTGGATTAAGATCAAGATGTGGGGGAGGCCTAAGCCTCTGCTGGCGGCTTTCGCATACGGATTTCTCGGTGAGGAGCAAAGGGCGAGAGAATCGTACGAAGAGGCGCTGCGCATGCTGGAGCCTGAAGTCGGGAAATATCCGCAAGATCCGCGTCTCCACAGCGCTTTGGGCCTTACATACGCCGCTCTCGGTCGAGCGCGAGAAGCGGTGCGTGAGGGGAAACTGGCCATCGAGCTGCTGCCGGTCTCGAAGGACGCCGTTTACGGACTGCCTTATCAATTCGATCTTTCTTACATATACACGATCTTGGGCGAGAACGACTTGGCCCTCGACCGTATCGAGTACCTTCTTTCGATTCCCTCTTGGCTTTCCCCCGCCTGGCTGGCGGCCGATCCGATGTGGAAACCTCTCCGCGGGCTCCCGCGGTTTCAGAAGCTTGCCGGGGGCGAACCACTCTGATTTCTTTCATCAATTCATCGGTGCCAGGATACTTTTGAATGTTTCGCGCTTCGATCCCCATCCCGTTGACACCTGAAAAGATCACGATAGACATATCGGTCCTTGGAAAGTGGATATTAGTAGGGAAGGCGGCGGACGTGGAAAATACGCGATAGCAAAGGGCAAGGGCCATTTGTTTTGAATTATTTGATGATTTATGATATGCTTAGTCGATTAACGAGATGAGGTTGGCTTACTTTTCTGCTTTGGATGATCGTTGAGTAGCCTTCAATTTCGCCGCGGCGGCGATGCCGCCACATGAATTTTCTTATGGAACCATCAAACTAGGGAGGAACAGCCGTGAGAACGACGCCGATTGCGATTGCATTCTTGACCCTTTTATTTGTTGTTGTTGGATCCGCTGGAGCACCAGGGCAGACGTATCTTTTTGACCGCACGGTAGGTGGCCCCGGCGAGGATGCGGGCAATGCGATAGCTCTGGACGATGAGGGAAACGTCTATATGGCCGGATCTTTCAACGGGACCGTGAATTTCGGGGGAGGAGACCGGATCTCGGCCGGGGGAGAGGACATATATATCGTTAAGTTCGACCGAGAAGGCAACTATCTGTGGGATTACACGAGGGGAGATGCCTCTGACGACGATGTGGCCTACAGCATGAAAGTCGATTCGGAGGGCAATCTGCTTGTCAGCGGTTCGTTCGTAGGATCGATTGATTTCGGAGGAGGGCTGCGCAGAGCGGCCGGAGGGATCGATATCTTCATCCTCAAGCTGGATCCCGACGGAAACTGGATATGGGATCATACATACGGTAACAGGAACAACCAAGCGGGGGTCGCTCTGGCCGTCGATCACGATGATAACGTTATCGTGACGGGGCGTTACCGCAATCCGATCAATTTCGGAGGAGGCCCGAGGCCGCCTGCTGGAATGAGGGATATGTTCGTCGTAAAGCTGGACACAGGCGGCGCTTATCTGTG
Source organism: uncultured bacterium (assembly GCA_964584495.1). Lineage (GTDB taxonomy): Bacteria > Krumholzibacteriota > Krumholzibacteriia > Krumholzibacteriales > Krumholzibacteriaceae > CAZPAH01. Next base: position 15,945 of record CAZPAH010000018.1, on the reverse strand, counting down.
GGATAGAACGTTCGGCGGCGAGGGACGGGACAGCGGACGTCGCGTTGCGGTGGATGCCGATGACAATATCTATATCGTAGGCAACTTCGAATATACGGTCGATTTCGGAGGGGGAGAGCGCACGGAGGGAAATACTTCCTTTTACGATGGCTATCTTCTCAAGCTTGACCCTTCGGGAAATTACCTCGCGGATGATACATGGGGAGGAGCGGCAGAGGATGCGATCTGGGGAGTTGCGGTATCGTCCGGGGGTGATGTCTGCGTGACCGGGTATTTCGGGGATGTCGTGAATTTCGGAGGCGGGAACCGTTACGCCGTGGGATCTTGGGACATTTGCGTAGTGAAGTACGACGGCGACTGCAACTATCTGTGGGACGTTACCTGCGGAGGCGCCGGCGAAGACTTCGGATTCGACATCTCCCTGCTCGGTGACGATCAGATATTCGTTTCGGGCGTTTTCGAGAACAGCATCGATTTCGGCGGGGGAGCGAGGTCCTCGGCCGGCGACAAGGACATATTCATTTTGAAATTCGATTCGGATGGCGGTTACCTTTGGGACGAAACGCTTGGCGGGAACGGGAGGGATAGGGTCGACGGGATTATAGTGGATCTTTTCGAAGGCATGTATCTGACAGGTTCCTTTGGAGATATGGTTGATTTTGGAGGCGGGGATAGAAAGTCCAACGGAGGTACGGATGCTTTCTTGGTAAAGTACATGGTCCCGGTGCCTGCTACGGTCGATATCAAGCCGGACAATCTCAACCTGAGAAGCCACGGCCGCTGGGTGACATGCTACATAGAGGTATTGGAGGGTTTCGACGTGTACGATATCGATATCTCCACCATACGGGTAAATGATATCGTTCCGGCGGAAGCGCATCCCTCATCAATCGGAGACAGGGATGAGGATGGGCTCCCCGATCTCATGGTGAAGTTCGGTAGGCAAGATGTCATAGCTCTCCTTCACCCCGGAGAAAATGTCTGTTTGAATGTCTCCGGCGAAGTTGGAGACCACCGGTTCAGCGGGTCGGACTGCGTAAGAACTATGGGCCCCGGGCGATGCCGGTTGGATGACGAAGATATAACCCCCCCCACCGGAACTCTTATGATGAAAGCCCATCCGAACCCGTTCAATCCTACCGTTCGGATCGCATACAACGTCCCGAAGCCGGGGAGGGTTCTGATTCAGATCTGGGATATCGCGGGCCGCCTGGTAAGGACCTTGGAAGACGCGGACAAGGCTGAAGGGACATATAGCACCGAATGGAACGGCATGAACGGCTCCGGAGTTACCGTCGCGTCGGGCATGTATCTCTGCCGCCTGTCCGTGGGCGGTGAGGCTGTCACCAAAAAACTAATGCTGCTCAGGTAATCACTGAAGCAGGATGATCTTCCGTGTTTCGGTGAATGCTTCCCCGGCCCGCATCCGGATGAAGTATACGCCCGAGGATGCCTTTTCGCCGTAATCGGTTCTACCATCCCAGGTGACGTAGAAGGTGCCCGCGCCGTAACGGCGGTCGGCCAGCTCCGCTACATGTCTTCCCCGGACATCGAACAGATCCAAACGTACGCGGTCTTCCAGGGAGAGGGTGAATCCTATCCGAGTGAGCGGGTTGAAGGGGTTCGGGTAGTTCGGAAGGAGCTTGAACGAGGGCATCGCCGTTGCGCCGGGAGGGACCGCGGTGGTTTCTTCCCAGTAGCGGGGGGCGCGTCCGGCATTTTGACCGTGCTCGTACTCCCACACGATCGCTCCCGACTCGGTAACCTCGAAAACATAGCCGTTTATCACTCCCGAGACGAGAGTGTTCCCGTTAGGAAGGCGGAAGGCCCCTCCCTGCGTCGCACCGGCGTAGAATGTGCCGGGATTCTCGTATCTCCATACGGGGAGGAGCGGACCGTAGGCGGAGTCCGGCTCGATCGAGTAATTCCAGCGGTCCATTGGAGGAACGACCTCATATACGCTGGAATAGTCGTTCACGGTGCCGTCACGGTCGCCGTTATTGAATACGAGCACGTCCCCACCTCCCGGAAGTCCGTAATCTATCCAAGTTACTCCGTGAACGACACTAAACCGCCGGTCGGTCTCGTCCCCGCGGTCATACACCTGCGGATTGCCCCAACGGTAGATGAAATCCCCACCCATGCCGCTGTTTCCGCCGGTGTGACCGGCGGCTTCCTCCGTCGTCGTGCTGTGATCGATAATATAGAACTCGTCCGTTTTGCGCGAGCTGAAGATGATCTGGTCGAGAGCTTCGTTGTAATCGATCGAGTTGGCATGGAGCCAATCGCCGCCGACGAGGGGGATATTGCCGTAGTTTATATCCAGCAGCTCGGGGTGATCGACGATCACGCCGTAATTGTCTTTTGCCGGATCCGCATCCTGAATAAGGTGGTCCCAGACGTGCCATTCCCAGACCACCGTTCCACCGGTGGCGCCGTCCGGCTCTATTTCCGCGATAAGGAGAGGCCACATCTCGCCGTCGATCGCCTGACGCCCCGCGGAGATAGCCTCCTCCATCGTTTTCCTCTCCCAGGCGATGACGAGCACGTTGCCGTTCGGCATAGGTTGAATGTCATGATGCTGCTGGTAGTCCTCGGTCGCGAATGTATAATCCCAGATTACATTATCGTCGGTGTCGATCCTTTGAATCCTCCCAGCCGCTCCGGCCGTGATGAAAGGGCTATTGTTTATCCTGCATGTGCGAACGATCGATTCGTCTGAGAGCATGTATGATATAAAGGCGCCGCGGTCGGCGGCGTGGTATGTCCTTACGACGACTCCATCCATGTCTACCAGGTAGGTATTACTCGATGGCGTAGGCGTTATCACCGTCAGTCCTGGATAGGGGTCCGCGGCTTCCAAGGGGAATGTGAGTGCGATGCAAAAAATAGCAGTGAATAACAATCTACGCATTGAGAAATCCCCTTCCCGGTGTCTTTGTTGGTTGGCGGCTTCGTTGTTCTCAATTCCATGGGTAGGAAGCGACCGGTAAACCGGTGGACCAACGACATTTTTATTTAAGTTAAAAATTTTATATCGTCTTGTCAAGGAAAGGGGACTCAATGGGATATAGGAGGGCGCTTTCAGCGCATCACAAGCTCGCCGTCTTCCCTGTCTATCTGAATTTCCCTCTCTATCGATGTGACAGCAAGACCGCCAACTTGTACGGGAACCTTGACCCCGTCGGATTGGTCTATCTCAACGTACACTCTGGCCAGCTTGTCTATATCCTTGCCCTGCTCCATCACCATATGCCCCTCGGAGACCACTCCGTGCCTGAGTAGGTAGCTTCCCACCGAGGCTCCGCCGTTGCCCGAGGCGGGATTCTCCCAGGTGCCCAGCACGGGGGAGAAATGCCTCGAGTAGGCCGTGCTATCGGGATTACTTGTTTCAAGGGTGAAGATATCGTTGGTCTCTATCCCGAATTTCTGGTTGAGAAGGCTCAGCTTGATAAGGTCCGGATGCATCGAGAGAAGCGTTTCCCGGTGATTGATCGGGATCACGAGCTGGGTCAATCCCGTATAAATGATTTCCATCGGAAGGCCGGTACCGGCGATCTCGCCTTCGTCGATCTGCAGAATATCGGCTATTTCTTTTATCGGAAGATCGGCCTCGCGGTGGTCCATTATCGATTGGTGGGTCATGATCTTCTTCAGATAACCGGACTTGCCGTTTATTTTCAAGTTGACATGCTCGTCTCCCTCCGGACGATCCCATGCAAAATGGATATCAACCGGGATGTCCCCGATATTTGTCTCCAGTATTACCCCGCTGGTTCCCTCGGCGAGTTCGACCCTTCCTTCCTCGATCAGGGCGAAGCAGGCCGCCACGGTGGTATGCCCGCTGATATCCATCTCGCTGGTGGAAGTGAGATATCTGATCTTAAACATGGCATTCGCCGAGTTGGGCGTGGTAATGAAGGCGCTCTCGTACTGGCTGAATTCGTCTGTGATCTTTCTGATATCCATATCGGTCAGTATGTCGGCATCCAGTACGATGCAGGCTGGATTGCCGCTGAAGGGCTCGGTGCTGAACGCATCGATCTGTTTGATTTTAATATCTTTCATAGAAGGCTCCCGATTTCAGGTTCAATGCAAAAGACCACGTGATATTGCAGAATTCCCAATGACATCCGATACGGCCTGTTTGTTTCGAATAATTCCCCGTTCTCCCTTGAAGTTGCAACCTGCTATGAATATTGATGTTGTCATTTCCGCGCGTGAATAAACCGTTCACCCAACCCTGCACTATTCGCCCTTAATACAGAACCGCATCGCAAGTTTCCCTTAATGCATATATGATTCCCGATAGACCCCCCCTCTTTTTATCGTCAGGCTTGAAGCACTCCTTTAGTGGATGTTCCGATCTTTTTTCATCAACCTTAAGGGTGGGCAGTGAGTGAATATTTTAAAAATAAGGCTTGTGTTTGGCTTGAATAGTGCTATATTAAGGAGCAATAAAGATGGATTGAGGATTGATAATATTTTGTTTTCGAAATAAAGGCGAAAGACGAATCCTGCCACGTTAATCAACTCTATTACGACACTAAATTTACCTCCTGGAAATCTATCGGGTTTTAATCATTAACGGCCATTAGGAGGCTAAAATGAAGATTTATGTAGGAAACATGTCTTACGAGACTAGCGAGGACGACCTTCGCAAAGCGTTCGAGGCTCACGGAACGGTCGAATCGGTCGCTGTAATTTCCGACCAGTATTCTGGCCGGTCAAAGGGCTTCGGATTCGTCGAAATGTCGAACGACGCGGAAGCCAAGGCTGCAATGGACAGCCTGAACGACAGCGATTTGGGCGGACGCACGCTTAAAGTCAACGAGGCGCGCTCTCGCAGCGAAGGTCAGCGTAGCGGGAACAGGGGCGGCTACAAGAGCAGCTTCTAGATTGCCCGCGGGCTCTATAGTATCGGCCGCCGCCGGCAGGGCGGCCAGCCGAGAATCAATATCGAGAGGGAAGCCGGATTCCGGCTTCCCTCCGAGCACTACCTAGTATTGACGGGCCCGACGGTTTGTTGTATCATCGAAAAGCTCCACCAAGACCATTCATTAAGATGAAGGATCCTAGAGAGTGACGTATAAACATGCCCTTGCCCTGTACCCTTATTTCAGGGATTCCACGGCGACGATGGGGATTTTTCCTCCCACGGGGCTGGAATATATTGCGACAAATATGAAAGATCTTGTCGGACGGGTGACCCTTCTCGATTTGAGATACGAAAAGGGCTATCAGGATATCGAAGTATTGTCCGACTTTATCAAAAAAGAGATAGACCTTGTATGCATAAGCATAACCTGGGATTCGCAGTTCGACGAAATTTGCGAACTCATCCGGGCGTTGCCCGATGAAGTTACAACGGTGGTGGGGGGATATAAGGCGACTGAAGAGGTTGAGGCCCTGTTCGATAAATGCCCGAATATCGATCTCATCGTGAGAGGCGAGGGGGAAGAGACGATAAGGGAAATCGTTGAAAACGTTTCCTACAAGGATATTCTCGGGCTCTCGTACCGTGATGATGGAAGGGTGATTCACAACGGGCACAGATCCCTTACGGATATTATTGATGCGGAATTCCCCGATAGAACCTTAAGAAGGCACGATTACCATTGGATTCAGGACGGGGTCAAGATAACCAGGTTCACCTTTGACACCGTGTTGACCTCCAGGGGGTGTCCGTATAACTGTAAGTTCTGCACCTTCAGCTTGAATCCCCTCGGGCAGAAAAGAAAATATGCGGAAAGGTCCCTCGAATCGGTTATCGAGGAACTTAAAAGTGTTACAGCCGATGTTGTATTGTTCAGTGACGACAATTTCTTCACGAACCCTAAGCGAAGCGAAAAACTTTGCGATCTGATCATCGACAACGGGATCGAGAAAACGTTCATTATCCAGACCCGTATAGAGATTGCCAGGCACGAAGGGCTTCTCAAGAAGGCGGAGAAAGCCGGGTTCAAGATAATGCTCGTCGGGATAGAATCACCGCACGACAGGGTGCTGAAGCAGCTTGAAAAGGGATTTACCCAGCTGCAGGTGAGAGAGGCGTTCAAGATTCTGAATAAGTATCGTTTCTATATTCACGGCTACTTCATTTACGGCAATATCGGGGAGACGGAAGATGAGATGGTCTACATCGCCCGGTTCGCGAAAGAGCTTAAGCTTGATTCCATAACCTTCCAGAAGCTCAGGGTGGAGAAATTTTCCCCGTTGAAAGAAGTGGTCGAGAAGACACCCGGATACCACTGTGATTCGGTCGGGGGGCCGGTGTACTCGGATATGTACAGCCTGAAGGAGTTAAAGCGGATACGTAATAGGATAAGAGGCGAGTTTTACGATTTCGGTCAGATGCTCAGGATAATAAAAAAGGCTTACACGGCAAGAGTATTCTCCGCGTATGATATAATGTACGCATTCATAAAACTGCCCCGGATCCTTTTTAGGCTGGCAAGAAGAGAATTCGAGAAAAAAGGATGGGTATCGGCAAATAAATCGATGTTATAGTAAACTTAAAGGAAGCATGGATATTATTATGAATAACGAAAAGTTGGGAAGCAGTGGAGAATCGGGGGGATTACCCGTGGAAGAAAATACGCGCAGGCTTCGTTTCAGGATGATTGTCCCATCCTATCCAGCCTTCAATGTCTACTCCAGAGTCGCAAAGATGACCACCGCCTTGGGGCCGCTCGTTGTAGCGACTACCGTCAGCAGGATGAAGAATTGGGATGTCGAGGTCATAGATGAAAACAATTACCGCAGGCTGGGTCCCAAGAACGAGATCGGGAGGCCCGATCATAATACGCTGCAGGCCATCAGGCGCGCCAATGTGGTGGGTCTTTACGGGGGCCTCAGCAGCACGATTCCAAGATTGAACGAGCTCGTGAGATTCTACAAGGACAAGGGTGTCACGGTGATCGTGGGTGGGCAGCATTTCGTGAAGGAAAATATCCGCGAAGCGCTGGAGGAAGGCGTCGATTTCGTGGTGAAAGGCGAGGGCGAGCTCACGATCCAGGAGCTTCTTGCGGCGATCCGGGAAGGACGAGAGCCCGACGAGGTCGCCGGAATAGCCTATATGAAGGACGGGCAAATGATCACGACCCGGGAACGACCCCCCATCACTAATTTCGAGGAGCTGCCCCTTCCCGATTTCGAGCTTCTGCGCTATGCGAAGGTCAAGATTTATCCGGTCAGCTGGATTCGCGGCTGCGGGATGAATTGCGAGTTCTGTACCGTCAAGGGCAAGCCGCGTGCCGCTCCGGTGGAGCGCGTCGTAGAGCAGATCGGTGCGTTGCTGGAAACACATAATGCCCGGCATTACTTTATCGTTGACGATCTGTTCGGTAACAAGCGTGAGGATACGATGCGGCTATGCAAACTGCTGGCCGAATATCAGAAGGCCGTCGGCATAAGGCTCGACATAACCGTCCAGATCAGGCTGGACCGGGCCAAGGACAAGGAACTCCTCCATGCGATGCGCGGGGCCGGCATCAATACCGTTGCGATCGGTTTCGAATCGCCGATAGCCGAGGAGCTTCAGGCGATGGACAAGAGGATCAATCCGGAAGAGATGATCGCCATGACCAGACTCTACCACGAAGCCGGCTTCATAGTGCACGGGATGTTTATCTTCGGGTATCCGCTACCCGAAAATCTTCACCTGTCGATCTCTGCGACCGAGCGTGTGCGCCGTTTCAGGACCTTCATAAAGAAGGCGCGGCTCGACACGATACAGGTTCTTTTACCCGTTCCCATTCCCGGAACGGGACTGAACGACCGTCTCGAGGCCCAGAACCGTATTTTCCCCCACGACTGTGTCGGTTGGGAATATTACGACGGGAACTTTCCGCTGTTTCGCCCCGACGAACCGCTGACGCCCAAGGACATGCAGTCCGCCATACGCAAAATCATGGGGCGCTTCTACCGGTTCCGTTCGATGTTCGCCATCGGCTTCAATGTGTTGACATTCCCGGCTATTATCTTCTCGCTCTTTAACATCAAGATCGGCTGGAGGAAATGGTACCGACCCTGGCGGATCAATATCCTGCGCTTCGGCGGTTGGATATTGGTAAAGCGGTGGACATCCGATTTTAAGAAGGGCACATTCATGAGTAAACTCTCACAGGCCGAGCAGAGGCTTCATAGTTCCGAGAACAAACCTCATGATCCGATAGCGGAATAAAAGGGCATTCGAGCCGGTTATACCGCTCCCTTGTTTTTCTCCTTTCCAATCTGCCCCAGGTTCAGGTAAACTGCACCCGGAGGTTTATATGGCAAATATCAAGGATATTTCTCTTGTGCTTTCGGGCGAGGCGGGTCAGGGCCTCAACACGGTCGAGAAGGTGCTGGTCAGGGCGTTCAATCTCTCCGGGTACCATGTCTTCACGACCAAGGAGGTCATGTCGCGCGTGCGGGGGGGCAACAATACGGTCGAGATAAGGATATCATCTTCGCCGGTGGAAGCGTTCGTAGATCGTATCGATATACTCCTGCCGCTCAATCCCGATGCAATTCGACGGCTTGAGGACCGTCTCGGCGAAGGGACCGTCATCGTCGGGGAGCTCGCTAATATAGAGGAAAAGTACCGCGAAAAGCACAGGATACTGGAAGCTCCGATTTCCGTGATAGCGGAGGAAGCGGGGAATAAGCTTTACGCCAACAGCGTCGCCGCCGGTGTGGTCGCTGGAATGGTCGGAGCGGATCAGCCGGCGTTGGATTCACAGATCGATCGGACTTTCGGCAAGAAGGGAAAAGATCTGGTCCAAAGCAATATCGAGGCCGCACGCAGGGGATTCTCCACGGGAGCAGCCCTTATGAAGGAGGCGGGCATATCGTTCAGCCTCGAGCAGGACGAGAAGGCCAAGAAAGATATCGTTCTCGGCGGCGGAGATGCAATCGCCCTCGGCGCGATAGCGGGAGGATGTAATTTTATCTCCTCGTATCCGATGTCGCCGTCCACATCGGTCCTAGTGTTCCTCGCGCAGCACGCCGAGGAATTCGGCCTGGTGGCGGAGCAGGCCGAGGACGAGATAAGCGCGATCAACATGGCCCTTGGAGCCTGGTATGCCGGAGCTCGGGCCATGGTCACCACGTCGGGGGGCGGATTCGCGCTTATGGTGGAAGGGCTCAGCCTCGCGGGGATGATCGAGACGCCGGTCGTCATACATCTTGCACAGAGGCCGGGACCGGCCACCGGACTGCCGACGAGAACCGAGCAGGGCGATCTGCTGTTCGCCCTGAGAGCCGGGCATGGCGATTTCCCGAGAATCATACTTGCTCCCGGCGGCATCGAGGACGCCTTCTACCTCGGGCAGGAGGCCTTCAACCTGGCCGACAGGTACCAGGTCCCGGTCATTATGCTTACCGATCAGTACCTGATGGATTCCAACCGAAACATCTCGGGCCTCGATCCGGACCGTGTAGGAGTGGAAAGGGCCGTTATAGAGACCGGCGAGAATTACAGGCGATATGAGATTAGCGAGGATGGGATCTCGCCCCGCGGGATACCCGGATACGGCAAGGGGCTGGTCTGTGTCGACTCCGACGAGCACGATGAGAGAGGCCGTATCACGGAGGAGAGGGAGACCCGTGTGAGAATGGTCGATAAGAGGTTGAACAAGCTTAAGAAGATAAGGGAAGCGGCGCTGGAGCCCGAATTGATCGGGGACGCCGAATACTCGACCCTCATCGTGGGGTGGGGGTCGACATGCCAGATCATTAAAGAGGCGCTGGGCGTTGCTAAGCCGGCACGCACGTCTTTCCTTCATTTCAAGCAGGTCTATCCGATGCATCCCCGGACGAAGGAATTTCTCGAGAAGGCGGAGAAGATCGTTGCCGTCGAGAATAATGCCACCTCGCAGCTCGGATCCCTGCTGAGGCTCGAGACCGGTATTCATCCCCACGAAAGCATTCTAAAATATGACGGGCATCCGTTCAGCGTTGAGGAGCTGGCGGGGCGTTTTGATAGGATAGTACGGAAAAAGGATTGATATTTTATCGGCCAGGAGATCGCCATGAAACCGGAAGATTACGATCTTGAGAACGATGAGACCGCATGGTGCCCGGGTTGCGGAAATTTCGGCATAAGAAAAATTCTCAAGCAGGCGCTGGCCGAACTGGGGATAGACCCCCGGAATCTCGTGATGGTCTCGGGGATAGGCCAGGCCGCCAAGATCCCCCAGTATATTGCATGCAATTATTTCAACGGGCTTCACGGGAGGGCCCTTCCCGCCGCGACGGCCATAAAGATTGCCAATCCGGGGCTTACCGTGATAGCGGAGAGCGGTGACGGCTGCATGTACGGTGAAGGGGGCAACCATTTCCTCCATGCCATCCGGCGGGGGACCGACATCGCGCATATTGTGCATAACAATATGGTATACGGTCTTACCAAGGGACAGGCATCGCCGACGAGCCAGGCGGGATTCAGGACGCCCGTTCAGGTGAAGGGGGTTGTGCAGGAGCCTTTCAATCCGATTGCCGTTGCGATCTCTCTGGGCGCCACATTCGTTGCGAGGGCCTACTGCCGGCATACCGATCGGGCGAAGGAGATGGTCAAAAGGGCCATTACGCACAAGGGGTACGCCCTTGTCGATATTTTCCAGCCATGCATAAGCTTCAACAAGGTCAACACCTACCAGTGGTTCGAGGACAACACCCTCTACCTCGAGGACGGATACGTTTCCGACAATAGGGAACGAGCCTTTGCCCGGGCCATAGAAGACTCAAAACTTCTTCTTGGAGTGTTCTACGAACATGAGATAGAGGTGAGTTTCGAGCAGAAAGTGCGGCCGAAAGGTTCGATGGCCCCGCTCTACGAGCACACCGTCAATGGGGAGGCGCTCCGGGCTCTTATGGAAGCGATGCGCGGCTGAATGGATACTATCGGCGGTCCCGTAGCCGGTGCCGTCGCTTTTTCGCTAAATTTCCTCTTTTACATTCCGATAAATAATTGAGCAGGGGACAGAGAGCCGCCGGACCGCAGGATCGGCCGGACGGTTTTCCAGGGAGAAGCTCATGGCAAAAGAACCGGAGAACCTGATAGGTAAATTTTGCCCATACCCCGTCGTGACGATAATATGTCATGTCGGCAATATGGTACAGGGTGAGACGAGAAACTTCATCGTCGATGACCCTCTCGCTACGAAATCGGTCCCGGAAGAGCTCGAGGATTTCGAAAACATTACCTGCGAAGTAATTGAGCACGGCGAAAATTGGATGATCACGATCAAGAAAAGCTGAGACCGGACCGAGGAGAGCGAGATGTCGCGCAATATTTTTAGAAAGCCCCTATCCATGGCGGCTATGTTCGCCGTTCTCAATGTCATCATGTACTTGTCGATAAAGAAATTCTGGATAGGGGGCAGCAGCTTTTTGCCGTTGGTCGGACAGTTCGGCCCCGGGAACAAGTTTCTCTTCGCGCTCGTCGTGAATCTCGGCGTTATCATCGGATCTTTCGTCGGGGCCAGAACCGGCGGAGAGTTCAGGTTGCGCTTTCCCAAGGCTGGAATGCTGCCCCGGGTGGTTTTCGGCGGGTTTCTTGTCGGTATGGGTGTGACCGTGTGCCCCGGGACCTGCACCACGGCCTTCGTCACCGGCATGCCGATGCTGTCCGTGTCGTCGGTCCTTTCCGCGGCCGGGATCTTCATCGGATCGTTTATCGCTTATAAAATTACAATGGGGAAGGATTGAAAATGGATTCCAGGTTGCTGCCTGCCGCAGGGTTGGTGTTCGGCATAGGATTCGGATTCTTCGTTCAGCGTGCAGGCCTCTGCTTCGCCCACGGGCTGGGCGAGATATTCGTTGGAAGGGGAAAGAGGATCGCGAGGATGTTCGTCGTGATCTTCGCGATAACGGCGGCCGGATTCCTGATATCGGGCTATCTCAATCCGCAGCTGGGGCTGAAGCCTATAGGACAGATCAGGGGGTACGGCTTCTTCAACGTCGTATCGGGGATCCTGTTCGGTGCCGGGATATTCATTAACGGCGGCTGTATTCTCGGCACCCTGAGACAACTCGGCGAGGGGAACATGACTTTCTTGATAGTTCTGCTTTCCTTTATACCGGGGATGGCTCTCGTGGTCTATGGAATCGATCCGCTGCTGGCGGGGAACTACGATATAAAAAGCGCTCTTATACCCGGAATGCTGTCCCTCCCGCAATGGGTTGTCACCGGGGTGCTCGTATCGGCGGCGCTGATCTGCTACTATGCGGCACTTCGAAGGAAGAAAAGCGCCAAGAGTTGATAGGGTTCCACCTTGTCGTTACACGAGAGCCCGAGTTTCTAGTACGGGGGTTCTGCATCCCCCGTAGCAGTATATCTACTTTTTGCCCAGCTTGCCGAGTATGAAGATTGTATAGATACCCGAAAGCCCTACCAGCACATAGATGATTTTCGCGATGATCGACATTTCTCCGAAGATCGCGGCGACGAGGTTAAATCCGAAAGCTCCGACTAGGCCCCAATTAATGCCGCCCACGATAATCAGGATCAAGGCGATCCAGTCCAGAACGGAGAGTTTGTTCATTCAACTCACCTCCAAGGTTTAAAAGGATGAGCCGATTTTAAGTAAAGATGCGCTGAAATAACAATACATTTTTTATTTGTTTTCAACCCAATCATCAGTAAATGGCAAGTTAGGGTACTTGTGGGACGATGGGAAAAGGAGTACAATTGGATCCGTCCTCGCAACTTAAGAAATTACCGGGGGTTTTCAGATGGACACTCAGTCGGAGCCCACAGGTGGACCGGCGGCTTCTCGATCGAGCGGGAACCGCTTAAAAAGAACATTATTCGCGGCAAGCGTCTCAGCCTTGGCGATTATACTTTTGCTGATATCGGGTGAGATAGGGATCAGGGTATATCAAAGCTTCAAGTATCATCAAGTGCATCCCGGCCTGAGCCCGATAAGGCTCGATGAGGACCTCGGGTGGATCCCCAATCCCGATTACAATTACGAGGGGTTCAGGCTCGATGCGGGAGGAAAGAGGTATTTTTCTCAGGTAAGAAATGATCAGAACGGGTTCCGCTTGTACGGGAACCCCGATGTGGAGAATAGAATCAAAGTCATGTTTATCGGCGATTCCTTCACCCACGCCTTGGAAGTATCGTGTGAAAAGGCCTATTTCGGTATCCTAAAGGAACGGTTCCCGCTGGAGGTATTCGCACTGGGAGTGGGCGGATACGGCAGCCTTCAGGAATACATGATATTGGACGAGTATATCGATGCCGTTCGGCCGGATATCGTCATCCTCCAGATGCACACGAATGATTTCATCAATAACTATTATGAGCTGGAACTGGAGAGCAAGAGAAACAACAACGGCCTGAGGCGCCCTTACCTGTCGAAAGACGGCCATATCCGCTACGCTATTCCCAAGAAGCACTCCCATCTACGGGACATCGTCAATAAGCATTCACGCTTCATCTATTTCGTGATGAGCAGGCTCGATATACTCCAGGCCAGGGAGGGCTCCGTCGAGGACGGGATAAGGGAGAAAGGGATGTCGGTTCCCTCTTTCAGGGAATCGGTAGAAATAACTGAGAAGCTCTTGAGGATGATTAAATCGAGGATACCGGCCGGAACCGATCTGTATGTCTTCTGCGCCGATGGTGATCAACCCTCTTTGGAAGAGCTGAAGAGAATCCTTAAGAAAAACGATATTACCTTCATCGGTGGAGTCGCCGAGGCGATATCGGACGCCGAGCGGCACGGGATCACCGTTAGAGCCGCAGACGGAGCTCACTGGAACGAGGAGGGACACAGAATAGCCGCGGGCGTTCTTGAAAGGTATTTTTCTGATAAGCTGTAGACATCGTTTGAGGGTAGGTGCCGGTATCGCAAGAGGGATGGAAAGAAGGGATAAAGGTGAAACGGGGAAGGTCGCGGCGATCGGGTTCGCTCACCTCGTGCATGATACACCGACCGCCTTTCTCGCCCCCCTCCTTCCCTTATTCATAGACAGATTCGGTCTCAGCGTATTCATGGCGGGATCGCTCGATATGTTCAGGAGGCTTCCGTCCCTCGCAAATCCGTTCCTGGGCATCATGGCCGACAGGATCTGTATACGATATATTATCATTCTCATGCCGGGGATCACCGCCACGCTGATGAGTCTTCTGGGAGCCGCCCCTGGATACGGCTTTCTCGTTATCCTGCTGGTCATGTCGGGAGTCAGCTCCGCTCTTTTCCACGTGACTGCTCCGGTAATGATGAAGAGCGTGTCGGGAGGCAGGATCGGCATGGGGATGAGTTTCTACATGCTCGGCGGAGAGCTGGCGCGCACGCTGGGACCGCTGGTAATTCTCGGCGCCGTCTCGCTCTGGGGGAGCGAGGGGACATACCGTCTGATCCCTTTCGGTGTCGTTGCCTCGATCTTCCTCTTTTTCATGCTGAGAAATACTTCGATCGAGAGGAAGCCGGCGCAAAAGCATGAGACTGGAGCAGGGGAGACCCTAGTCAACCTGCTCCCCTTCTTTATATCGATAACAGGAATCTTCTTCTTCCGGGCCGCCATGAAATCAGCCCTGACTATATACCTGCCCACCTATCTGACCTCGAAAGGTTCCTCTCTCTGGCTTGCGGGGATCTCCCTATCGGTGCTCCAGCTATCGGGGGCGGGGGGGACCTTCCTCGCGGGTATCGTCTCGGACAGGCTCGGGAGAAAGAATACGCTTCTCGCAATCTCGGCCGTGAATCCTTTCCTGATGTGGCTGTTTCTGGTTCTGGATCGCAAGTTCGCGATTCCCGTCCTGATCGCCGCCGGTTTCTTTCTCTTCGCAAGCGGACCGGTCCTGCTGGCCCTCGTTAATGATATCGATTCGAGGAGGATGTCCTTCATCAACGGCATCTACATGACCTTGAACTTCACTCTAAGTTCGCTGATGGTTCTCGTCGTCGGATTCGTCGCGGACAGGATCGGCCTCGATCTGACATTTAAAATTTCCGCCATTGTCGCCTTAGGCTCCATCCCATTCGCGATTTTCCTGAAACCGGTGGCACATGCGGGGCGGCCCGGCGATAGGCGGCCCGGGTATTGACAGGTCAAATAGGCGGTCATATACTGGAAATCCATGCCCCGCGAGGGGCGGAGATAATTTTTTAAGCAGATATTACATCTATTCTCTCACCTGCGTGGTGCCGTAGTAAGCAAATACATGAGGAAGATACTTTTCTGCATTCCATCTCTGGTCGGCGGGGGAGCCGAAAGGGTATTCGTCTATCTGATGAACGGGATCGACCGGAAAAGATTTTCGGTCGAACTGGCCCTCCTGAGGAAGGAGGGGAGGTTTCTTGGCGATCTGGCCGGTGATATAAAGGTCCATGAGCTCCGGACCGACCTTGCAGGATCCTTTTTCCGCCTTCCGAGGTTGATCGACGAGGTGGATCCGGACGTTGTCATCGGCACGATCTGCTACATGAACATGATGCTGGGCTTTTCGAAGATAATGGTCAGAAAGGCCGGGCCCGTATATATCGGCCGGGAAAGCGGAATACCATCGCTTCGCGGCGCGGTGGCGCGGAGCTTCTGGAACGCGAAATGGCTGTACAAACTCTCTTACCGCCGTCTCGACAGGATAGTCTGCCAGTCGGCCGATATGAGGAGCGACGTCAACCGGCACTACGGCGTGCCGCTCGGCAAAATCGTCACGATCAATAACCCGGCCGATGTCGGTGCGATCCTCGAGAAGGCCTCGCAGGGGCGTCCGGCCCGTTTCGACAAGGACAGGATCAACGTTGTGGCGATGGGGAGATTGCATCGGCAGAAGGGATTTGATATGCTGCTGCGGGCGATGGAGAGGGTGAAAGATAAATCCGTCCATCTTCATCTGCTCGGAGACGGCGAGCTGGCCGGAGAGCTTGCGGCTCAGGCGAGGGGGGCCGGTATAGAGGATAGAGCGACCTTTCATGGGTTCGTAGCGAATCCGTATCCTTATCTTCG
>CAZPAH010000017.1:24926-33840 GCA_964584495.1 uncultured bacterium | reverse complement strand
AGGTACAGGAGTGCGAGCGAAAAAAGCAGAATCGGCGAACCCACGAATGGGATATGAAACCAGACAACCCCCAGAAGGAGCGAGATGCTCATTGCCACGATCCCGAGAACGGCGAAAGTGCTTATCTTGCCCATTATCAGCGTAGTCGAGCTTATCGGGGTGACCATAAGCTGCTCCAGGGTTCCCATCTCCCGCTCGCGCACGATCGCCATCGACGTAAGCATGACGGTTATCATAGTCAGGATCGTCGCCACTATACCCGGAACCATATAAAAGACGGATTCGTTTTCCGGATTGTACAGGATCTTGCTCCTGATAGTCACCGGCGGTTTCAGGCCTGTTTTTGCCTCCGAGAAATCCATCACTATCCTGGAAGCGTACCCGGACCCCGTTCGCGCCAAGTTGGCGTCCGTCCCGTCGGCCGTCAGGCCGACCGTCACGTTCTCGTTCCTCTCGAGCCCGTCCGAGAAATCCGCCGGGATGACAAGCGCCATCTCCGCCTCGCGCCTCTCGAATCTTTCCTGCATCGTCCAAAGGGGACGGTCGTACCCGCCTTGGATCATGTCTGTGGGCAGGAAATACTCTCCCGCTTTCATCGACTCGATAAAGTCCCGCGACTGCCGGCCTCGGTCGTAATCGTAAACGTCCAAGGATATCTTTTTCACGTCGACGTTCACCACGTAGCCGAATAAAATAAGCTGTACGATCGGCATTCCGAAAATCATCCTCAGCATATTCTTGTCCCGGAATACCTGAATGAATTCCTTTTTAACCAATCCCACGTATGCCCTGAACATTTTCAAGCCGCCTGTCTGGAAAAACGCTTCACCGCTATCACGAGAAGAATCGCCATCAGGACT
Source organism: uncultured bacterium (assembly GCA_964584495.1). Taxonomy (GTDB): domain Bacteria; phylum Krumholzibacteriota; class Krumholzibacteriia; order Krumholzibacteriales; family Krumholzibacteriaceae; genus CAZPAH01. The sequence continues at coordinate 32,980 of CAZPAH010000017.1, read as the reverse complement.
AGCAGGAACAGCCCCTGCCCGGCCAGTATCCTCGCCCCTGTTCCCTTCAACATTATCCCTCTGATAATCACGAGAAAATACCTGGCCGGTACGATTTGACTTATCCCCCTCAGCAGAGCCGGCATATTTTTTATCGGAAATATGAAGCCGCTCAGCATGACCGACGGCAGCATGGTCACTACCATCGAGAACATCATCGCGAGCTGCTGCGTTCCCACAAGGGAAGAAATCAGTATTCCTATCGACAGCGAGGTCGATACGTAGAGAAGGCCGAAACCGAGAAGAACCAGATGTGACCCTACGAACGGAACACCGAAAACGAATTTGGCGAAAGCGAGCACGAGTATGCCGTCCATAAGCGCTATCACTATGTACGGGGTAAGCTTGCCGAGCAGAATCTCATACGGCTTCACCGGTGTCGTCAGGAGCTGCTCCATCGTACCCGTCTCTTTTTCCCTCGCGATCGTTATCGATGTAAGCAGCGCGCAGATCATCATAAGGATAATCGCCACTAGACCCGGAACGAAGAAATGCGATGATTTCAGGTCGGGATTGTACTTTATCTGAAAGGAAATATTCACGCGGGGGACGGAGGAGGGCCCGGGATTCCTCGCTGCGAGAAATCCTAGCAACGCCAGGTCCGCATAATTCTGCACTGCTGCTCCGAGCGCGCTGTCGCTGCCGTCTACAGTCAGCCCCAGGTCGAATTGTTCGCCGCGTTCCAGCGCCGAGGCGAATCCATGTCTGATCAGCAGGACCGCACTGCTCGAAGTGGATCGAAGAAGCTTGTCCGGATCGGACAGATCAGTTTCCCTGTCAGGTCGGCTAAAATAGCGCGAGTTGTAAAACCTGCCGGCCAGATCTCTCGAAGCGTAGCTTCGATCCTCATCGATGATCGACAACACGACGTTATCGACATCTAGGTTGATTGCGTAACCGTATAGGAAGGTCATAGCGACCGGCATGGCGAACACTATCGCGAGCGATCTGGGATCGCGCAGGATATGATAAAGCTCCTTCAACGCTATGAACCTGAATCTAAACATCGGAGGACCCCTGCTTCCTGATCAACTTTATAAACATGCTCTCGAGGTCTTTTTCCCCGTATCGCTCGACAAGCTCGAATGGCTTCCCCATTTCTATTATCCTGCCGCCGTGCATGATCGAGATACGGTCGCAGTAGGAAGCTTCCGCCATGTAGTGCGTCGTGACGAAAATGGTCACTCCCTCGTCCGCAAGAGAATAGAGTATATTCCAGAACTTGCGCCTGAAGACCGGATCGACCCCTCCTGTAGGCTCGTCGAGGAACAGTATCCCCGGTTTATGCATCAGGGCGGCCGATAAGGCCAGCCGCTGCCGCCATCCCGTCGGGAGCGATCCCGACATCCTGTCAACGAACCTGGTCATCGAAAGACGCCCGGTCAGCTCCTCGGTCCTGATCTTGATGTCGTCACGGGAAAGTCCGTATGCGCTACCGTAGAAATAAAGGTTCTCCCTGCAGGTCAGGTCGGCATAGAGCGAAAATTTCTGGGACATGTACCCGATATTTTTCTTGATCTTCTCGTACTCCAACATGATATCCAAACCGGCTACCCGGCCGCTGCCCGAAGTCGGTAAAAGCAGTCCGCAAAGCATCCGTATAACCGTCGTTTTTCCCGCGCCGTTGGCCCCCAGAAATCCGAATATCTCCCCTTTGCCGACATCGAACGAGACACCGTCGACCGCGGTGAAAGATCCGAACCGCTTTGTAAGATTATCGATTTCGACCGATACAACCGTCATGACTGCATCCCGACCAGTTGAATGAACCTGTCTTCCAGGGTGGCGTCCGTGGGGATGAGTGCCGAACCGTCGATTCCGGCGCGTTCCAGCTCGGCCGCATGATTGCCTATAACGTCATTTTCACCGAGATAGATGTGCAATCCGGCGCCGAAACGCTGCGCGGAGATCCCCTGTATCGAACCGAGCTTCTTCATCAGGTCCGAAGTGGGTCGGCGGCCGAGGAAATATACCAGTCCCTCGAACTGCCCGGCCATCTCGGCGGGAGTACCCTCGGACAGCTTCCGGCCGCCGAGGATGAAAGCCGCCCTATCGGCCCTTGCAACCTCGTCCATGTACGGGGTCGATAAGAGTATCGTTACGCCTCCACTTTTAAGCTTGGAGAGGATCTCCCAGAACTGGCTTCTCGACAGGGGATCCACGCCGGTCGTAGGCTCGTCCAGTATAAGCAGTCCGGGGTCGTGCATGAGAGCGCATGACAGGGCGAGCTTCTGCTTCATCCCCCCGGATAGGGCCAGCGCCCTGCGTCCAGAGAACGGTCCCAGGTTGGAGAACCCGTACAAATATTCCCTCTTCTCCTCGTAACGAGCGCCGGTTATCCCGTAGATGCCGGCGTAGAATTTCAGGTTCTCCTCGACCGAAAGATCGGGATATAGGGAAAAAACCTGGGGCATATATCCCAGAAGCGGTTTTATCTTCTCGAAATCCCTCCTAATATCGAGGCCGCCGATCGACGCCTCTCCCCCATCGGCATGGACCAGGTTGCACAGGATCCTCATCAGTGTCGTCTTTCCCGCTCCGTCCGGGCCTACAAGAGCGAAGATCTCGCCCTTTTCCACTTGGAGATCGAATGATTCCAGGGCCGGCACTCCACCGAACGCCTTATGCAGGTCTGAAGCGTTTATGAAACTCATTTAGATTCCAACCTTACGAAAACGGGCATGCCGATTTTGAGGAGCCCATCGGTATTAGGGATCTTTATCTTTACGGCGTACACCAGGTCGGCCCGCGATTCCGCCGTTTGAACATTCTTCGGAGTGAACTCTGCCGGATTCCGTATCGACATCGGCCCTGTCCCCAATGCGGACATTGGCGAACTCACCCGTGGGAAGATAGACCTTCACCCAGACCGTATCGAGAACGGCGATCTGCGCTATCGGCCTCCCCGGCGACAGAAGCTCCCCCGTCTCTATATATCTCTGCGTCACGGTCCCCGAGACCGGAGAAACCGGGTAACAATCCTCGATGCTCCTTTGGAGGAGGGCTATTCCGGCATCGATCCCTTCAACCTCGTTCTCCGCGGTCACCATTCCCGCCCGAGCCTGCCTGAATACGAGCTCGGCCGAGTCGTAATCGAACTGCGCTTTATCCATCTGGCTCGACGATGCGTTACCGGACTCCTCCATCCTGCTAAGCCTATCCCTTTCGACGAGGGCATAGTCCCTCGCCCGCCGGGCGCTCTCCACCTGAAGCCGCGACCTTTCCAGACCCGAAACGGCTACCCTCCTTCCGGCCTTCGCGGAGGCCAGTTCGATCTCCAGCCGGCTGTTATCGATTACGATAAGGGTGTCCCCGATGGAAATATCGATACCCTCGTCGAAACGAAGCGACTTTACCCTCCCGGTCGTCTCGGACGATACTATCGTCTCCGTGGTCTCTATCAATCCCGAACCCCCAATTTCCTTTTGCTTATCTCTACATCCGGAAACCGTCAGGCTTAAAACCAGGACCACTGCGAATGTTGAATATCTCATCTTCAAATCCCTTCCATCAGGTCCGGAGAACCGGACGCCAAATAATACCGGCTTAGGGCCATGTGATAATCGGCCAAAGCGGCGGCGAGCGAGGATTGGGATTCCGTCAGCGAGGTCTCGATCTCCAGCAGGCGGTTCGTGCTTAGCGCCCCCTGCAGGTGCCTCCCCGCGGCCAACCTGTAGCTGCTTTCCGTTATAGAATTTTCCTTCCTGGTGTTCAAATACCTTTCACGCGCATCGTCGAGCATCTCCCGGGAAATGGCCAGCTCCTGGTTCAGCTGCTCGACCAGATCCTCATGCTCGTGACGAACCGAATCTAGATCCAACTCGGCCGATTTGACGCTCCTTCCGGTTCTGCCGCCGATATTGAACGCCCAAGACAGGCTCGCCCCGAATGTGTAGTAATCGTTCCATGTATTGTTGAAGTGGTCGAGGTTCGGTTTTCCATAGGAATAACCCGTGTACAGGTAAAGATCCGGGAAATACTCTGCTCGGACGATCTTGATCTGCGAACGTTTCAGCTCGATCGCCGCTCTCGAGGCGAGTAGCTCCGGCTTAGATTCGGGAATCTCCATGACCGCTATCGAGGGATCCGGCTCGGGAAGATCTCCCGGCAGGGAGATATCTTCTCCGTCTTCGAGCCCGGTAATAGTCCGCAGCTGGATCTCGGCCGCGCGGCGGGCCGTCAGAGCCTGTCTTACGAGGTCTTCGGCTTTCGTTCTTGCGAGTCCGGCATCCAGGATATCGACCGAATCGGCCGCTCCCGCCTGGTAAACCGACAGGATACCGTCGAGAATGATCCCAGTCCGCTCGTACGATGCCCTCGCCGCATCGAGGACCCTCTCGGCCTTTGCGAGACTCAACCAGGCAATCCTCGTAAGGTAGTATATCCGGTCGGTCTCGAGCCCGTCGACGGCGCGGCTGTATTCCACCCCGCTTTCGGCCAGGTCTATTCCCCCACCGATCTTTCCACCTGTGAAAAGAGGCATCGAAAGGCGGAGATCGGCCTGGTAATTATCGGCCGTTCCGACTTCACGGGAGATCGAAAATCCCGGCTGGAGCTGGATGTCGAGGACAGGAACCTCGCTCAGGTAAAAGCCCCCTGCGGTGATCGAAATAGTGGGAAACCGCTCCGCCTTCGCGGCGCCGAGACCGGAGAGTGAGGCGGCGAGATCAGCCTTCGATTTTTTCAGCCTGTATGAGTGTTCGAGTGCCAGACCGAAAGCATCATCCAACCGGAGCTCCCGCGCAGGTACCGACGGAGCGGCCGTCAAAAGGATCAACAGTAACAGCAGTACATCTCGCTTCATATTCATCTCGCTTTCATCCCGTTCAGAAAGAGATCGACGACGGCTTTCTCCCTCATCCCGATGAACTTGTCCCTGTCACCGATACCGAAGATTCTCTCCAGAACCGGGGACATTATGAAGTAACCGAGATTCATCAGGATGAAAGAGATTCCGGCCTGTACAAGGTCGACGTCGCGAAGATCGCCTTTCGATACCCCTTCCATTAAGATAGACCTGATCTTTACCGAAAATTCCGATTCGTCGAAGATATACGATATCTGATCGAGAAACTCCTCTCTCGAGGCGGCCAGTTCCCTGAGAATAACCGGCCGCACGAAAGCGTTCTCCCGGAACAGCTCCGAGTAGGCCGCGGCGATATTGCCGAGAATCTCCTCGATCGAACCGTTAGCGCTGATGCCGTGTCTCAATTTATCGACGAACGCTTCTATATAGGCCTTGATCACTTCCCGGTAGAGGTTCTCCTTTGACGAGTAATGGTAATAGATCATCGCCTTGTTTATTCCCGCCCCCCTGGCGATACGATCGACCCGGGCGCCTGCATATCCATGCAAGCCGAATTCCTCGATCGCGGCCCTCATGATCCGCTGCTTCGATCCGGCACCGCTGGTGTCAACCTGACCTCTTTCCGACGCAGGATGGATATTCGAGTTATCTTCTTTACTCATAATAAGTTCATATCTTCGCCCTCGAGACAGGGCTCCATATTAACCATCTATTCAGTTAAACTAACTATTCAGTTAATATTATATACAAGTTTTCCACCCTGTCAACCCCTATGATTGAAATTTTTCCGGTAATCAGCTCCTGATAGGTTCTTTCACGCCGGGGTCGATCATCCCAATTCTTTGAGCCTGGAAGGGACGACCTGCCGCAAAGTTCATATCCCGCTCAGAACTTCTTTGAAGGCCTCGAGGAAGCCCTCTATATCTCCCTGCTCGATGGTCAGGGCGGGATCGATCCGCAGTACTGGGGCATCGGCCCTCCTGCATACGATAAAACCCCTTCGCGCAAGCTCTCGATGCGTCCTGACCGCGAGGGAGAACTCGGGACCGTCCTCCAGCTCCACCGCCACCATCAATCCCCGCGAGCGGATCTCCCTTATCCGGTCGGTACGCTCCCTTATCCCCTCGAGTCCGTTCACCAGAACAGATGCTATATCCCTTGACCGGTCGATCAACCGGCCCTCGCTTATCACACGGATCACTTCGCGCACGACCGCCGCACCGAGAGGATCGTTCTGGTGCGACTGGGCGTATTTGACCTCCTGCTTGCCCAGCATCTTCACCGCGCGCGAAGAGAAAGATGTCACGCTTACCGGGTAACCGTTGCCGATCCCCTTGCCCACGGCGACGATATCGGGAGATATCCCGTAATGCTGGTAGCCGAACCATGTACCGGTGCGCCCGACTCCGGTCGTCACCTCGTTCACCATTATCAGCCCGTTATTGTACTTTACCGTATGAGCGATATTTCGAATCAGCTTCGAAGGCGGAAAACGTACATGGCCAGACGACGAACCCGGTTCGAGGAGAAATCCTCCGATCTTCTCGAACGGTATTTCGCTCCATCGGTCGGCGCAATCTTCGCACTCCCTTGAATCCGGGCAGCGTTCGCACCCGGACCAGTCGAAACAGAACCATTCCTTACGCTCCCTCCTGCTCGCCGATCCGTAGGCGCCGAAATACGAGTCGGCCATCGTCATCATCAACGGTCTTTCTGCGATCGACTGCGCTACCCTGACGCCGTACTCTACAGCCTCGCTTCCCGAACAGAGAAAAACGCATTTTCCCCCCTCGAATCCGAAGAGCGAGAGGACTTCGCGGGCCGCTTCCTCCACCACGCCACTCGAATAATTGAACCCCGTGTGGCTCAACCGTTCTCCCTGGCCCGATATGACCGCAAGCAGGCGCCGATTGCAGTGGCCGATCGAAGTGCACCAAACTCCCGATTCGAGATCGAGATACTTTTTCCCCTCCGAATCGTACAGGTGGCAGTTGTCCGCCCTGACGATGTCGCGGATCAACAGCTCGTGACCGGGATACCAGATGAGCTGCGTCATCTTAATACCGCCCTTTTCTTTTCCAACCTGTGCATAACGATGCCGGCAACGAGGAAGAGAACGATGATAACGATCCCTTCCGTAGACGGCGTCACCGGAATCTCTAATACACCTTTATTTTCTTGCCCTCGGCTCATTGTTTTTCCCGGAGGCAGGCATGATCGATCCACCGTCCTCCACGTATTCTATCGCAATCGCGCCTCTATCTTCATCATCCATTTTCGGAATTTAAGCAGCGGGATTATAACTTTAGGGGCCGTGTATACGGCCGGCCTCTTTTCGATGCACCGCAGGACATGCCCTGCGGCCTTCTCCACGCCCATCATGAACGGTTTAATATCTCCCTTGGCCATTTTCGTGTCTACGAATCCGAAACGGATGTTCGTCACATGCACCCCCGCGGGTTTAACGGCTGCGGCAAGCCCGGAAAGGTAGTTCGAGAACCCAGCTTTAGAGGCATGATAGGATGGAGCTTGTGCGGACGGCAGCTCGTCGGCTACGCTCGACAGCCCGATGAAATGGCCGCATCCCCTTTTAACCATCAGCGGGATCACCACCACGGCGGTTCTGACCATTCCGTTAAGATTAACATCGATAACATGAACCTCTCCCCGCATGTCAGATAGGTCGAGAAGCTCACCGATACCGGCGAAATAGATGCAGAGGTCGGGAGTCTCCGGATCGGACGCAGCCTCCACCAATCCTGAGAATTCATTCGACGTTACGTCGCAGACGTGGTGGTAGTAGGATGGATCGTCGACCGGCGACCGGCTTCTGGAAATTCCCGTGACATTCCATCCTTCCGCCAGGAGCCTTACTGTTACCGCAAGGCCTATCCCGTCCGAATTTCCCACCAGTAGCGCTGTTCGGTTATCCATGACACCCCTCACTTCTCAGACAATAAGAACACCGGTACTCATTCATCCACAAGCATTTTACTTAAGCCGGATGATTCGGCCAGACCGCCGAAATAGAGGCAGATCAGCTCGAGCCGCCCCCCGATATAGAATTCCCGGCGTTCGTGCGGCGGCAGATCTTTAAGCTCGCTGATGTCAAGATAGGGCGGCAGAAGAAGCGCGATGTTTCCGGTAATGCGAAATATCCTATCGAGGAGTTTATCGGCCGGAGGACGGGTGTTCGAGTCGATAAAAC
>CAZPAH010000017.1:3464-24916 GCA_964584495.1 uncultured bacterium | reverse complement strand
ATACGTGGCGGGGGCCTGTCACCGCCCAATCCGGATCGAGGAACGCTGCATCCACGCGGGGCAGCCCTCTCAACATACCCTCATCGAGTATATCCCCCGGCGCGAAGATAACTCGATCGAGAAGACCGGCCCTCTCGATATTCCTCATCGCCTGCTCCATGCGGGTGGGATCTATCTCGACCGTTATCACGCGGGCCGCAACCCTTGCCAGGGCTATCGTAGAGAACCCCGCGCCTGTGCATGTCTCCAGGACCGTCCGACTCTTGAAACGCCCTGCGATATCGGCCGCGAAATGCCGGTCGATCCCCATTACGTATGTCGATTCGTCGGCCTCGTAATCATCCCCGAATTTCGCCCGAATTTTCTCAGAGTCCAAACTTTCCCGGCCCCTTCCGATCTGAATCTAGACACAACTCGATGAATACTAGTCTATTGCCATTGATTTTTCAATTAATCTGTCGGGGAGACCGGCGAGCGGAAATAGCGCTCTATCTCCGCCTCAACGAGCTGCTTTCGGCTGCCGTCAGATTGCGGTAGATGCCGAAATCCTGGGGAAGGTAGCCGGGCAACGATCGCACGGTGTCCGGTGAACGTACGATATCCTTTCCATCCCAGGTGACCTTTCCACCCGTCGGTTTGGTAACCGCAGCCAGGATATTCATGAGCGTCGTCTTGCCGGCTCCGTTGGGACCCAGAAGTCCGAGAACCCCGGCCCTATGGTAAGGCTGAAATACCGTAATCCCCATAACCCCCCTCTGTATCTCTTCCCGATATTGTCTATGCGAATCTCCATCGCTTTAGACATCTTCCTTTCCGGGCTGCTAGGTATTTCATCGAATCAGGCGGTGATTTATTATGGAGGATGTTCAAAGGTAAAAAATGTTTCAGGAAGTAACGGATGTTTACCGAAAAATGCGATCTCTATCCGTGACCGCGGGGAACCCGTAACGCCGGAGCGGTACGATTATTCATCGATATTATATAGATCCTCGAGGTTCGCCAGTTTCTGGCGGATTTCCCACAGCACTCCTTCCATGGCGCCCTTCGGTATATCAAGTTCCGCCAGGTCCTCTCCAAACGGCCCGAGATCTATCTCCTCGCCGAGATCCATAAAAGGTTGAGTGCCCACGTTCCACAGGTTGCATATGCTGTCGGCCAGAGATACCAACAGCGCCGAGACCTTCACCTCGTTCAAGCTGCGAGGATTGTGGTGATACTTGACCGCCTCGGTGATCTTATCCGGTATATTCCAGGCCTTCATAATGCGATTCCCCAGCTGTGAGTGATCTATGCCTACCGCTTCAACTTCCTCCCGCAGCGTAACCAGATGGGGTCCGAGCGATGTATCCAGGAATTCATCGATTATCAACTTGCCCGAATCGTGAATAAGGCCGGCGACGAAAGCCATTTCATCCCCGAGAACCGGCGACTTCGTTTTTTCGTTGAGCACCCTGCTCGCTATCGCCACTCCCATCGAATGCAACCAGAACCCCTTATTGGGATACAGGTAGTTCTTGAAATCACGCCGTATCAGTCCCTCGCTGCTTACCGCATACACTATCTTCTTTACATTATCCATACCGATCATCACGACGGCCTCGGTGATGGAGTTGATCTTCTTCGATTTGCCGTAGAGACTGCTGTTCGCAAGTTTCAGCATACGGCTCACCAGTGCCTGGTCCTTGCAAATAACCCGCTCAAAATCCCTGGCTGAAATATATTCTTTTTTTGTCAACTCTAGGAATTCCCCTATCACGTTCGACAGGCTGGGCAATTTATCGATGCGTGAAAGAACTTGCTTCGTAATTTTCGATTTGGTCGCCTGAAGTCCGGAAACGGAATCTCTCATCTGATTCGTCCTCTCTGCTCAAGATGCAGGGCTCGCGGGAAAGAAAGATACCAAGCACCTATATCTATTGTCGCCAAATTCATCCGATGGATTTATCTAATTCTTATCTTTCGCCGGAGATCCGCTTATGGAACCCGGTTTGACCGCCGCCCCATTCTCATCAACGATGACTGGCGTCAGCATCATGACGAGCTCCGTAGTGGTCTTTTCCCTCGAGCTGCGTTTGAAAAGGTAACCCAACAGCGGGATATCCTTCAGGATCGGCACTCCCGCCGAAGTAATATTGTGTCCCTCCGACATCAATCCGGCGATAACGAGCGTCTCCCCTCCGGCAACCCTGCCGACGGTGTCTAGCTCCCTTACGGATATGACCGGGGCCGTGTCCATGTTGGGGCTGTTTTCCACCCTGACGATGTTTGATATGGTGGGGTGGACGTTGAGAATTATAACGTCGTCGCGACCTATCTGCGGGGTGACATCGAGAACCAGCCCCACCGGAAATATCTCGGGAGTATATTCGACTACGGGGCTTGTCCCGGTGCCGTTGCTGATAATGGCCGGCTCGACCTGGGCCACGAAGAAAACCTCCTCGGTAACGACCCTGACGATCGCCTTCTGATTGTTCAACGTTGTTATGCGCGGCGTGCTGAGAACCTTTATCTTACCCTGCTCGTTGAGCGCTTCCATGAGGCCGGTGACACGCTTGCTGTTGACGATAATCGAGAATACCGGATTGACAAGGTTTTCCGTCGAGATGAGGGACACGTCCGCGTCTCCATCGGTGATCGAGTTCCAATCGATACCCGACCGATCGGTTTCCCACAACATGACTTCAAGAATTTTGACTTCGATCGCCACCTGGCGCCTGAGGGATTTTCCCATCTCCTCCAGAAGCATCTCGACGCGCTTCACCTGGGGCCACTCGGCGGTCACCTGGATGACGCCCGCCATTGGATTTATAACGAGGATCCTGCCCTCGGAGTCGGCGAGGCTCAACATATCGGCACCGGAGCCCTGATCCCCCCCGCCGGCGCTCTCGTTGAATACAAGGGTTCGAACCGAGTTTATCACCTGCGGCCAGACCTTCATGACCGCCGTGCTGGTTACGTGGCTCTCATTCTCGGCATTCTCCTGATCTCCTTTCGAGTTGCCGCCGCCGGCCGATACGAGCAACTCTCCCCTGCCTTCGCGTTCCGTCACCGGATAATCGAAGTTGAAGCTGCGCGTGACCATTCCCCTCTTGTAGACGATCAAAATTCCATCGGCTATCTCGTACCCCAGTCCGGCCGGTTCCAGAAGGGAATCGAGGGCTTTTTCCAGCGGCACGTCGATCAGGTGAACATTGATGTTGTCGGCCACGTCGGGAGCGATCTCCAGTCCGAGCCCTGTATCTTCGGCGATAAAGGCGAGGACGCCCCTTACGTCAACCCATCCATTTGTAACCAGCGTGATCTTACCTTCGCCGGCATCGAGCGGCATGGCGCTCAAAACCAGGAAAATCACCCCAATAAGAATCTGTTTACTCATGGTCCATTCCTTCCGGTTATCTCAAAGCTCATTACCCCGCGTCACCGGGCTATCTTCCTACAAATGGATGGCATTCCGGCTCGCCCGCCGGATTAATAACTGATAAAAATATCCTTTTCCTACCCCGACTCAGTTCGACTCCCGAGTACCGGATAGCCTCCAGCACATAGCCTTCGACAAGATCTCCCACTTGACATGATACGCCGTTGATCAGCGCCCTATGCCTTGGACTACCGAGTATTACGGCCGAGCAGAATAGACCTTCGGTACTATCTCCGTTACCGGGCCTTTTCTCCAGCCGCTCGGGCGCGGCCTCGACGAACGGATCGCGCGGCAGGGGCGCCGTTGATCCGGGGGAACAGCCAAGCGCGGCGGCGGACATCAAAGGTGGACCACCGGCCAGACGCATCGCTGCGAGCCCCGTTATCTCATCCAGATCCGAGGGCAGATGCACGACATCACTCCCGTTTACGTGGCGAAGCGCGTGTTTCGCTCTCAGAGGTTGAAAGATCCTCCAGTTGAGAATGACGACCCCCGCCAGCAGGACGAAAACCGCTATAATAACCCGGCGGTCCCGAAGATTAATCCGTTCGTTGGGCATAATAATCGAGCTCCAGTTCAGCAATAATTCCATGCGGCCCCGGTTCGACGCCGAGACTATGCAATGTCACGGCCCTCTCGATCGATTCTAGGTCGGCAAGGAATCGGGTCATACTTTCGTAATCTGTGTCGAAACTTATCGAAAGCCTGTAGGTCTCGAGCTGCGAACCGGGGAGCGAGGAAATATCGGCTGCAAATTGATCGATCATCATCGACACCTCTTGATCTCCACTATCAACATCGAGCGGGTCCTCCGGCTCCTCCAATCCGCCACCGTCGGAAAGCACTGTGACCTCGTGCAGGTTGAATGGATCGATATGGTTCTTACCCGCTATTTTGGCGAGTTCCAGAAACAGCTTTTCACAATCTTTCTCGTGGGGGAACAGGCGATCGTACTCGTCGATAAGAGGAGGCTCGAGCCGACGCACCGCCGCTTCCAACCAGACACCCGCCACGCAAATCCTATTCATCGATTCCATCCTGTCCGATACCGATGTTATCCTGTTCCTGTTGTCGATCGACTTTTTCAGTACCGGCAGCGATCCCGCGAAGAAGATCAGGGACCAGGTCAGAACGGATATTACGATCACGATCCTCCGCCCAGTCATAAGCCTCTTTACCACGGAGTGTCCCGACATCTCTACCTGCCCTCCACGATAAAATATTCAATGGTGAATACCACCCTGGAATACTCCGATTTATCGTCCTCCTCGATGCCGGAGATCTCCAGGTACAGCGGCTCTCTCGTCTCGATCAGATCCGGAACCCCTTCCAGGGAACGAAGAAATCCAAGAAACGCGCCCTGCGCCTCTTCACCACTGCCGGCCACGCTTCTGCCGCGAAGGACGAGCCGCAGGCTATCATCATCTCCGCGGAGAAGGTCGATGCCGTCGAAAGTTACATTGCCCGGAGTACGTAGGGCGATCTCCCTTAGAACGCGGGCCGATCCGTTCAATCCCGTTGCAATTCCCTCGATATTAGCCCGGCAGGCCGTCATTGCCTGATTATGAAGATAGGCTTCAACGCCGTTCCCGGCGCAGGCCTGCAGTCGATCGAGACGATCGGCCGCACTATCCAGGTACTCATTCTGGATACTGGAGGTCCAGAGACCGCCGGCCAGTAAAATAGGCGCCGATGCGATGCCAAGCGAGGCAAGAGTCACGGCCGCGCTGCGTCGTATCCGGCTTCTTGACCCGACATGGGCTTCGGGCGGTAGAAGATTGTATCCAAGTCCGTGCAGACTTACCGCCGCGACGGCCAGCTTCATCATCTCTTCCCAGAGCAGGTTTGGATCGTCGGTGGAGAACAGATCTTCAAGGTTCCAGCGGTGAATTTCCAGCTCCAGCCTTCCGGCCAGCTTACCGGCGAGCCTCTCGATCACGTTCGGCTCGCCGCTCAGGATGATTTTACCCAGATCCATTTTGCTTTCGGTCTGCTGGGCGAAATAATTCGACCGCTCGATTTCCACTACAATCTTCTCCAGGTACTCCTCCTCTTCGGTCCCTTTCGAAAGGTCTTCGGGCAGCATTCTGTAAAAAAGCGGTCCATCCGGGTCGCCGGCGCAGAGAAATCTGTCCTTATTCCCGATAAAAACCAGGATCCATCCCCCTTTTCCGGCCAGCTCCGGATTATGGATACGGTACAGCCGGTCGAACGCCAGGAACCCGGGCAGCATCCCGGCCGGATAGCATCCCATCTTCTGAGCGCTCCTGTAATGCTCCTCGACCAGGGCCTTCTCCGCAAAGACCACCGTCGACCTGTTTCTCGATACCGGCCCTCCATCTCTGCGCCTTTTTTGAACCGTCTTGATATCGATCACCCAATCGCCGCCTTGTCCTCCCTTTTCCTTCACCACCATCCCCTGCAGAGCGGCATACCGCATCCTGTCCTTCATCCCGGGCAGCATAACCGTCATAAGCGAAACTTCCTCGTTCGGCAGGGACTGCACGACCCGATTCCGCAGCCTGGAGATGTTCTGGATCTGATGGCACAGCTCGCGTGAACCGGGAGAGAAGTATTTGATCCACTCGAGATGGTATGCCTTGTCTCCCCCCCTTCCAAGCTTCAGAACGAGGGAATTGTCTTCATCGAGGCCGAGGCAATAGCCTGCATTCCGTTTCAAGGCCCCACCCCTTTCGGCAAGTTATCTCCGGTACTGCCGGGATCTCCGTCAGGACCGCATGAAAAGATGATCCTCGAACCTACGTTCACCCCGTAGCTGTTCCCCCAACCGTCAAGATCGAAGATGCCGTCGAGCCCCAGCCGTCCCCGAATTCCGCCGGCGCCGGCCCATCCACCCACCAGTAACAGCTCTCTATCGGCATTCAGGGCCGCCTGGGCTATTTCGAGCTCACCCTGAGTAATCCCGCGCCCTAGAGGGATGGAACTGATCGTAACGGAAAGGTCATCATCCCCCCCAGAATCGTTCGCCTGGTCGGGACCGAAGCTGTAGACGAGAAGGAATGGGGCAGAACCTCCGTATTCGTTCACTCGGTATTCCTTGTTCCATGGATCGTGCAAGAGATCGCTCTCGAATCCCACATCGAGATAGGCTCGGACCAGATCCGAGAGGTGCGACGGGAAAGTCGCGTTATAGCGATAATAGTCCCTGCATGCTTCGGCGATCTTCTCGAGCTCGCCGCGCACCTCGTTTTCCTTGGCCCTGTCCATCGCGGCTGAGCTTACAAGAGCCAATATATCGTCGCAGTCTGCATTCAAATCCCAATTTCTGTTCAACCTGCCTGAATCGGAAACGAGATCCGCTCCACAGCTCGAGACGATCACATCCGCCGCGCCCGCCGGGGTCGTGGCCGGATTGAGATCATAGATAAATTCCTGTCCGAACGCATCCACGCGGACCGCCTCCTCGGGATTACCCTTTGCGGAAGATACGTAGGGACCCTGCCAATTCACCGCGCCGGGATCCGCGATCAGCGCCGTCAGTCCCTCGGCTTCACTGGGAAAGCGTCCCGTGTCCTGATAGAAAGAGACCAATCCCGCTTCGATCAGCTCCAGCTCCCTGGTAGTGGCTTTGGAGCGCGCCGAGTTGACCTGCTTATAGATAACGGGGGCCAGCGCCCCGGTCATCAAGGCGACAATCGCAACCGCGACTATGACTTCCATTAGAGTGAAACCACTCGATCCCCGCATCGACACGAACTCTTCTCCTTTGCTACATCATGCTGCGCATCTGTATTATCGGCAGCAGAATAGACAGAGCAGCGACGGCGATAAGACCTCCTAGAACCGTTATAATCAAAGCATTCAGCACCGAAAAAGCCTGTTCGAGCGCTCTAGGAATTTCCTTGTCCAGGTACTCGGCCGCCTTCAAGAGTGAACTATCCAGTTGGCCCGTTTTCTCACCCATGCTCACCAGCCGCTTGATCAGAGGCGGGAAGTTTTCCGAATTGGAAAAACTCGCAGTCAGTGTTTCGCCGGTCATCACGCGGTCCCTTATTTCCTTCAGCTCCCTGGAAAAAACACTGTTACCCACGACCTTCACCAGAAGCTCCAGAACGTTCAAAAGGCTTGTGCCGGCTCCGAAGAGAAGCGAGAAGTATCGGGCGAAGCGTGACAGGCATATCTTGCTCGCGAAGCCACCCACCACCGGCGCCCGCAGTACGAGTTTATCCAGCCTGTAACGTCCCTCCTCACTGCTGCGAAGCACGAAAAAGCCGCACACCGCGAGGGCGATAGAGCCCAGAAGAAGCGGCCACCACGAGGTCAACCAGTTGAAGGCCCCTATGACGAACAGCGTCACCGCCGGCAACTCGGATTCCTGGAACCTGAAAATATCCATGAACCGCGGCAGGACATAAAAGAGCATAAGGAGGAATAGACCCATGATACCCATTACCATTATCGACGGGTAGATAAGAGCCTGTTTCGTCCGTCCGTGCAGCTCGTCGATCCATTCAAGGTGATCGACCAAGCTGGAGAAGGCCTGGCCCATATCTCCATAGCTCTGCCCCGCGGTGACTATGGCAATATAGGTCTCGGAAAACACCTCCGGATACTTCGCCAATGCTTCATCCATCTGGGCTCCGCTGCTGATCTCTATCCTGATTCCTTCTATGACTTTCTTAAAATGCCCCTTCGCGCTGTCCCTCTCGAAATCGAGCAGGCTGGAAGTAACGGGAATGCCGGCGGACAGGCAGATCGACATATGCAGTGTGAAATCGCGAAGATCCTTGTTGTTCACCTTGCGACCCAGCGAAAAAATATTGCCGAAAGAGCCGAGCGTCTGGTGATTGCTGATAACGATCAGGTTCTGGGCGGATAGTTCCTCGCCCAGCATCCATGCGCTCGATGCGCGGCGCACTCCGGACACAACGGCCCCCGCCGGATTCAACGCTTTGTAGCGAAACTCTCTCATGAGACCACCCGCATTACTTCGGAAAGGGACGTTTTGCCGGCCAGGAGCTTGTCCATCGCATCTTCACGTAACAGCCGCATCCCTTCTTTTTTGGCTCTTTCCTGTATTCGATCTATACCAACACCGTCGTTTATCAAACGGCGGATATCTCCAGAGACCTGAAGGTACTCGAAGACGGCGGAGCGGCCGCTGCACCCCGTATGCTTGCAGGCGGGGCATCCTTTCCCCGTCGAGAAACGCGGCTTGACCTCGAGCTCGTCCAGCCTCAGCAACCGTACCTGCTCATCGGTCGGTTCCTGCTTTATGCGGCATACGGCACAGACATTGCGCACGAGCCTTTGAGCAAGGACGGACACAAGTGTCGCCGAGAGAAGATACGGCTCCACCCCCATGTCGATGAGCCGCGGGATTGCGCTTGCCGCCGAATTCGTGTGCAAGGTGCTGAATACGAGATGCCCGGTCAGCGCGGCGCGGATTGCGAGTTGAGCCGTTTCCTTATCGCGGATCTCGCCGATAAGGATGATGTCGGGGTCCTGCCGCAGGATCGCCCTCAAACCGCTTGCGAAGGTGAATCCCTGCTGCGGCATTATCTGGGCCTGGCTTATCACCGGTAATTCATACTCGACCGGATCTTCCAGGGTGATGACCTTCGTGTCCGGATTGTTGAGATAGCTCAGTGCCGAATACAGCGTGGTCGTTTTCCCCGAACCGGTCGGACCGGTCACCAGGATTATCCCGTGAGGACGGGAGATATCCTCCCGGAAACGCTGAAGCATCTCTCTGTTCATTCCGAGCTTGTTCACGCCGTACAATAGATTCTGCTTGTCGAGAACGCGGCATACGACGGTTTCCCCATTGACCGTCGGCAGCGTGGAAACCCGTAGATCCAGCTTCCGCTGCTTCGTGTCATAGGTGATCCTGCCATCCTGGGGTACCATGGTCTTGGATATGTTCAACCCGGCCATGATCTTGATGCGCGTCGTGACGACACTCTGCAGCTCATTGGATAGGGACGGCCCCTGTATCAACCGGCCGTCGACACGGTAGCGGATATGAACCACCTTCTCCTCGGGCTCAACGTGGATATCGGTCGCCCCGTCCTCGATAGCCTTGCCGATTATCAGATCGACGAGCTTGATATACGGGGAATCGGAGTCGCTCATCGGCGCACCGCCCTTTACCGCCGTACGCGCCTCGTCGATGGCGTTCTGCAGCAGCAGGTCCAGATCGCTTTTCGCCCCATAATACTTTCTCAACGCATCCTGAATATCCGATTCGGAGGCGTACACGACCTCCACATAATGTCCGGTCATCCTGCTAACGGCATCGATGGTATTGAGATCCAGCGGATTGGCCATCGCTATCACAAGGGTGTTTCCGCTCAAAGAGATAGGAAGCAGACGGTGCTTCTCTGCGAATTCGCCCGTTATCAGATCGACCGCCTCGCGCTTGATCCATTCATCGGCGAGCGATACATAGCCCACGCCTATCTGGGACGCGAAGACCTTATCGATCTCCTTCATCGAGCAGATTCCCAGGCGGCTGATTACGACGCCGATCTTCTCACCGGTCTGCTTCTGCTCCTTTAGAGCGAGCTCCAGCTGCTCCTCGGTGACGATACCGGAGTCTATCAGGATCTGTCCGAGTTTCTTGGTTTTGGTGACAACCATGAACGTGCCCTTTCGGCCGCTGTGAACCGGGGAAATTCGGCATCGGGGCCTCTTCTATCCTCCTTGATGCCGTCAGGAATACCTGCCGATATGGCTATACCGCCCCTCCTTATTGGGGTTCCGAGCCCCGGATAATGTAGCCGATATCATCCCCGCCGATCGACTCGTCGAAGGTGTTGCTGTGAAACGGCGTCTGGAATAGCCCGTCCGGACCGGCCGACAGAACCATAACGTTGTGGCGCTTATAATCGGTTACGGTGCTGTTGACGAACCGGATGTTGACCACGTAGGGATTCCCCCATGGATCGAGCGGTACGCTGTCCAGATAGGGACCGTTCCATCCTGGTTTTATATGGGGGTTCTTGCTCTCGATGTAGAGCGGATCGACCGACCCGGCCGCGTTCGCTATCAGCTGGGCGTTCAACGTTCCGGGCTGGCCCCAGCTATCCCAGTTTCCGCTGCCGCTTATACCGCTAGCTCCGGCCGGTATCCCTTCGTTCCCGCCGCCGAGGTCTTCATTGCCTACAAGCCTTGTCAGATCGTAGGCGGAATCGTCATCGTTCTGAAGCGGCCATCTTCCTGTGTCCTTGTAGAAGGACAGAATGGCTGTTCCGATGACCTTGGCATCGCTCTGGGCCCGAGCGGCCTTTCCTTCGTTCAGATTCTTGATAAGCGGCGGCGCTATCGCTACAGCCATGATAGCTACTATCGCGACGGCGATTATGATTTCAAGAAGGGTAAAACCCTTGTTCCCCTTGATAGTTACCATCGAATCTTTCCTCCTTTCGGCTTTTCTCGATTTAGCGGGTGATCACGGCACTTCGCCAAGACCCGCCAATACCGGTAAGAAAACAGAGAGTCCCGCCGAGGCATTCCTCCGGGAATCCCGGTGATTCTCACCCATTGTCAATAATTCCAGGCGGTCTCCCCTAACCGCCTTCCCTTATAATTTCGGTGAAGGTAAATTATAACTTTAGATAATTCGGACGATTGAAGCGAAGCTTGCCGCCTCTGGAGGCAAGTCTCCGGGGCCGGGAACATTATGAAGGGAATTCACGGGGGTATTGCGCAAACCATCAGGCGGGATAATCGATTTCAAGCCACTCGGCGGCTTCCTCCAAAGTTCTGAATGCCCTTACCTCCCAAGGAGATTCGGCAATTTCGGAAAAAGCGCCGGTCATTCTAGCAAGTCCGAAATCGACATCGGCGGGGGCCAGGATGGCCGTCTTTCCCGGAAGCCGCCTGTCCCTCATGCCGATCGCGTAGGAGAGTATCTTCTGAATCTCCTTCTGGCCGCTGCGAGAGCCTTCGCAGGCGCTGAAATCCCAGAGGGTCTTGGATGTGGGTTCCCCCTCGTAGAAAGACTTTATCGCTTCCATCTGCTCTGCATGCTTGAGCTCACCGACCACCACGAAGACGGTCAGATCCTGATCCTCGATAATTCTTAGTGTAACAGTCACGCCTCTCTAACTTCCTTCCCAAGATCCTAAACATCGCCAACCGCCTGGTAAAAACGATACCTGATATACTATACCGCTATCAATACATTTATCTGATCGGTTTTGTCTGTCTAAGAGGTCTTAAAGGTTCGGCGAGCCCCGGGTGGAGACAGGAATTCAGGAATTCTCTTCCGGATAGGATCCCCCCTCCCCTTCCACCTCCGTAAATTCCGCCACATCGCCGGACGGAAGGCCCAGCAGTTCCGACGTCTCTTCGGCCGGCAGGGACTCGACATCGCGGAGCTTTCTCTCCATGACACGGGTCCTTACTCCGGTTTGGTCGATAGTATTCGTCGCCGCGCTGAGCTGCTTCTTCACCTTCATCAGCACATCGCCGAACTTGCCGAATTCGGTCTTGACGGCGCTCAGGACCTTCCACACCTCGCTCGAGCGCTTCTCTATTGCGAGGGTCCGGAAGCCCATACGCATGCTGTTCAGAATCGCCGCCAGGGTGGTCGGTCCCGCGACGACGATCCGGTAGGCCTGCTGCAGCTTTTCCACCTCACCGCTCTGGCGGAGGACCTCTGCGTAGAGGCCCTCGGTCGGGAGAAACATGATCGCGAAATCCGTAGTGTGGGGAGGATCGAGATATTTCTCGCTGATATCCTTCGCGCCCTTGTCGACGGCCCTGATTAGTTCGGCCGTGGCCTGCTTCACCGCGTCGGGGTCTCCCTTCTCCGATGCCTCCACCAACCTTATATAGTCCTCCTGGGGAAACTTGGCATCTATCGGCAGCCAGACGCATGATGAAGGATCTTCGTCGGAACCGGGCAGGCGTATAGCGTACTCGACCATATCGGAGGAACCGCTTTTCGTCTTGACGTTCCTGGCGTACTGCTCGGGGGTCAGGATCTGCTCTAGGATCGCCCCCAGCTGTATCTCGCCCCATGTCCCTCTCGCCTTGACATTGGTGAGGACCCTTTTCAGATCACCGACTCCCGTGGCGAGGTTCTGCATCTCGCCGAGACCCCGCTGCACCGCCTCCAGCCCCTCGCTCACCAGCTTGAACGATTCCCCGAGCCTCTTCTCAAGAGTGCTCTGGAGCTTCTCATCGACGGTCTCGCGCATCTGGTCCAGCTTCTTCTCGTTACTCTGCTGAAGTGCCGTAAGCCTCTCGTCTACGACCGAGCGGAGCCTCTCTATCGTCGTCACGTTCGATTCCGACAGCTCATTGATGCTCTTGGACACCGATTCGAGATTGTCCTTCTGTACCTGCCCCATCTCGCCCAAGGTCTTCACCATCGTATCGGCGGCTCTCTTCTGCCCCGATGCTACCTCCTCGCGGAGTTCCCGCGCCGCCTTCCCCGATTCCTCCCTGGCCAGGCGAAGCTCTTCGCGCAGGGCCTTTTCCGCGCTCCCGCCTCCCGCCGAGCTTCTTCTGAGAATAAGTATCAGGACGACTATATTGACTGCCGCGAGCAGCATTATCAACCAATCTCGAATATCGATCACGAAATACAACCTCCGCTTTCACAGGTTCCGGCGAATTTCACGGTTTAATGGGCAACCGGCCGGAACATGAAAATCCGTTCTCCCGAACAGTTCCGGCCGGCCGTCGGCGGATGCCGGTTCGATCAGTAAATGCTCCTGAAAGAGGACCATAGATCGGCCTGCACCCTATCGACCCTCCCTTGGAATATCTTCTCGAGATAGTCCCTCGATGCCTCGGCCCTGGGCATATCGACCTCGAGGTCGAGAAACGGCATCGGATCTAGAGTTTTCAGGAACGAAACGAACTCCGGAAAATCGAATGTCCCGCGGCCCGGGACCAAGTGGTCGTCGGAGAGCCCGTCGTTGTCGTGTATATGCACGGCTACCAGCCGGTCTCCTATACCCTCGAGCCATTTTCTCAGCGGTATTCTCGAAAAGGCGTTGACATGCCCCGTATCCAGGCAGAATTTCACTTCCCCCCCCTCGAGAAGGGAGGCAAGGTACAGAAGTATCTCGGGGCGGTCGTCCCAGGTGTTTTCCAGGGCGATGGTGACGCCGGACTCCCCGGCCTTCTCCATGATGTACGGCATCCTTTCCGACCAGTTTTTGAACCAGTGCCTCCTGCCCCCGCGCGAAAACTGCGGAAGGTAGCCGGTATGTATCACCATCAGGCTGCCGCCCAGAGCGCTCGTCGCCTTGATCCCGTGGATGAGGCATCTGATAGAATATTCCGATATGTTGCTGTCGAGGCTGGCCACATCGAGTCCGAAAAAAGGCCCGTGCGTGAAGGGCGAGAAGGAGTTGTCGTCGACAATCTTCCTCAACCGCACGAGCTCCTGTTCTGTCAGGCACATCAGGAAATTGACGTTCGCCATCCTGATCTCCGGCTGAAACCCCTGTTCCCGGACGAAATCGATGCTTTTCTCGAACCTGTTGAACGGTATGCTCAGATAAAAAGTCACTCTACAACTCCGCAGTGGGAACCTCTTGCTTGACCTGCCGATGCTGCGTTATTATTGTTCCCACATATTGCCAGATATTCGGATAT
Source organism: uncultured bacterium (assembly GCA_964584495.1). Classification (GTDB taxonomy): domain Bacteria; phylum Krumholzibacteriota; class Krumholzibacteriia; order Krumholzibacteriales; family Krumholzibacteriaceae; genus CAZPAH01. Next base: position 10,917 of record CAZPAH010000017.1, on the reverse strand, counting down.
ATGACAAGGAGTGAAACAGACGATGAGACTTGTAGAATGCGTTCCCAACTTCAGCGAAGGCCGCGACATGGCCAAAATCGACAGGATAACAGCGGAAATAAAAGGTGTAGAGGGAGTTACACTTCTAGATGTCGACCCCGGCAGGGACACGAACAGGACCGTTGTGACGATGATCGGAACGCCCGACGAGGTCGCCGAAGCGGCTTTCAGGGCTATTAAGAAGGCCGCGGAAGTGATAGATATGCGAACCCATTCGGGAGCCCACGCCAGGATGGGCGCCACCGACGTCTGCCCGTTCGTCCCTGTGCGCGGGGTCACGATGGAAGAATGCGTCGATCTGGCCCACAGGCTCGGCAAGAGGGTCGGCGACGAGCTGGGTATCCCCGTCTATTTCTATGAATACGCCGCCTCCAAACCGGAGTGGAAGAACCTCGCGACGGTCCGGAGCGGGGAGTACGAAACGCTGCCCGAAAAGCTGAAAGACCCCGAATGGAAACCCGACTGCGGCCCGGCCGAGTTCAATCCGGGCGCAGGGGCGACTGCGATAAGCGCCAGGGAATTTCTCATCGCCTACAATATCAACCTCAATACCCGCGACACGAAGGTGGCGAAGGAGATCGCCTTCACGATCCGCGAGAAGGGACGCCTCAGAAAAGACAAGGCCGGAAAAACGATCCGCGATGAGAACGGAAACGCTCTCAGGGATCCGGGCGTTTTCAAGGAGTGCAAGGCGGTAGGCTGGTATATGGAGGATTTCGGACGCGCCCAGGTTTCCATCAACCTTACAAACTACAAGGTGACTCCGCCCCACCTGGTATTCGACGAGAGTATCCGGATAGCCGAGAAGTTCGGAGCCCGGGTAACCGGCAGCGAGCTGGTCGGACTTATCCCCCTCGAGGCGATGATCCGGGCGGGGAGATATTACCTTAAGAAAATGGGAAAGATCCCGGGGGTTCCTGAATCGGAGCTGATACATATCGCCAACCTGTCGATGGGCCTGAGCGACCTCTACCCCTTCGATCCCTCGAAAAAGATCATCGAATACCAGGTCTCGAGACCCAACAGCCTCGTCGAGAAGACCGTCTACGGCTTCGCCGACCTACTCTCGACCGATGCGCCGGCACCCGGAGGGGGCAGCGTGGCGGCCCTCTGCGGTTCGCTCAGCGCAGCGCTCTCCGCAATGGTAGCCGCCCTTACGCACGGAAAAAAGGGTTACGAGGAAAAGTTCGAGGAGATGGAAGCGATAAGCATAGAGGGACAACATCTGAAGGAGGAGTTTCTCGCCGACGTCGACCGCGATACGGACGCATTCAACAGGGTTATGGAAGCGATGCGCATGAAGAAAAAAACGGACGAGGAGAAGGCCGCCAGGGACGATGCCGTGGAGGAATCGACGAAAGAGGCCACCATGGTACCGATGGAAGTGCTTAGGCGCACGAGGGAGGCGGCCCGGCTCGCAAGACGTGTCTGCGAGAATGGGAACAGGAACTCGGTCAGCGATGCGGGGGTTTCGGCCCTCACAGCGAGAGCCGCAGCCGAGGGAGCGTACCTGAACGTGGCAATCAATCTCCCGGGGATACGGGACGAAAAGTTCAAAACCGCCGTCCGCAAGGAAGCGGAGGACCTCCGGGCCGAAGTTGTCGCCCACACGGAAGAAACGGTACGTCTCACCGAGAAGATCCTGGCGGAGGGATAAGCCCGCTCCGCCGCACCGGTAATTCTGGATAAAGGAGCATGCCGTGATCTTATTCGACAATTCGGGGGTCTCTCCGCACCTCGGTGAAGAAACCGTACGTAAGGGACTGCCGCGCGCTATTGAGGAGCTCGGCACGCTTCTCAAGAGAAACGGCCCCGGTGCCGGTATGCTGGGTTGGCTCGACCTGCCGCGCGCCGGAGAACGTGAGCTATCACAGATCTCCGACGCCGGCAAGCAGATAAGGGACCAGAGCGACTGCCTCGTAGTAATCGGGATCGGAGGCTCCTACTTGGGAGCCAGGGCCGCGATAGAGGCCCTTCCCGCCGAGCAGTCGTTCCCGGTGATATTCGCCGGCAACAACCTCTCCCCCGTCTACCATGATTCCCTTATATCCTCTCTAGAGGGAAAACGTTTCTCGATATGCGTGATCTCCAAATCGGGCACGACGACCGAGCCGGCGATAGCTTTCCGCCTTCTGAAGCGCGAACTCGTGGAGAAGTTCGGAAGGGAAGGGATCCATGACAGGATATACGCCATAACCGATCCGCATCGGGGTGCGCTCCGAAGGATAGCGGAGACGCGGGGATGGCGGACGTTCGCCATACCTGCCGATGTCGGCGGGCGCTTCAGCATCCTCTCCCCCGTAGGGCTTCTTCCGTGCGCGGCTGCCGGCATACCGGTCAAGGGTTTGATGGCGGGAGCCGCCTCCGCGCTCGATCTCTACACGAAGCAGGATACCGGCAACGCGGCGCTTGTATATGCCCTTACCAGGGCGCTTCTTCACGAAAAGGGAACGGCCATCGAGGTACTATCCACCTTCAACCCCGAGCTTCGCCTCTTCGGCGAATGGTGGAAGCAGCTGGCCGGCGAATCGGAAGGAAAGGACGGAAAGGGCCTCTTCCCGGCATCTACGGTGATGACGACCGATCTCCATTCCCTGGGACAGCTTTTGCAGGAGGGGGCAAGGGATATCCTCGAAACGTTTCTCGTAGAAAAGCACCCCCGCAGGGACCTGACGGTCCCCTCGGAGGAGGAGGATCTCGACAAGCTCAACTACCTGGCCGGAAGATCGCTCGGCGAGGTCAACACAAAGGCTTTCGAGGGGACAAGGGCGGCTCATATTTCGGGAGGGCTTCCCGTGATGACGATCGAGATCCCGTCGATGACGCCGGACGCCCTAGGCGAGCTTTTCGTATTCTTCGAGATTGCGATCGCCGTTTCGGGCTACCTGATCGGGGTCAATCCTTTCAATCAGCCCGGAGTCGAGGAGTACAAGAATAGGATGTTCAAGCTGCTCGGTAGACCTGAGGCGTAGGAAGGCCTGCGTGCAGGCGGCGGATTTTTTGTCGAAAGGCGGACCGGCCGGAAAGATGAAAACGCTTATCGTATACATGTCGAGTCATGGATGCACTGAGAGGGCGGCCGGGCTGCTCGGCGGGAAACTGCCGGGCGAAACCATCCAGGTCAACCTTAAGAAGGACAGGGTCCCCCACCTCGGCGATTTCGACGCTATAATCGTCGGGGGCTCGATCCACGCTGGAAGAATCCAGGGGAAGGTGCGAAAATTCTGTAAAAAGAACATGGATCGGCTTCTGCAAAAAAAACTCGGTCTCTTCATATGCTGCATGGAGCAAGGCGAGTCGGCAAAGAGGCAGTTCGAGGAGGCGTTTCCCGAAGAGCTCCGAAATCACGCTTCCGCATCCGGTTTTTTCGGAGGGGAATTCGATTTCGACAAGATGAACTTCTTTCAGAGAAAGATCGTGAAGAAGGTCGCCGGTATCGAGGAGAGCGTATCGAGATTCAACGGGGAAGCAGTCGCAGCGTTCGCCGAAAAGATGGGACTCTGAATTGCATGAGGCGCGGCCATCCACCACCGAGACTCGTCCAGGAAAGGATATGCGATGATAAAAAGAGAATATACACCGGCAAAACTCTTCCAATCCCGTCTTCCTGTGAAGGCGGTTATCCTTCTCTCGGTCTCATTTCTTCTCCCCGCCTTGCTGCTTATTTCTTTCCTTTCCTGCGCGAAGGTGCCGGGGCCGTTCGCGAAGGAAACCTACGTGATGGGAACGAAGGCCGAGATCACCATATACGGAATCGACAGGGGCAAGGCCATGGAAGCGGCCGGCGAGGCGCTTCACGAGCTCCACAGGATAGAGTCTGTCATGAGCACATGGCGGGTGGACAGCGAGATATCGCTTCTCAACGCCGAATCTTCGGAAAAGCCTTACCGGATAGGTAGGGAGCTTTTCTCACTAATAGAGAGCTCGTTTCATTTCTCGGAGATTACCGGCGGGGCATTCGACATAACCGCCGGTCCCCTCGTGAAGATGTGGGGGTTCCAGGGAGGCGAGCCCGTTCTTCCTTCAAGGGATACCATCGACGAGACGCTCTCCCGGGTGGGTTATCGCAAGGTGATCCTCGACGCGGATTCTTCGACCGTGACTCTTCCGGAAGGGATGAGGCTCGATGTCGCGGGGATAGCGAAGGGGTACGGCGTGGACAGGTGCGTTTCCATCCTTAAGGGACTCGGGGTGAAACGGGCCCTGGTCAACCTCGGAGGTAATATCTACGCCATCGGCTCTCCTCCTGGCAGGAAAAGCTGGACGGTGGGAGTAAGGGACCCGTACGGCGGAAAAGGCACGATCGGGTCGATAGCGCTTAAAAACGAAGCCGTTGCCACATCGGGCAACTACGAGAACTTCGTCCTGATGGGCGGCAGAAGGTACGGACACATCGTCGATCCTAGAACGGGATTGACCGTCGACTCGGTGCTGAGCGTGACGGTAGTGGCTCCTACAGCGGTAGAATCGGACGCCCTGTCGACGGGCCTTTTCGTCCTGGGAGTCGAGGACGGCAGTAAAGCCATCGCATCCCTTCCCGGGGTGAAGGCCCTATTCGCTCTTCCCTCCGTGGATGGAGCACTGTACGAATCCGCCGGAGATTTCGGCGCTTCTCTGGATATATATCCTGTAGTTCAAGGCGGAAATTAAGAAGGTCCTTTCGAATCTTTTTCCGATCCGAAATCGAACCACTTCTTGTGCATGACGCACGTGGCGCAGTCGTGCTCCCTGCGGATGATCGGCGTCCTCCCCTGCTTCTCGGCCAGCGAGATCTCGACCTTGTTCATGAGCCCCAGCAACACGCCCAAAACGATGAAGGCGCCCGGCGGCAGGACCACGAGCAGCAGTGGCATGTATCCGTCACCGAAGATCGTGATATTGAAAATCGTCCCGTTTCCGAGAAGTTCCCTTATCGACCCGATTATAACTAGGGACATCGTGAATCCCAATCCCATCCCGAGTCCGTCGATGATCGCATATCCGACGGAGTTCTTCGAGGCGAAGGCCTCGGCCCGCCCCAGGATGATGCAGTTCACCACGATAAGCGGTATGAACAGACCCAGGCTTTTATGAAGGGCGTGAAAGTACCCGTTCATCACGAGGTCCACGATCGTGACGAATGTAGCGATCGTCACGATGAAGGCGGGGATCCTGACCTTCTTGGGTATCAAATTGCGCATCAACGATATCATGGCGTTGGAGCATACCAGCACGAAGGTCGATGCCAGGCCCATACCTATGCCGTTCTCGGCGGTCGTGGTGACGGCGAGCGTCGGGCAGAGACCGAGCACTAGCCTGAATATCGGATTCTCGCTCCAGAAACCCTTTATGAATTCCTTCCAGGCCCTCATCGATCCACCCCCTCCTCTCCTGCGGTATCTCCGGCTTTCTTCTCCGAGCCGGGAGTAAGCGCTCCCCCATTATTCACCGCGATCTCCCCCTTGATCGTCTCGAAGAAACGCAGCCCCTCCACAGTGGCCGCGGTAATCGCCCTTGATGAGATAGTCGCCCCGGTTATCGGCACGAACGTTCCGCCGTCTTTCGTGACGGCCCAGTTCTGCGGATTCTCGAGGCTCTTTCCCTTGTACTGATCCCTGAAATCGGAATTCTGTATCTTGGCCCCCAGGCCGGGAGTCTCGAGCTGCTTCAGTATCACTATTCCCTGGATGATCCCATCCATATTGACTCCCAGCATGAACTCTATGTCCCCCGAGTAACCGTTGTGCGATACGACCGCGAATGCCACGCCGACGACCTTTCCGTCCTTCATGCCCTCGTAGACGACGACATCGGTCCCATCGCTCTTCTTCGCAACGAACTTGTCCTTGTCCGGATTGTTGTCGAAGGGGGGAAGAACGTTTCTAACGGCGCTCATCCTCTCCTCGAGAAGGGCCTTCGCTATCGGTCCAGCGGTCTTTTTGCTCACGTAAGCGAGGACGCCCGCCGATATCGCCGTGAGAAGGGTCAGCACCAGGCAGAGCCGAAATATCTCTTTCATCGATCGAGCACCTCCGAACTCCCTTTCCCGCTCGCGGTCTACGCCGCGGCCTTATTCGAATCTACCGCTCCGAACACTGCCGGCTTAGTGAATCTGTCTATCAACGGAGTCGCCGCGTTCATGAGAAGAATGGCGAAGCTCACTCCCTCCGGATACGCGCCGAAAAGCCTGATGACGACCGTGATAACCCCGCACCCGGCACCGAAGATAAGCATCCCTTTCCCGGTTATCGGGCTCGTCACATAATCCGTCGCCATGAATATCGCGCCCAGGAACAATCCTCCGCTTATCACATGGAAGGATGGATTGGCGTAATGGGTCGGATCTACCAGGAAAAAGACCCCCGTCATGGCCCATACCGTCGCGATGAACGATACGGGAATGTGCCAGGAAATGACCTTTTTCCATATGAGGAAAATTCCTCCCGCCAAGAGCAGCACTACCGAAACCTCGCCGAGACACCCGGCGCGGTTTCCGATCAGAAGGTCGAGGATCTCCTGCCGGCCGAAGGGAACATCTATATGTCCGAGCGTGGTCAGGCTCTCCTTCGCTCTTGCCAGAGGCGTCGCCGTCGTCACGGCGTCAAGCCCCCATTTCGACGGGGAAACCCACCTTGCCGTCATCTGCACGGGGAAAGATATCAAGAGGACGACGCGGCCGACCAGTGCCGGGTTGAAGGGATTGTAACCTAGCCCTCCATAGAGCTGCTTCGCTATCACTATGGCGAAAAAGTTGCCGATGACGATCATCCACCAGGGGCTGGTAGACGGCAGGTTGAGCGCCAGCAGCAGCCCCGTCACAGCGGCGCTTCCGTCGGCCACCCTTATGTCTCTCTTCATGATCCTCTGAGAGAGCATCTCGAAGACCGCCGCGGATGCGACCGAAATAACGACCACCTTCAAGGCGGCAAGGCCGAATATATAGATAGAGAAGAGGGTCGCCGGCAGAAGGGCCCAGAGCACGAGCCTCATAATGGATGAGACCGTTCTCCCATCGTGAAGATGAGGCGATGAGCTGACAATGAACCTCGGACCGACGTCGGGCTTCTTGACAGGTACGGCCGGTTTTTCCTCCGGCTTTCCGCCTTCTATATTCTCTTCCAACTGAACCTCCGGAATCGGGCTGAAGCGTCAGCCCGCCTTCTTCTTCATCTTCCTTATTTCCGCCTTGGCCCTTCTGAAATGATGAACCATCGGCCTTCTCGACGGACATACGTAGGCGCAGCAACCGCATTCTATGCAATCCATCACGTTGTGCCTTTGCGCGTCCTCGAACCTCATCCTCTCGACGTATATGCTGAGCGTCGAGGGATTTAGCCTCATCGGGCAAACCTCGAGGCATCTCCCGCACCTGATGCAGGCGTCGCTCACGAACTGAGCGACCTCGTCATTCGTGAGCAGAACGATGCCGCTCGTC
>CAZPAH010000017.1:0-3454 GCA_964584495.1 uncultured bacterium | reverse complement strand
GTCCCCTTCGTCACCGCCGCCTCACAGGAGTACTGGGCGACCCCCATCATAGGACCGCCGTTTATCAGTTTCGCCGTATCGCTGGAAAGCCCTCCGCAAAAGGCGATCATATCCTCGAAGGTGGTGCCCACGCGCACCAGCAGGTTCTTCGGCTCCTTCACGCCTCTCCCCGTCACCGTCACCACGCGTTGAATGAGGGGCCGGTTGAACCTGACCGCCTCGTAGGAAGCGAACGCAGTCCCTACGTTCTGCACGAGAACTCCCACGTCCATCGGCAACCCGCCCGCCGGCACCTTCCGTTTCGTAACCGCGTATATCAGCTGTTTCTCGGCGCCCTGCGGATAGACAACATCCATCGCCTCGACGCTGAAACCTTTTCTGCCTTTCGTGTTCCGTTCCATCGCTACTATGGCGTCCGGTTTATTCTTCTCTATCGCGATGACGATCTTTTCCACTCCGATCACGCCGGCGAAGAGCGATGCCCCGTCCAGTATCCCTCCCGGCTCGGCGAGCATCAAACGATGGTCGGCCGTCAGGTACGGCTCGCATTCGGCGCCGTTCAATATCAGAAGATCCATCTTCTTGTCCGGGGGCGGGGAAAGCTTCACGTGGGTCGGAAAAGTTGCTCCACCCATCCCGACGATCCCGGCCTCGTGAATCAGCTCCTTGATCTTTTCCCGGTCGAGCCCGGCGCTGCCTCGCTCGACATTGTACCCCTCCGCCCATTCGTCCCTGCCGTCCGCCTCTATCACGGCGGCAGGAACATCGACTCCGACCGGAGAAGGGTGGATATCGATCGATTTGATCGTTCCCGAGGTCGGAGCGTGCACGGGCGTCGAAACGTAGCCGCCCGACTCGGCGATCACCTGACCCTTCTTGACCTCGTCCCCCTTCTTGACGACAGGCTTGGAAGGAGCCCCGAGGTTCTGCGAAAAATATACTACCAGCCTTGCGGGAACCGGCATCACCTCGATCTTCTTTCCGCTCGCCATATCCTTGTTGTAGGGAGGATGTATCCCGCCGAAGAACTTGCCGACGCTCATCAGGCTTCACCCCCCGCCGCCCGGTCGAGCCGATCGTCATCCGCATCGCCGACCGCCGGCTTCCTCACCACTATCGTATTCATCGGACATTCCGATGCGACCGATTCGTCGATATCCATATCGTAGTTACGCACCGCGAGAAAGTTATCCATGACGATCGCTCCCTCGGGTGCCGCCTTCACGCATTTCTGGCATGCGATACAGGCGACCTTGCACGCCTTCCTCGCCGCCGCTCCTTTATCGTGGGACGAACAGAGGATATGAACACCGGCCGATGCGGGAATCATCCTGATAATCCCCTTGGGACAGGACGCGACGCACTTGCCGCACCCGGTGCATTTTTCGGGATCGACCTCGGCCAGACCGCTCTGGAGCATCTCGATCGCGTCGAATGGGCATATGCCGGCGCAGGTCCCGAGCCCGAGACAGCCGTAGGTGCACATCTTGTCTCCACCGAAGACGAGCGCCGCCGAGGCGCAGTCGTGTATACCGTTATAGAAAAACCGTTTGGAAGCGACCTGGTCGTCCCCCCTGCAAAATACCATGGCGACCATCCTGCCGCCTCCGCCTGCGAACTCCAATCCCATTATTTTCGCGATCGCTCTGGCCGTCGCCTCTCCACCGACCGGGCATGCCGAGATATCGACCGTTCCGTCGACGATATGCTTGGCCAGCTCGGAGCAGCCCGGATAGCCGCAGGCGCCGCAGTTTGCGCCCGGCAGGGCTTCCTCGACCTGCTCGACCCTGGGGTCGACTTCCACGGCGAATAGTCTGGCCGCCATCGCCAGGCCGAAGCTAGCCAGAAGTCCGAGTGCCGCAAGGGCTATTACCGCAGTCACCATAATATTTCCATCCTCCGTTGAGACGAGCCCTCTGGATCCAGGGGAACGCCGGCGCTCAAGGTTCCGATCCCACCCTTCACAGCTTGACGAGCCCCGTGAAACCCATGAACGCCAGGGACAGGAGACCCGCGGTCACGAGTCCTATCGCCGTGCCCCGGAAAGCCACCGGGGTGTCGCAGAGCTCCATCCGTTCCCTCAGTCCGGAGAAGAGGACCATCGCGAGACCGAAACCGATAGCCGCGCCGAAACCGAAGATCGTCGTCTCGAGCAGGCTGTACTCCTTCTGAATATTCAGAACCGATACACCCAAGACCGCGCAGTTGGTCGTTATCAGCGGCAGGAATATCCCCAACGCCTTGTACAGCGCCGGGCTGAGCTTCTGAAGGGCGAGCTCAACGAGCTGGACGAGGCTAGCGATCACCAGGATGAAGGAGACTGTCTTGAGATACTCCAGGTTGAACCTTACGAGCACGTAATGGTAGACAAGCCAGGTGACGACCGATGCCATCGTCATAACGAAAAGGACCGCGCCGCTCATTCCCAGGGCCGTAGACACCCTCTTGGAAACGCCCAGGAACGGGCATATTCCCAGGAATCTTCCAAGCACGAAATTGTTTACGAGAACGGCGCTGATAATGATTAGAAGTAATTTCAGCATATCCCACCTTCACGGCTAGCGGACGATCGATTTCCGGCGCTCGCCGGGCGCCGTCCGGGGTGCGTAAAATCTGCCCGCCGGGCGCCGTCCGGACGACCGGAAAAAACGGGATCAAAGTAATACAGGTATTATTTAAAATCAAGGATTTTCCTCGATACGGCCGCCGCCGGGCCTAGAAGTTCGCTCTGATCCCGAAGCCGGGAGTAACGGGAAGCATCCTGTAGTAAGCACGGTCCGAGTAGTCCTCGTTGTACCTGAGATTGAATACATTCTCCCTGTTGGTGACATTGAGCACTTCAATGAAGAACGTGGCGCTGTCGTATCTCCACTCGGCGTGAATATCCAAACGGGAATAGGCCGGCAGGTTCCGGGACATCCTCCTGCCCTCGGATGCGACGTACCCGCCCGCGGTCCTCTCGTACACCGCACCGACCGGAGTGTATGGGCGGCCCGAGTTGATTCTCCACGAAAACGAGATATTGAGATGGGACGTGACCTGTCTTTGCGCTTCCAGCGTCACCGAGTGACGCGACTCGTTGGGCGAACGGTACCAGTAGGGCCGGTCGTAGGCTGGCTCGAGGTTGCCGGTCTCGTCCCCGCTCACGGCGGGCCTGAAGGTCAACGTGTTCGGCTCGTCGATCCTCTCCGCCTTGGTCCAGGCGTAATTACCGACGGCCCTCCATCCGCCGAACTCCTTCTGAGCACCCAGCTCGAGCCCGGCGCTCCTCCCCTTCCCTGCGCTACGGTAGACGACCGGCTCCGCCTCGACCGGAAGATCCCTTTCGCGGCGGATAAATCCTCCCGCCTGGACGAGCAGATCGCCCGGCAGAACCCTTCTCAGGCCAGACGAGAGATGCGTCGCCTTCTCGGTGACGATCTCCTGGCCGATCGACGCCGGATTTCCGAAATCT
>CAZPAH010000016.1:0-33881 GCA_964584495.1 uncultured bacterium | reverse complement strand
CAGGAAAAACATCCAGGAGGGCCGGGTATTCAAGAGAGGCGACGTCGTAGTATGGCGCTGCAGGAACTGCGGGTACCTGCACGAGGGCAAGGAGGCTCCCGCCGTATGTCCCGCATGCGCGCACCCCAGGGATCATTTTGAACTTCTGGGGGAAAACTGGTAGTCTGTAAATGAGTCCCCGAGCCGTCAGGGCGCGGGGAGGGGTCTTTACTTTTTATTGGAGGGTTGGAAATGGCTGAAAAACTCGAGATTTATAAATGCGACATGTGCGGCAACATAGTCGAGGTGCTTCATGGTGGCGTAGGCAAGCTGGTATGCTGCGGCCAGGAGATGAAAAAGTTCGAGGAGAAGACGGCCGACGCCGGCGCCGAGAAGCACGTTCCCGTCATCACGAAAGTCGACGGCGGGTACAAGGTCGTGGTCGGCAGCACCCCGCATCCGATGGAGGAGAAGCATTGGATAGAGTGGATCCAGCTGCTGACCGACGATAAGGCCTACAGGGCTTTTCTAAATCCCGGCGATGCGCCGGAGACGGTCTTCCAGACTGACGCAGCCGATGTCTCGGCCAGGGAGTATTGTAACGTGCATGGGCTGTGGAAAAAGGAGTAAATAATATGATATGCAAGAAAATCCGTGACGCTTTCAACGAACAGGTGATGCACGAGACCTTTTCGGCATACCTGTATCTTTCGATAGCGGCCTACCTTGAATCCAAGGGATTCGAGGGTATGGGAGTCTGGTATAGAGCGCAGGTGGAGGAAGAATTGATACATGCGATGAAGTTTTTCGATCACATCCTGGAGCGCGGCGGAAAGATCGAGCTTCTCGCCATTGAGAAACCTCAGACCACCTGGGCCTCTCCTTTGGAGGCTTTCAAGGCGGCGCTCGCCCACGAGCAGTTTATAACGGGCAAGATAAACGAGCTCTATGCGCTGGCCGACAAGGAGAAGGATTATGCTTCGAGGAGCATGCTTCTATGGTTCGTTGACGAGCAGGTCGAGGAAGAGGTGAACGCCGAGCGCAACGTTCAGATGCTTGAAATGACGGGGAAAGATGGTCACGGCCTGATACTTCTGGACAGGGAGATGGGAGCGAGGGTGATGCCCTTCGTCGCCACGGCGCCCGCCCCGGCGGAATAGTATGTTGAAAACGAAGGAGTATGTGTGGGTAATGAATTTAAAGCCGTAAAGCTGACCGATAGGGTCTTTTGGGTCGGGGCGATAGACTGGGATATAAGGGAATTTCACGGGTATTCGACCAAGAGGGGATCGACGTACAACGCCTACCTCGTCTTGGCGGATAAGATCGTCCTGATCGATACGGTGAAGGCCCCCTTCAAGGATGAGCTCCTTTCCAGGATATCGTCGGTGGTAGACCCGTCGAAGATCGATTACATAGTTTCGAACCATTCAGAGATGGATCACACCGGCTGCCTGCCGAAGATCATCGAGGCGGTCGCCCCCGAGAAGGTGTTCGCATCGAGGGCCGGCAAGAAAGCCCTGGATCGACATTTCGGGATCGGCGGCATGATCGCGGAGGTCGGCGACGGAGAAGCGATAGACCTGGGCGGGATGGCCCTCACCTGCATGGAGACCCGGATGCTTCACTGGCCGGACAGCATGGTATCGTTCCTGTCCGGGGAGAAGATCCTGTTCTCCCAGGACGGTTTCGGAATGCACCTTGCGTCGGGCGAGAGGTTCGACGACATGCTGGATGGAAGCATCCTGGTCGAGGAAGCGGCGAGGTATTATGCCAACATACTCCTTCCCTTTTCCGGTATCGTGAAAAAGGCCGTTGAAAGGATAAACGGGTTAAAGCTGGAGATATCCATGATCGCCCCCGACCATGGTCCCGTCTGGCGCGGATCTCCCGGCAGGATACTCGATCTCTATGGAAGATGGTCCTCGAGGGAGCTTCATAGGAAGGCCGTCATCGTCTATGACACGATGTGGGGGAGCACGGCTAAAATGGCCAGAGCCTTCGGGGAAGGACTGGCCGAGGGTGGGGTATCGGTGAAGATCTTGAACACGACCAAGACGAGCAGGGCGGACGCGGCGTCGGAGATTCTGGACGCGGGAGCGATATTGGCGGGTTCACCGACGATCAACAACAACATCTTTCCCTCCATGGCCGATATCCTCACCTACCTGAAAGGTCTCAAACCGTACGGGATGATCGGCGCCGCCTTCGGTTCCTACGGTTGGAGCGGTGAGGCGGTGAAGATCCTAGAGCGGGAGCTCGCCGAGATGAAAGTCGAGCTCTTCTGCGAGGGGATCAGGGGGGAATATGTGCCGGGCGCGGATATTATCGATCGATGCCGGGCGGCGGGATCGGGGATAGCTAAGAAGCTCGAAGGGTACCCGCCCACGGGCTGGTAGGGCCGCGCCAAGCCGGCGCCTTTTCAGGAAAAAAGGCGATCACCCTTCCGGATCGAAATTGCGCGACCTGTTTATCTTTAGCAACGAGCGGCGCTTCTTCTCTCTCAATCTCCTTTCGACCAGGGAACGGGGTATCGCGGGCTTTTTTCTGGGTCTTTTCAATTTCAACGCCTCGCGCAGGAGGGCGGCGAATTTTTCGGTGGCCGCTTCCCTGTTGGCACCCTGAGTTCTGTGCCTCGAGGAGACGACCCTGAGGATCCCTTCCCGGTTGATCCTGGTCCGGAGCCTTTCGAGCAGGAGGTCCCTCTGTCCCGGCGACAGGGTTGGAGATTTCCCGACATCGAACAGCAGGGTCACTCGCGTTGAGACCTTGTTCACGTTTTGCCCGCCGGGACCCGAGCTTCTCGAGAATGTAAAGCTCAGTTCCGAATCGGGGATCGACAGCGAGCCGTTTATTACGATCATCCCGTTTCCCTATATTGAAGCCTGCAGATTTTTCGTTAACGCTATCATCCGGCCGTCCTCCGCGGGATCGGCCGAGAACCGCCCCCTGTGTCTATTACCCGGCGCCGCAGGAACAGATACTAGTTTCATGAGAGTGCTGTTGTCAAGCATGCCCGGGAAGGAGGGAATCTTTCCTCCTTGAAATGAATCCCGTGGAATTGTACTATTGTCGTCCATGGCGAAAGACAGAGGGCGGGAAAGGCTGCCTCCCGGACCGAAGGATCGGCCCGGGTTTAGGGACGGGTTCCCTTCGTCTGCACGCCGTGTCAAGACGGTCCGAACCTAGGTCTTTTTCCCTGGAGGTACTGGGGTGAAATCGTTTATCAGGTCTTTTTTTGCGTCCCTTCTTGCCGTTCTCGTCGTGATACTCATATTCGTAGGCGTCGTTGCTTCAAAATCAGGGCAGAAGGCTGATATCAAGGATCGTTCCTGGCTTGTGGTCGACCTGTACGGGGGTATTTCCGAGTACAACCCCCCTGTCGATATCATGTCGGAGATAATAGGCGGCAAGCCCGAGACGCTCCATAGGATTCTGGGGAATATGGATAAGGTGTGCGTCGACGATCGTATCGAAGGCGTTCTTCTCAAGATGTCGGCCACGAACGGCGCCGGGCGCGCGATGCTGGAGGAGATAAGGGGGGCGGTCAAGAAGGTGCAGAAGTCGGGAAAGAAGGTCTACGGATTTTCCGATGCGATGGATCGTCACACATATTATCTGGCCAGCGCCTGCGATTCCCTTTTCATGCCGCCGACGGGCTACATTTCGTTTATGGGCATGTCGGTGACGTCCGAACATATCAAGGACCTTCTCGACAAGCTCGGCGTGAATCCCAACATTCACAAGATAAAGGATTACAAGGCCGCGGCGGAGATGATCCTTCGCACCGATATGTCCGAGCCGGTGAAGGAGAACAGGAAATGGATGCTGGATGAATACTGGGATATGTATTGCGGCGCCCTGGAGGAGGACCGCGGTCTTACCGAGGAAAATGTCATACAGGCGATGAGCAGGGCGGTCTTCACGATAGAGGAAGCCGTGGAATTCGGCCTCGTGGATTGCGCCAGATACTGGGACGATATCGAGAATATGCTCAGGAAAGAGGGGGACGATGAGCTACGCACCGTCTCGCAGTCCCGCTACGCGGAGGTCGAACCGAAAAAGCTGGGGCTGACGGGCAAGAAAAAGATAGCCGTAATTCACGCTCAGGGAACCATAGGGGGAAGAAATTCGAAGGTCGATCCCCTGTTGGGAATAATGATGGGGCATGAGTCGATAGTTTCCGAGCTGAAACGGGCGCAGAAAGATGAAGATATCGTCGCCGTGGTTTTCCGTGTCAACAGCCCCGGTGGAGAATCGCTAGCGAGCGACCTGATCGGGCATCAGGTCGAGGTTACGGCCGGTATCAAGCCGGTCGTGGTTTCGATGGTCGACGTGGCGGCTTCGGGAGGTTACTCGATTTCCTACAGGGCGACCAAGATAATCGCCGATCCGATGACGGTCACGGGGTCGATAGGATCAATCAGCGGAAAATTCAATGTTAAGGGGTTGGCAGACAAGATCGGGGTAACCCACGATTTCCTGGCAAAAGGTCCCAACGCCCTCATGAATTCCCCTTACAAAGACTACTCGAAGGAGCAGTGGGAGCTGTTCAGGAACAACCACTGGGCCGATTTCAATATGTGGCTGAAGGATGTCGCCGACAAGCGGGAGATGACCTTCGAGGAGGCCGAGAAATTGGCCTTCGGCCGCATTTGGACCGGACGCCAGGGCGTGGAGAACGGCCTGGTGGATGAGGTCGGCGGACTCGACAGGGCGGTGGAGGTTGCGAAGGAGCTCGCGGGGGTCCCGAAAGATGAGAAGGTGTCGCTGGTTCACTACCCGGTGAAGAGGGGTATCCTCGACGAGATCCTGGGAAGCGGCAGCTTCTCGGCCGCCGCGAACTACGTGATATACAACTATATCCGTAACGATCTGGCCGAAACATGGAGCTTCTGCACATCGAGGCCGATTTCGATGATTGACGATTCGGTGATCAGATGATCACCGTTCTCCTTTGCGGGCAGGAAAGGAGTGCGACGGACCGGGAATGATCCGGCGTCAAGGCCCCCCGCCTGGGTGTTGAATCGTCATTTACACCGGCGGTTTATACCGGATGGTGTTTTGCCCGGACTTTCCCCGCGCAGCCGCGGCAGAGATATTTCTACGGTCACACTTTCCGGAGGTAAAGATGAGCCAGCTAGTAAAAGTTTCCCTCCAGGCGATCGCCTTGCCGGTCATGGTTCAGTTCCTGTTGATGGCCCTTATGCCTGATGAGGGCTACGGCTACGACAGGATCAGCGGCAGGATCGACGGTTCCCGCTCCGAGGTGATAGCCCGCCACGGAATGGTCTGCGCCGCCCAGCCCCTCGCCGTGCAGATCGGTGTGGATATTCTGAAAAAGGGCGGGACTGCGGTCGACGCCGCCATAGCCGTGAATGCCGCCCTCGGTCTGATGGAGCCGGTGTCCTGCGGGATAGGCGGGGATCTGTTCGCGATAGTGTGGGATTCGAAAAAGGGAAAGTTGTACGGTTTGAATGCGAGCGGCCGCAGCCCGTATCTCCTTAACATAGAAGAGGTGAGAAGGAAGGGATTCGGCGCCGGTATCCCTTATACGGGAGCGCTTCCCCAGACGGTTCCCGGCTGCGTAGATGGATGGTTCGAACTGCACGGGAGGTTCGGGAAATTGCCGATCGGGGAGATTCTGGCCCCGGCGATCAAGTACGCGGAGGAAGGATTCCCCGTGACCGAGGTCATAGCGTACTATTGGGCGCTAGGCGCCGGGAGACTCAAGGACGAACCGAATTTCGCCTCCACCTACATGCCCGGCGGACGCGCGCCGGAGAAGGGGGAGATTTTCCGTAATCCGGATCTGGCCAAGACATACCGCATTCTCGCCGAAAAGGGCAGGGATGCCTTTTACCACGGGGAGATCGCCCGTACGATCGACCGGTTCAGCAGGCGTACCGGTGGATACATAAGGATGAGGGATCTTGAGGATCATTCGTCGACCTGGGTCGAGCCGGTGAGCACGAACTACAGGGGATACGACGTATGGGAACTCCCGCCGAACGGGCAGGGAATCGCCGCCCTTCAGATCCTGAATATACTGGAAGGGTACGATATTTCAGCGATGGGTTTTGGGAGCGCACGGTATATACATACGCTCGTTGAGGCGAAAAAACTGGCGTTCGAAGACCGGGCGCGGTTTTATGCAGACCCCGAATTCGTCGATATTCCGGTAAAGGAGCTGATTTCAAAGAGCTACGCGGATCGCAGAAGAAAATTGATCTCGGCCGAGAGGGCGATGGCTACGGTCCCGCCCGGAGATCCGATACTGGAGAACGGCGAGACGACCTACCTCACCGTCGTCGACGGGGACAGGAATTTTGTTTCGCTTATACAGAGCAACTATGCGGGATTCGGCTCGGGCCCCGTTCCCGACGGGCTCGGCTTCTGCCTGCAGGACCGGGGGGCCCTCTTCAACCTCGACGAGACTCACCCCAATGCCCTGGAGGGGCACAAGAGGCCGTTCCACACGATAATTCCTGGCATGGTCACGAAAGAGGGAATGCCGGTATTTTCTTTTGGAGTAATGGGTGGTTCGATGCAGCCTCAGGGACACGCGCAGATTATATGCAACATTATAGATTTCGGAATGGGGATTCAGGAGGCGGGGGACGCGCCCCGGGTTAGGCATTTCGGATCGTCGCAGCCGACGGGCCAGGTGATGGCCGACGGCGGAGAGATAGTGTACGAATCGGGGATAGATCCCGCGGTGATACGGGAACTTATCGATATGGGGCATAAGGTCTCCAAGGAGAACGGTGGCTTCGGAGGGTACCAGGGGGTCTGGTACGATCAAAAGAACGATCTCCTTATCGGAGGGACCGAACCGAGAAAAGACGGCTGCGCGGCGGGTTTCTGAAGCGGCGGTCCATTCGGCCGCTCGATCCGGCGCCCGGAGAGCTCGAGACCGCTGAAAACCGCGAAAGGCCTGAAAAGACTTGAAAAGTGCCTTCCCGATATGCATATTTCGTTTCCCGGATCAGTTGTGGGTTTGCTCCACTGGAGATGTAGGATTGAATAATCATACGATCGGACTGGAGGAATGATGAAAGGAATACCCGAGGAGGGAAGAATAAAGGAGAGGATGAGCAGAATCGGCCGCAAGATACTGGTTCTTTCTGGCAAGGGAGGAGTGGGTAAAAGCACGGTCGCGGTAAACCTGGCCGTTGCGCTCGCATCGTCCGGCAAGAAGGTGGGCCTGCTCGATATAGATGTACACGGACCGAGCGTACCCAAGCTACTTGGGGTCGAGGGAATGACCCTTCACGGGACGGAAGATTCCATCAGTCCTCTCGGGATCGGGGATAATCTAAAGGTGATGTCGATCGGGTTCCTTCTTCGTGACAGCGATGATGCCGTAATTTGGCGGGGTCCGATGAAGTACAATGTAATAAAGCAGTTCCTCGGGGATGTCGATTGGGGAGAGCTCGATTTTCTCGTAGTCGACTCTCCCCCCGGAACCGGAGACGAACCTCTCGCGGTGGCCCAGCTTATAGGCGACGCCGATGGAGCGGTCATAGTGACGACGCCTCAGGATGTCGCGCTGGTCGATGTGAGAAAGTGCATATCTTTCTGCCGCGAGCTGGGATTGCCCGTCGTCGGGGTAATAGAGAATATGAGCGGATTCGTGTGTCCGGAGTGCGGTAAGCATACGGAGATTTTCAAGGGTGGAGGAGGAGAGGAGATGGCGCGGGACATGGGCGTTCCATTTCTCGGCCGGATCCCCATAGAGCCCGCAATAGTGAATGCAAGCGACGATGGAACCCCTTTCGTCCTGAAATACCCCGAAACGGAAAGCGGGAAGATCTTCTCGGCTTTGGCGGCGCCTATCTCGGCCGTTGAAAAGAGAAAAATGAAGACGGAGGACGGTGCATGTTCCGGATGCAAGGAGTGCGGGTCCGGGGGAAAAGAGTAAAGGCGGGAGATAGCGAAATGGAGATAGTCAACGCCGCTTTCTTCGATCATTTTATGGAGCCCCGGAACGTCGGCGAGCTGGAGAGGTACGACGGCAAGGGGGACGGAGGCGATCCGGGATGCGGAGACTGGCTTGTTATTACGATAAAGGTGGACGCCGGTGTTATAAGCGATATCGGTTTTCAATGCCGCGGGTGCTCCTCGGCGATCGTGACTTCCAGCGTCACGACGGAATTGGCTAAGGGGAAAAAGGTAGAGGAAGCCGCGCTGATCACCGCGGAGATGATTGAAGCGGAGGTGGGGGGGCTGCCGGAAGAGAAGCGCCATTGCTCCCTGCTGGGAGAAAGAGCCTTGAGAGCGGCGATTGAGGACTACAGGACTGGAAAAACCGGCGGTGCCGGTGTAGAGTAATACGATTTGTTTTGTCAGAAAGGAGCCGGAGGATGGAAGACGTCAGGAAACGTCATAAGGAAACGCAATGTGTGCACTCAAGCCTTATTCCCGATGACACAGGAACTGTTATAACTCCTATCTATCAGACATCCACATTTTCTTTCAGGGACGTCGATCATGGGGCCGACCTCTTTGCCGGCAGGAAGAAGGGTTACATATACACCCGGATGGGGAACCCCACGGTGGAAGCGGTCGAGAATGCCGTAGCCGTGCTGGAGAAAGGTTACGCCGGTATCGGCTGCGGTTCGGGGATGGCGGCCATTCATCTGGCCGTGGCGTCAATGACCGGCCGGGGCGATCATATCGTCTGCTCCCGGGCTGTTTACGGGCCGACGACCGGCCTTCTGGAATATGTGATGGGCCGCTTCGGCGTGAAGACGACCTTCGTGGACACGTCGGACCTCCGTGCGATAGAGGAAGCCCTTACTCCCGATACGAAGCTGATATACGTCGAGACCCCAGGCAACCCGACGATGGTGGTTTCCGATATAGCGGCGATAGCCGAGATAGCGCACACGCACGGCGCCAGGCTCGCAGTCGATAATACCTTCATGAGCCCGATTCTTCAGCGTCCCTTCGAGCTGGGAGCGGACGTGGTCGTTCATTCGATGACCAAGTTCCTCAACGGGCATGCCGATGTGGTCGCGGGGATGGTCGTGGTCAAGGGCGAGGAGGATTACAAGCACTTCCGCAAGATGTCGAATTATTTCGGCGGCACGATCGATCCTTTCAATTCGTTCCTGGTCGCAAGGGGAATAAAGACGCTCGCGCTGCGAATGCAAAAACACAGCGAGTCCGCGCAGAAGATGGCGGTATTTCTCGAAGGTCACCCGAAGGTGGAAAAAGTCATGTATCCGGGACTCGAATCGCATCCGCAGTACGAGATACACAGGAAACAAACGGATGGCCCGGGAGGATTGATCAGCTTCGAGCTGAAGGGTGGCATCGATTCAGGCAAGACCCTGATGAACTCTTTGAAGCTGTTCACCCTGGCGGTAAGCCTCGGGGGGGTCGAATCGTTGATACAGCATCCCGCGTCGATGACTCATTCGAGCATGGATCGCTCGAAGAGGCTAGATGCCGGGATAACCGACGGACTGGTAAGAGTCTCCGTTGGAATTGAGGACTACGATGAGCTTCTGGCGGATCTGTCGCAGGGTCTGGACAAGATATAGCGCGCAAGATGTAATTTGGGCAGTGAATGGAGATGGGAAATGATCTGGAAACCGGTTGAAGTGACGACCGAGGAGATGGAGAAGTACAAGCGGGAATATTCGGAGCAGGCCGAGGTCTACAGGAAGTTCGGGCATGACCGCGAGGAGGCGGTGAGATTCATAGTAGATTCGGCAAAACCCTTTAAGGCGCCTGTCCTCGATATCGGAACGGGAAAGGGTTACGCCGCCGTCGAATTGGCCAAAAGGGGCGTTAATGTCACAACGATCGATATCTCGGAGGAGGATATCCGCATAGCGTATCTCAACGCCTTGAGCGCGGAAGTAGATTCTCTGATAGAGTATCACATCGTAGAGCCGGGCAAGCTGCCATTCGACGATAAATCGTTTAACCTCGTGACGATGGTTTCGGTGCTCCATCACCTGAAGAGCATCGAAGAGGTCCTGCCCGAGATTTCACGCGTTCTCATTCCGGGCGGCAGGCTGCTCGTTTCCGACTTCACCAATGAAGGCTTCGAGATGCTCGACAGAATCCACGAGGCGCGCGGCGGTATGCATCCGAGGGAGAACATGGAAACGATGGACGAAATCGTCGCCAAGATGAGAGGCTACAACCTGTGCTGCCTAAGCAGGGATATAAGATTCCACCAGCATGTAGTGCTGGCGGAGCGCGTTTAACCGCGGAAGGGTCTCTAGCCGCCGCTTTTTTCCGATTTCATCCTTTTAAGCTTCTCATGAAGCTGGTCGTGCAGGTACTGGACGTACAATTCGGTCTCGGGCCTTTTCGTGATTCTTCTGATCGTTATCGACATTCCAGGCGCTTTCAGCCAGTAGGTCTTGTATGCCATCTCCGTTGTTCCGTCCGGTGAGGTCGATTTCGTAGAATACTGCCTCTCGAGCCTGTTCTTGAGGAACATCAACTGTGTAACATTAGTCTGCTTGTAATACAAGATGATCTCCATCAGTCTTTTATCGATGAAAGAAAGACGGACATGGTCAACGCCGGGGCAGCGGGCCAGAGGGGAATCGAAAATGTACAGTTCTCCGCGATAATCGCCCCTGGCGTTGGGGATCTCCCTCCACGAGACCATGCCGCGTGCGCGGTCGAAAAGATCGTCCATATTCTCCCCGGGATAGAATCCGCAGATACTTTCCTTGAGGGGCACGATTTCGTCTCTTTCCCCGCATCCGGAACAGGCCGCGAGGCAGGCGGCGCAGAGGACGGCCGCGACCACCCTCAGGCAAAGGCCGGCTCTCCCCTTTCCATTCATTTCTCAGGTCTCCTCTCCATTCATCCCGCCGCCGGGATTTTGTTTCAGGGTATACAATCCCCCGAACCCGATCAGAAGCATGATCGTGGACTGGATCCATGTCTTGGGCGGTACTCCTCCCTGGGTCTTCCAGACGAAGAGGACCATTCCCACCGAGAGGACTATGAGAAGTCCGTAAATAAATATCATAACACGCCTGGCCTTAGCCCTCGTCGTCCCGGTGTCATCTCCGAATATCCGGTTGTAGACGATCAGGGCGAGCATCGTCAAGACTCCAAGGAAAGCGAAAAGCAGCCAGAAATTACGGAGTGTGGAACCCGCTCCTGCCCGTCCCTTGAGGGGGGCCAGTATCGCGTGGTACATCTCTCCGCCTACATTGGATCCGATCAGGGAGCCTATCACTCCGTACAGGAATGCATATCCCATATATACGGCCTTCTTGTCCTGCGGCGCCACCAGCCCTATGTAGCTGTAATACTTGGGATGACAGGTCATCTCTCCGATCGAGAAAACTGCTATTCCCAGAAGGAAGACCCACGCTTGCTGGGAGGAGGCGAGGCAGAGAAATCCCATCGAGCCTATCAGAATGCCGCCGACCATCGTCGGCAGCGGCTTGCGGTTCTTCACTATATAATTCACCACGATCTGCAGAAGGACTATTGTTCCAGCGTTTATAACCGTCACATGCTCCGGGCCGAGATGGAACCCGGGCCAGAACCTGCCCATGAAGTTGTCGATAGGGGCAGGATTGATGAAATCTCGCAGGTACCAGAGAACGGAGCCGAAGTTCTGAAAGTAGAGAATCCAAAAGCAGGAATATACGAATATAAGAAGCATGAAGCGTGCGTCGGAAAGAACCGTGACGGCTCCCGAGAGAACCTCGCCGAGCTTTTTTCTGCTCTCCGGTTTCGGAGGATCGGTGTAGAGAAAGAGGGTGGGCAGCAGCATGAGGGCGCAGTAGATCGAGCTGAAGGTGAAGACCCAGCTCCAGCTCATCGTATCCCTGATATATCCGGCTACCAGGGGGGCTATGAGGGCGCCGAGGTTGATCATCCAGTAGTAGACGCCGAATCCGAATCCCGAGTTATTCTCGTTGGTGGTCCTGGCTATCGTGCCGGAAATTATCGGTTTGAACAATCCCGAACCGGTCGCCATCACGAGAAGGGTAGCGAAGATCACCCCGTACTTGGAAACATGACCCGACATGAAGTAACCGGCTGACAGGAGGCAGAAGCAGACTATCAGCATCCGTCTGTATCCGTACCTGTCCGCGAGGGCCCCTCCAAGTATCGGTAGTATATAGGTCGCCGCGTACACGAAACTCTGCAGCAGGCCTACCATATCCTCCCTGAATCCGAGCCCTCCCGTGGAGACCTTATCCGATAGGTAGATAGCGAGCAGGGCGTTCAGCCCGTAATAGGCGCCGCGTTCGAAAAGTTCCATTACGTTGGCGACCCAGAATGAACGCGGGAAAGAGCCTATTCCTGTTTTCAACTCAGTATTGGTCTCCACTTGATCTTTATCCTTTCCTTTTCCAGGGGGGCGCCCGCCGTGGATGCTCCGCCGGAACAGGAGCGATCCGTATCAAGACGGACAGGATCCCGAACCGGTCTGCACGAGCGGTACAGGCGTGATATCCTGTTGAGGTGGAATTCTATCAAATACCGGAGGAGTAAGGAAATAAAAATCTGTATTTACCGTCAGCAGCAAAACTTCAGCTCAAATTCCCCGATACCGATTCTGTCCCCGTTTTTCAGATTCTGCTTGTGGGTCTCTTTTCCGTTGACGCTCGTGCCGTAACGGCTTCCCAGGTCTTCGAGGTAATAATTGCCGCCCGATCTCACGATAGCGGCGTGTTCGTCGGATACGAATGAATGATCAAGGCAGATATCGCAAGAGATGTTTCTTCCGAAGGATGTCCTCTGTTTCTTCAATGCGATCCTGAGTCCGGCAAAGCAACCGTTTTCGATGATCACGGACGGGGGCTGTTTAGAGCCCGATCTACGGCCGCCCGCAGAGGCTTTCGTTAGTACTCCGGATCCGTTTTCCTTCCGTGTATTTCTGGCAGTCATCGTTTTCACCTTCCGGTATTTACCCGATATGATTCGTTCAGGAAGTGTAACGATAAGCCATGAATGGCAAAATTCGTACCAGCAGCGACGGTCTGCGCCGTTCGATGATCCGGGCGGAGAGTCCGGTGAAAATCTAAATGCTTTAAATTATTGGAAGTTGTTCCCGATCCGCAGGATTATGGGCCCCTCTTGATAATCGGAAACAGGTATTTATGGAGGGTGTCCATCGAGCGTGCCGCCGGCGCCCGAACGATCTTTATTGAACAGTTATGCGGGAAGATTCGTGCAAATAATGCTGCCTGGGGAACCGCCTATTTCTTCTTTCTGGAAGCCCTGAAATCGGCCGGATCTATGCCGTGTTTCTTCATAAGGTCATGAAGTGTCGGACGGCTGATATCGAGCTCCTGGGCAGCGGCCGAAACGTTTCCGGACGAGCTGAGCAGCGCGTTCGTGACGAAGCGACGTTCCAGCGCGTCCCTCGCCTCTTTCAGAGGGCCGTGGACGGGTGGCGGCGAAGCGTCCCCTGCTATATCTCCCTCTCCGGACGCATCATCTCCCGTGGATGGAAGGTCCATCTCCTCAGGCCCGATCATCTTCCCCCGGCACATTATCACTCCCCGCTTTACGCGGTTCTCCAGCTCCCGCACATTTCCGGGCCACTGGAAGGTGTGCAGCGTCTCGAGGGCCGATTTGCTGAAACCCGCTATATTCCTGGAGAATTGCCTATTGTAATGGTGGAGAAAATGCATTCCGAGCAGGAGGATATCGTCACCCCTGTCGCGAAGGGGCGGAAGATCGAGGCTGATCGTGTTGATCCTGTAGAAGAGATCCTCCCTGAAAGTTCTTTCCTCCATCATCGACGAGAGGTCCCTATTCGTGGCTGCAATGATCCTTACATCCACCTGGATCTGCTCGCGCCCCCCGACACGTTCCACGACCTGGTCCTGTAGAAAACGAAGAAGCTTTACCTGCAGCGCCTGCGGCAGCTCGCCGATCTCGTCGAGAAAGAGCGTCCCGCCGTCGGCGATTTCGAATTTTCCCGGACGGGATGCGTGGGCCCCGGTGAAACTTCCCTTCTCGTGGCCGAAGAGCTCGCTTTCGAGCAGGTTCTCGGGGATTGCGCCGCAATTTATCGGGATGAACGGCCTGTCGCTTCTTGGGGATCTGCCGTGAATCGCCCTTGCCACCAGCTCCTTTCCGGTTCCGCTCTCGCCGGTTATAAGGACGGAGATATCGGTCGGCGCGATCTTCTTGATCGTCTCGAATATCTCGAGCATCGGGGCCGACATGGCTATGATTCCCTCGAATTCGTGCCCTTTCGAACCCTTGCCCCTCAGCTCTCTGATCTGCGATTCGAGCGAATATATATAAGCGGCTCTCTGCAGAATGATCTTCAGCTCTTCCACAACGACGGGTTTCGCGTAAAAATCGGCGGCCCCCATGGACAGGGCCTTCATGGCATTCTCCCTGTCATCATGGCCGGTTATTACGATCACCTTGAGGGACGGCCTTATTTGAAGCGCGGATTCGAGCAGCTGGAACCCCTCCAGCTCCACCGGATCGCCCGACAGGGACAGGTCGAGGATCATGAGGCCGGGGGAAGCCGACCCGACCGCTTCGAGCGCTTCATCCACCGTCCTTGCCGTCGTGATCTTGTAGCTGTCCTTGAAAGCCCACTCCAGCTGCTTTAGAATCGATTCTTCGTCGTCGACGATTAGCAGGTTCTTCGAAGACAATTGACACCCTTTCATTGAGAAGGCCCGGCCGGGGGGATCCGTATCGAAACTCTGCTGCCCTTGCCCGGCTCGCTTTCAACCATGATAGCGCCTCCATGCGCCTCGACAAGCGATTTGCAGAGAACGAGGCCGATACCAAGGCCGTTTTTCTTCGTGCTGCTGAACGGCTTGAAGAGGTGATCCTCGTAGTAGACCGGGTCGAATCCGTTCCCGTTATCCGTAACGCTGATCTTCAGGCTCCCATCGCCGTCCACCCCCGCCGCCAGCTCGACCCTTCCTCCGCGTCCGGTCGCGTCGATCGCGTTCAAGACCAGATTCTCGATTATCCTCGTGATCGCGGACGGATCGACGAACGAGAAGATTTCGCCACCGCCGCTGAAAGCCAGCTCTATTCCTTTTCCCTCCGCCGCATCCTTCATAGAAGAGAGGGATCTCCCGATGAGGGAATTGATTTCCGTATCGGACCGGGATATGGAAGCGGGGGGCTTATGCGCGTTAAGGGAATCGATAAGATCCTGCATCTTTTGCACCGAGCGGTTGATCGTCTGTATGGCATCGGCCTGGAACTCGGCGTTGTTGATGTTGAGCTTGGCGTTCTCGGCGGTGAGGGAAAGCATCCCTACTGTATTCTTCAGGTCGTGTATGACGAACGAGGCGAAACGGTTGAACGATTCCATCTGCCTCGATTCGAGGATCCTTTCTTCCATCAGCAGGTTGTCAAGGGTCAGCATCGCCTGGTCCGCGATCGTTTCCAGAAAATCGGTGTCCTCACCGGTAAACGGGGTGTCCATATCCTTTTCCCCGAGCGCGATCAGGCCCCGGCATTCGTCCCCGTGCCTCAAAAACACTATGGAACGTATCCACTCGTGTTCTGCCGGTGAAATGGATTGCCGGTCTTTTTCGCCGGGAGAATGCTTTTTAAATCGCGGCTTCTTGATAAGCAGCACCTGGGGCCCGCGGCAAAGCTCCATCATCCCGCTTATTACCCCGGGATCGATATCGTCGTCACGAATGCCGAAAAGTGCTCTCTTTCCCCCCATGACGTCGATGTATATAAACCCCCTGCGCACCATCACCGATTCGCAGAGGGAGCTTATCGTGTTTGCGAGAAAGTCTTCTATGGTAAGGCTCGATGCCATCAGACCCGCGTAATGCCTCCATTCCTTGCGGTAATGATACCTGTCCAGATAAAAGTTATCGTTCATGAATCTTCGAAGTCTTCTGCGCGCCTTGCCGGAAATGATGATCGCCAGGATCATGAAGGCGGCGAATACGCCCAGTATCAGCAATGAAAACCTGTCGTACGGGATATCGGCGAGAATGGAAATATAGGATATGAGGGCTATGGTGAGAAGGTACAGGCCCGCGACGATGACGGTGATAACCGAAGGCGAGCTGCCCCTCCTCGGAGAGATCCGCAGGGCGAACAGGCGGTATCTGGAAGATGCATAAAGCAACGTTACCGCGAGAAATAGAAGACCGCACGACTGCAGGGCGAAGAAGTTTCTGTCGATCGTCGATAGCGCGAGCTGCCGGCTTATCACGATGAAGTTTATAACGGAAGCGGCGATCATTCCCAGCAGCGGGTATTTTAGGGTAACCTTGCCCGCGACGTTCGCCGATCTGTATATGTTTTCGAAAGAATAGGCATAGAACACGTTGGAAACGAGAAGACATATCCCGAGAATCTTGCCGTACGCGGTAAAGGTGATGCCCCAGAAGTTGCCTCCTTCCATTATATGTATACGGCTGACGATATAACCGGTTCTGAGCAGGACCGCAGCGGCGGCGAGGAGGACGGCCAGGACGATTATCCCCGCAGATCCTTCCCTTAGAATCCTCCCAGCTTCGACCCTGGCGAAGATGACGAAAAACGGCAGGGCGGCGGCTGGAAGGAGTATCGCGAATACCAGCATAATCCTGAAATATAGAAGGGCGGGGGCCGGAGAAGAGGAGAGGAGCAGCAAGCCCTGAAAGAATTGGACACCGGCCAGGAGCAGCGCGGAAAGGGCCAGGAGGACAGTCTGAGGGGCGATGCGCCTGGCGATGCAGGAGACGGCGAGCAGGATCAGCATGCCCGACGAGGCGAATGATAGAACGGAATGTGTATCGATCATTTAGAGTCCTTAATCCTGGCCAGCTGTTTCTCCGCTTCGGCGGCCAGTCCCGTGCCTGGGTATTTGTCTATGCATAGCAAGAGAATTCTGGATGCTCGCACGGCATCTCCCATCTCATTTTCATAGATCGACGCGGCCATCAGGTAGTTCTGCATGAAACCGGTGTAATCGGGATATTTGTCAGGAAGCTCGACAAGCAGCTCGGCGGCCCTTGCCCACATCTTCTGCTCGGTGTAGGCGCGCACCCGGTATTCCTCCGCCATGATCCGCACCGATGGTGGATACTGGTTTGAAATCAGTTTTTCATAGAGATCGACAGCCTGCTGGTATGCTCCGGCCGCCGCGTCCTTCTCGCCGGCATCCCTGAAATGGTTTGCGATTTTGAGGGGGGATTCCATCCCCTGCACCGTTGTGGGATAATTTGTGTATATCGCCTTGTAATTCAGGGAAGCTTCGAGCCAGTTATTCCTGATTTCGGCCAGCTGGGCGAGTTGCCAGTAGGCCTCGATGACGGCGCCGCCCTGCTCCTCATGCTTTTCCAGGATTTCCTTGTAGAGCTTTTCCGCCTTGTCGTATTCTCTACGGCTGGCGTATATCCCGGCGGCCGTGATAAGGGCTTTGGGCGCCTCATCCGATCCCGGGTAGTCGTCGTTTATCCGTTTCAAGAGGGAGAGGGCCCTCGAGGGATCTTTCAAGCCTTCCTGCTCGATTCTGGCCTCGAGAAGCAGGAGCGACGGAAGGTCAGCCTCCGTGTCGTAGATCTTTTCAAGTTCCCTGACCCTTTCGAGGGCCTCCTTCCATTCCTTTCTCTGAAGGAAGGTGGTGACGAGGTTGAACCTGGAAGCCCTGAGAAGAGATTCGTCATCCTCGCTCGAGATGATGTGGCGGTATATTTTCTCTGCTTCCGCGTACCATCTCGTCGCGTCATCTCCCGCGCCGGAAGCCGAGCTGGTCTCGGCCAGCCTGATCGGCGTCAGGAGGTAGCGGCTGTCCATCAGTCCCGTAGAAGCGGCCTTATCCGGCGTAAGGAACTCCCTCACGAAATTCTCCTGCAGCTCCAGAGCGGCCGGAAGATCCCCGATCTCCCTGGAGATGAAACCGGCCGACCACAGGGCGTTCGCCCTGGCTTCGGAAATGTTCTCCGCGAGCGTGTATGCCGTTTTGAAATCTTCCCTGGCCGCCTCCAGCCTGCCCGCCCGGAACTCGAGCTCTGCAAGCTCCATCTGGGCCGATACGACTATCATCTCCATACCGTCGATCTGCGCGGCATTCGTGCCATAATCGGTGACGA
This sequence comes from uncultured bacterium, assembly GCA_964584495.1. Lineage (GTDB taxonomy): Bacteria > Krumholzibacteriota > Krumholzibacteriia > Krumholzibacteriales > Krumholzibacteriaceae > CAZPAH01. The sequence goes on along the minus strand of CAZPAH010000016.1, from coordinate 15,867 downwards.
TCTTTCTATACTCCTTCAGGGTTCTGTCGAGAAACTCGGGATTCGCCGACATCGACGAGAGCTCGTCGTTCATTTTCCTCGCCCTGAAAAGGTTTTTTTCCGCCTTGTAACGAAGGCTGTTCCCGCCGCCGCAGGAAGAGGAGAGGAGGATCAGAAAAAGGGCGCAGAAGGAAAACACGCGGTTAGGATATTTCATTGGTACCCCCGTTTCGGTCTTTTCCGGGCCGGTCCGGACGGTTAATCCGCCGGATCACCGGAGCCACGGATGAATAGGATTGTCGCCCCCGCGGTTATCAGAAAGGAGGATATTATCTTCATTACCTCGGAGGCCAGGTATATATGTATCATGATGTCCGGAGAAAGTCTCAGCGCGATCATTTCCGCCTTGAAGCTGAGAAACATCATCGGAAGAGTCAGGATGAACGGGAAGAGAACGAGCAGGAACGATTCGGCAGGCGATCTCCATACCATCCTCATGCTTTCCCCGACGGCAGCGGCGAACTTTTTGTCGGATAGAAGGGCGAACGGCACGGCGTAGAGGAACAGGGCCTGAATTATAAGGCCGGCGATAATGCCCGATCCCGCGATCAGTGTGCGCATAGCCCCATAAAATCCCCGGGCCAGCGATATTGGGATATTGATGGCGACGAAAATCGCGATGGAGGCGAGCAAAGATATCATTACCAACGTGAGATAACGCCTCAGGGCCTTTGCGAAGGAGGTGGAAAGCGCCGCCGGCCTTCCCAGGTAGGCTGACGAGACGAGGATCACGATCGCACCCTGGAAGACGATATGAACGAATATTTCCATTACTATATCGAACCGGCCCAGTATAGCCTGCATCAGTATGAGATGCTCCGGAAAATGGCCGAGATTGGCACCCGATACTCCGGAGACGAAAAGGGCCCAGAACGATGTCCAAGGTCCGCTTGTGCTTGAGACGTAGGCCAGGACGATCCCCGTCTCCGCGAGCAGATACAGGACCGACGGCACCAGGAGCCTGAAATCTCTAAGAAGCAGAAAGGTCGAATAGAAGGCGCGCAGAGCAGTGCCGGTTCCCGCTACTGGATCGAACCTGTTTCTTTCCTTCGAGGTCTCTTTTCGAGATGCCGGCGTCATATGGATCGTTCCTTTTTCAAGCTCCGTCGTGCGAGAGCGCCGACTGGATATCGGGGGATATCATTTCGATAAAACGGGCCAGCGAATCCTCCGCCCGATCTGTATCTCCGGCCGTGACCGCCATCGAGAACCTGATAAAAGCCGCCGACTGCGCCCTGGCGGCGAGGGCGTTTTTCATCTGGTGCCATTTAAGGGAGAATTCGTCAGGTACGATTTCTCCGAGCATGCTGAACCAATACACCACCAGATGGATCTCGGTTCCATCCGAGATGAGAAGCTTCTTGACCGGAACTTGCCGGCCATCCAATCTCAACTCGATACGACTTTCGGCGATTATATCCCAGCCCGAGCCGGGATAGCAATGCTTTGGTGAATGTATCTGCGAGTTCTCCTGCTGGGTGGCGAAATACCCGATGAACAGCTGAACGATGTCGCCAGCCCCGCTGCTGTACGACCGGGCGATGGTCGTGTCGGCTCCGAGAAGGCGCAGGGATTCGGGGGCGATATACTCTTCCCTGGCCGTGTACCCGTCGACGTCGAGGGGTATAAGCTCCAGGGACGGGGGCGGCGGTTGTGGAGGAACCCTGTAGCGGAGGGTGTAGGTATATACGGTCATCGCCATCAGTATCGCGAGAAGGATCAGCAATCTCCGCGTATTTATCTTTTCCATCTCAAGATCCCCGTGCACAGCATGAGTAAGAGGAGTCCGGCCATGAATACTATCAATCCCGATATCTCGTGCAGGGTTCCATCGGCGAACTCCGGGCCGATGGTGTACGCGCCAAGGGCCGTTACAACGAGACGCACGGAATTAGCCGCGATAGCCACCGGCACCGAGCAGGCGACGAGTATGATCCTTCGAGGCATCGAAAGGCCGGCCAATGCGGCGATGACCACCGAAAGGGTGAACATCGTCATGAGCGACCTGAGGCCGCTGCATGCCGCGACGACTTCGAGCGTATAGCCGGGAAGCATTATGATATTTCCCCTTCGCATCACGCTTACCTGAAACCCCTTGAGCAGGGCGACGCCTAGCCTTGCGCTCATTATCTGCATCGGAAAGGTCAGCTTGTAATAGATGATATAAGGAAGCGGGATCATCAGCAGAAGAAGCAGGATCGGAAAGGCCGCCTTCCTGGTGAAATTGCGGCCCAGAAGAAACAGGGAAGTTCCCATGAGAAATACCGGAAGGGAAAGCCTTGCCGTGAAGAGCTCCGATGCCGCCGTTCCTCCGATGAGAAGCAGCGCCGAAAGGAAGATGAGGATGAGTCCGGAGAGGGTCCCGCGGTCTCCGGGCGTGACGGAGAGCGATTCACGGGTTCTCCATAGAAAGAAAGCAGCGATGGGCGGTATCAGGATACCATGCCTGTAGTTGGGGTCGTTGAGCCATTGCTTGAGAAGACGGGCGATGACGGGAAAGTAGAGCACCACCCAGAGGATGACTGCTGCAATTACAAGGGCTCTCTTTCTCGCGTAATTGGATTTCGCCGCCTGTCCTCTGTAGCCGGTCAACAAACTCCCCTTCGTTGTTAAGTGCTATGAACCTTATAACCTGGATTACTGAAATAGACAAGGGGGAATAGAGCGGCGGGGGCCGGTTGCAAAAAGACGGGCGCTTTATGCGCCCGTCTTTAATAACGGTTTATTCGATATCCGGCATTTCCGGAAGGGCCGGATCGGCTATCCCGGCGGCACGGTTAGTTCTTCTTCCTCCTGAGGAAGGGAGCTATGCCGAGAAGACCGATTCCGAGGAGGCCGAGGGTCCCCGGTTCGGGTGTCGCAAAGTAGCTCGAATCGTGATCCCACGGATTCGTGTGCGTCTTTCCCTTGGAATCAAGGCCGATCGCGTCGAAGTGAGCCCAGCTGTACCCTCTCACGACAACGTCTTTCAGAAGTATCTCGTCACCCCATCCGGGACTGTTGATGGAACCGTGATCGTAGTGCCAGGCATTCATCTGGCTGTTGTCGATCGTCTTGTCCATCTTCACGAAACTGAATTTGCCTACCAGGGAGGGCATCGTAAGAGGCAGCTGCCAGGAGGGGTTCGTTCCCGCGGGAACCGCGTTATGATAGTTCGTGAAACCTGTGATCTCGACACCGTTGATATAGACCGTTCCAGACTGTTTCCAGGGAACGCTTATCGCGAGCCATGTTTGGAGCTGATCGCGTTCCGGCACCCTGCATGTTAGAAGGCCGGGGTGCCTGTTCCAGTCCGATATGCTCGTCATCTCGTCCCAGTACCCCACTATCTTGAGGTCGAAGGTCTGCGAATTGGTGATCCACGATCTCTGATCGAGGATACTGTGGAAGTTCTGGTACTGAGAATCGACGATATAGGTCTGTAGTCTCGGCACGGCGACTGCAGCACCGGAAATCGAGAAGATCAGAAACGCTGTAAGGCCAAGCAGGAAAACCTTTTTCATCTTTTTACTCCTTCCGGGTGTCGGATTTCATTATAAACCGTTAAATAACCTTATTTTCAACGTTATTTATCGCAATCGACATGCCAAAGTCGCGAGTGGGCTATTTCCTTGAAATTCATAGGGTTAAAAATTATTAAAAGTGGGGGATTTTCCCCTGCGTAAAATGTGTAAAAGATTCCGACATAAAAAGGGCGGGAGAGGGAGCTCTCCCGCCACGGTATTCAAGTAATCGGGATAAAGCCGCGCCGGCCGGGCGTTAACGGCGCCCGCTGCGCCTGGAGCGGCTTGAACCGAGGGTATTGCCGAACGAACCGCGGCCCCTGCGCGAGGAAGTGCTGATCCTCGTTCCCATGTTCGGGCTGCGCCTGAAGCCGCCGCGGCGAATATTAAAGTTTCTTTTGAATTTCATCGAATTTATCGGAAGCCTGCGCTCGCCCGGAACGGCCAGTCTGGCGCTGGCCGGGTTCCTGAGCATCCCGGTTCCGCGCGTCGGCCCGCTCCTTTCCCTTGTCGTAATGGGCAGAAATGACCGATTGGAGGTTACGGGCCTAATGTAGTTCCAGCCGGAGCTTCCCTTGCCTGTCGTTCCCCTGAATCCTCCGGTCACAGACCTACCCGGAAACGAACCGGCCGAAACGCTTCGTCCCGAACAGCCCTGTGCCGTGGTTCCGGCCGTTACATGGTTCCAGCGCCTGTCGAGCTCGGCGCTCTGTTTGACGGCCCATTCGGAAAAATCCTGGTTGTCTCCGGCGAAGGCCCTCCCGGAAGGGAGGATCGCCGATACCAGGAAAACCGCCAGGACCGCTGCGATTGCGATGTAGTAACGCATCGTGTTTCCTCGTTGTATTCGATAACGGATAAACGGATATGCTGATTTAGATAGACAACAGTCCTGTTACGCAGATTGAAGAAGAGGAGAGAATCTTCTTGTTTACAGTGTAAATTGTATCATACCCTGAATAGCCTGTCAACCCGTCGCCTTGTATAATATCGGAGGACCGGGCTGCATCGGTATCCGGAAGTAAAGACCGCGTCCGCCCTGTCGCGGGCCTTTCACTGCGGATGGCACCCTCCGCGCGAATGGAGAATGAAACTGGAAACGGGAAATAAATCGACCGGCGGGAGGATCGTTCTTATAGGCCCTTTGCCTCCCCTCATCGGGGGAGACACCGTCTCGACCCTCAACCTACTCGAGAGCAGGTACTGGCAGAAGGCGGGGTATACGCTGGCCTCGGTCAACGTGGCGGCAACAGACAGGATAAGGCTGAACGATGAAAGGCTCGCCCTGCCTCAGTTCGCGAGATTTATAAAAATCCTCTTCAGGTCGGCCGTAAGCGTGCCTTCCTGCGATATCGTTCTTCTTTGGTCCAATTCCCGCTTCATATACACGGCGGGACCATTCTTGATCTTTCTCGCGAGAATTATGCGCCGCCCCGTGATCGTAAAATTATTCGGGGTTTTTCTGGGAGAACGGGTACTGCTGATGAGAAGGCCGGTGAAAGCGATCTTGAGGACCGTGCTGAAGATGTGCCGGCAGGTCCTGCCGCAAACGCCCGAGCTTCGCGATCTCCTTATCGGTGAAATGGGATTGTCCCCCGAAAGCGTGACATGCTTTCCCAATTTTATTCCGGACAGCTCCTTCGGCCCTTTGGGGAAGGATCGCGGGTTTAGGGGCCGCTGCATATTCGCCGGACAGATCAAGAGGGAAAAGGGCGTCTTCGATATCGTGGAGGCTGTCGGCGGAAGGAAAGGTTTCTCATGCGATTTTTTCGGACCGATCGCCTCGAGGGACGAGGAAGCTTTTCTCGAGGCCCTGTCGCGGCATGATAATTTGAGTTTCCGCGGGATAGCCGATCCGAAGGAGATGTCGGGGATAATTTCCGGTTACGATCTTCTTCTCTTCCCGAGCTACCATCCCGGGGAGGGATACCCCGCGGTGGTCCTACAGGCGTTCGCGGCGGGCGTCGCCGTGATAGCGGGCGACTGGCAATCCGTCCCCGAACTCGTCGAGGATGGTGTAAGGGGGCTTCTCGTTCCGGTCAGGGATCCCGAAGCGATCTACTCGGCCGCCAGGAGGCTGGAGGAGGATAAAGGTCTCTACGCCGATGTGACGGCGAACGCGTATCAATACGCTCTGGGATTCTCCGAGAAGAGGATAGTGGAGGATCTTCTGATAGGGCGGATTCTCCGTGGGATGTGACCCGGACGGCGGGCATGCGGGGCTGCGCATGCCCGGACGAATTCAGGGCCGAGGAGAGAGCGGCCGCGCGACGTTCAGCATTTGTCCAAATATCTTTTCACTTCCCAGTCGGTTACCGCGATCTTGTACTCCCTGGCCTCCAGCACCTTCGCTTCGGCGTACTTGTTGAAGAGGTCGTCCCCCAGTAGATCAAGCATGAGATCGCTCGCCCTGAAGAACCGCAGCGCCTCCTCCAACGATTGGGGCAGGAGGCCGATCCCCATCTCCTCCAGCTCCTCGGCCGATTTCGAATAGACGCTGTCCTCCATCGGCGGTGGAAGCTCCAGGTCGTTTTTTATCCCGTCGAGCCCCGCCTTCAGTATGGCGGCGAAGAGGAGGTAGGGGGATGCGCTGGGATCGGGGCAGCGAAGCTCGGCCCTCACTGAGCTTTCCCTCCCCTTGGTGAAGTGGGGGATCCTGACGAGCGAGGACCTGTTCTTGCTTCCCCAGCATATGTATACGGGCGCTTCGTATCCTGAAACGAGGCGTTTGTACGAGTTGACGGTTGGATTAGTCAGGGCGGCCATGCCTTGGATATTCGCAAGCAGGCCGGCGATGAACTTCTTGGCCAGCCGTGAAAGACGATAAGGGTCTTCCCCGTCGAAAAAGATAGCGCTCCCGTCCAAACCGAAAAGGCTGCTGTGGCAGTGCATCCCGTTTCCGGCCTTGCCGAAGATAGGCTTGGGCATGAACGAGGCTATCAATCCGTACCGGTGCGCGATCGACTTTATGATCTTCTTGAGAATTACCACGTTATCGGCCGTCGTAAGGGCGTCACCGAACTTGAATCCCACCTCGTGCTGTCCGACCCCTACCTCGTGGTGGGCCCTCTCGGAATCGATCCCGAATGTTTTCAGGGCCGCCATGATCTCCTTGCGGATATCGCTCCCTATATCCTTCGCCGAGCTGTCGAAGTACGATCCGGTGTCGAATTCCGGTGTCACGAAGGTCCCGTCCTCTTTCTTCCTGAAAAGGTAGAATTCGACCTCCGGGCCTACCATGAATTGATACCCGAGCTCGCCGGCCTCACGCATCACCTTCTTCAGAAGCGCCCTGGGATCTCCGCTGAATAGATCTCCGTCGGGAGTGTATACGTCGCACATGAACCTGGCGGTTCTCTTGCTCTCCTCGTCCACCGGCAGAAGGGCATAGGTAGACTGGTCCGGGATCAGGTACATATCGCTTTCCATTATCCTGGCGAATCCGCGGATAGAGGAGCCGTCGAACCAGACGCCGCGGTCGAGGGCGGTGTCGAGACATTCGACGGGGATCTCTATCGATTTCAGGACGCCGAAAATATCGGCGAATTCGAGTTCGACAAATTTAACGCCGTCGCTCTTCGCTTTCTCTATTATCTCTTTCAATTGTTTCGCCTCCGCGCTTGCTCTTGAATATCCATCTTCATCCATCGATCCGGCCGGGCCGGTACGCCCGGCACATTCCGCATTTCCCGCGCAATCTCCGATGCCTGAGTATTAGCGGAGGTATCGATCGAAGTCTATCATTTTTTAGGTGCGTTTTCGCCCGGATGATCATCGGAGAAGTACGGCCTTCCGGCCGATCGTCGACGATCCGGCCCTCAGCACGTAGAAATAGACGCCGCTTGAAAGGTTTGAAGGGGACCATTTGATCGAATGCGGTCCCGCCGGCAGGGACCTGTTGACGAGTACCGCCACCTCTCTGCCCGAAACATCGTAGACCCTGAGATCCGCGCGTCCCTCGTTTTCGAGCGAGAATCTTATTTCCGTGTAGGGATTGAACGGATTCGGCGCGTTCTGGTAGAGGACTGTCGATGCGGCCGGGGTATCGTTTCCGGAAGTTTCGACCACCTGTATCGTATCCCTGTAGCCGTAATATCCGTGGGCGGTGAGGTTCAGCTCGAGCGAATCGATCCCGTCAGGGAGAGGGCCGTCGAGCGCAAGCACGATCCGGCCGTCCTCGAGCGAAAGGGTCCTCGCGTAGCAGACGCCCTCCCAGAAAAGGCACGCGGCCGTACCTGCCGCGTCGGTCTCGACGGCGAAGACGGTGTCGAGGCGGCCGATTGTGGGGCTGTGGCCGACCTCCATCATAGAGGGAGTATCGGTCCATCCGTCGAGGGCCGGATCGCCGAGAAGGTTCAAGCAGTAAAAACACCACCTCAAGGCTCCGGGCTCATATTCTTCGGGAAGATCGACGAAAGGAACCGTCTCGTCCTTCGACCGCTGGTTAGCCCGGCCGATCTCCGTAATCCCCTCGGTGAAGACGGCGTCGTAGAACTCTCTCTGGAAATGGTGCGAGGGACCGTTAGTCGTTCCCTCCGTGAACCAACCGAAACGCGAGTTGCCGATAAATGCGCAGGCGAAGTGATCGATCGCAAGTATATCCTCGGCGATACAGTCGTCGAAATCGAAAGAGGCCGAGTAGCAGAAATTGACGTCCGTGATGTCGGGCCTCGTAAGCCGCATAGAGGTTCCTATATTCGCATGACCGGCGTGAACGATCCAGTTGACGCCGGCGTTTACCGCATCCATGACATCGGTCTTGGGCCAGGCGCCCAGGTCTCTGTCGTATAATTTCGTCAGGGCGAATCCGGGTGGAAGGCCGGTTGTGGAGAATCCGTGGTCGGTGCACACGCCGATCAGCTGGTCCATCTCGTCTCCGCCGTAGGTGAGCGGATCCGTATATAGGCGTTCTCCGAGGAGAAGGGCGCTGCGAACATCGCAAACGACGGGGGACTCCTGGTAGCCGATCGTCTTTTTGATAAAAGCCTCTATCTCCTCTGGCGAATCGACGCAAGCCCTGCCCACCGAGACCTCGGAGAAAAGATCCTCCTCCCCCGGTTCCCCCCAGTACTGGTCTCCATCGCCGTTCCAGCTCCCGTCGAGGGCGGCGTAGTAGAGATCGGCCGGTATCGATTCGTCTTCATAGATCGACGAAGATTCCACCCTGCCGAAAAGGCCCCTGTAGGGGACGATCATCTCGTCGCCCGGAGTTCCGTCACCGTCCCCGCCCAGCAGGACGAAGGATATCCCGTTTTCGACATATTCGAAGATGATCGCGTTTCGTATCTTTTCCGGCGTATCGGTTCCGCCGAATTCCGATTCTATCTCTTCCACCGTCAGAATCTTCGTCCTGACGCCCCTGCGGGTGTAGAACTCGCTCAGGGGCTCGAAATCCTCCTTGAAGGAATCCCTCGTAATCAAGAGGTACTCGTAGCGGTCCGCCTGAGCGGGAGAAAGTGGAATCTTGCCGGCCGGCGAGATGGAGTTGTCCGTCCGGGCGGCATATCCGGGGATGTCTTCACGATTGTCTATCAGGCCTTCGATCCGGCTGTTAGCCGTCTCATCCGTTCTCAACAGGGAAAGGGCCGACATCGAGTTGCCGTCGAAAACGGTCTCAACCGTTATCTCGATCTCCCCGAAGAAACCTGCTTCGCCTGCCGACGGGTTGAACGCCGCCGGGCTGAAGCTTCCCGTGGCGATGGAATGCCCGCAGAGGTAGCGGGTCTTGAACCTCGACACGGGGGGATGTATCCATCCGGCGGATGAGTAGGCCGCCCTGTCTACAAGAAGTTTACGGTCGGCCGGTTCTTCTCCGGATACGGGGACCGGGTTCTGGCGCGGATGGAGGATCACCTTCCCGTCGATGGTTTTCCAGCCCCTGCGCTCTATCTTCACATCTCGTACCGACTCGCCCGGAGGGAGAAGGATAACGGCCCTGCGGAAAGGAAAGCTGGGGCTGCCCGTGGCTCCCGCCTGTATCGTGCCGGGGAAGATCATGCGCGAATATTCCGCCCTGGTTCTTTCTACGACCGGCCGGTCGAAGGTGTAGGTAACAGTGATCCTGGACCCGTGCAGGGGACATGCGTACAGCAGCAGAAACGAAACGGCGGCGGCAAACCGTCTTGAAAACATTAGAATGGTTGTTCCCTTCAAGAAAATCCTCCCGTCGAGCGCGCGGCCCCGGCAAGGAAGAGCCGGCCGGCCAGTCTACGGACGGCGCAAGATATCGCCGCGCCGTCAGCGCATGAGGATCATTTTCCTCGTCTGTCTCCCGCCGTTCTGGGTGAGTACGCAGAAGTACAGGCCGGAGGCTACGGTTCTTCCCTTCGAATCGGTGCCGTCCCATCTGACGCTGTGGGGACCTTTCTCGAGGAACCTGTCCCGGACAACGCTCACAAGCCGGCCCTTCACGTCGTATATTGCAACCCTGGCGCGGCCGCTCGCCGGCAGGTAGAACGGTATCGATGTAGAGGGATTGAAGGGGTTGGGGTAGTTCTGGTCGAGCAGCAGACTCGGGGGCAGAAGTCCCCCGGCCATATCCTCGACGGCGGTGGCGAAACCCACGGCGCCGAGCAGCCTGAGCTTGCCGTATCCCCATGTGTCGTTGTAGACCGGTCCGGTGAAGGAGTCGGCGAGCGCATGAGAGGTGAGAAGGTGGGCCACATCCTCCATCGTCGCCAGGGGGAAGGCCTGCTGCACTAGAACGGCGGCCGCAGCCACGTGGGGTCCGGCCGCGCTGGTACCGCTGAACTGGCGGTACGAGCCTACGGGATATCCTGCGCCGTCGGAATGAGAGCGGCACGACCATACATCGTAGTTGCCGGGCGAGCATATATCGAGAAGATGAAGCCCGTCTATCCTGGCGCCGCGCCCGCTGAAGGCGCTGATCTCGCCTACCGCTATCGATCCGCCCCCCACGCCCCCGTACCCTTCATACCCGCGTGTCGAGTACGATCCGTTCACGAAGGCGCCGTCGGCCGTCGCCGGGAAGGTGACGTTCCTCTCGTCGGTATAGTAGTTGGTGAATTCTGCGCCGCCGGCCCACGAGGAGAGATGGTCGGCGATATTGCTGATGACCTCGACCGGCGAAGCGGTGCCGTTCTCCACTTCAAGCTCCCAGGTTCCCAGGATGTCGGGGTTGGCGTCGCAGTCGACGTAGAGATCGAGCTTGCACGTGCCCCTCGGGCTCGTATCGAAATCGTACCAGACGTAGTAATTGTCGACCGACCATGTAGCCCCGTCGAGAACGATCTGGCCGCCCGCCGGGCTTTTCAGCCTGAAGGTAAGATCGGAGATATCGGTCCGCCAGAGTGTCGAGCCGAACATGTACAGGATGTCGCTGCCGCCGTAGGAAGGCACGTATATCCGCAGTGTGACGGCGTCCAGGGCGGGCACGGTCGCGATCGCGTGCTTTCTGCCCCTTCCCAGGTTGCCCGATGGAGTGACCTGGATCGTCGTCGAGTTCTCGATCGTTATCAGCTCCTCTTCCAGCGACGAGCCGTCGAGAAAGTCCCACACGAACCCGCCGAATTCGTACAGCATCGCATCGGCCCCGCGGGAGCGGGCCCATGGAATCAACAGCGATATCGGGTTGCCGGAGAAATAGGCTCCGGCCAGGATCTCGGCGCCGGGGGCTATCCCGGTGAATATATGATGGCCTACCGTTCCTCCCGCCAGGATGCCGCTGACCGATGTGCCGTGCCCGTTAGTATCGTGATCGGTCAGTATGATGTCGGTTCCCCTGACGCGCTCTATCTCATCCTCGTTCATCGTAGCGAAAACCTTCGACGTGCCGAGGGCGACGAGCTTTTCCCCCACATCGAGGGCTCCGTTGCCGTTCGCGTCTAGGGTTATATAGAGCGGTTCCCCGAACGCCGGATCGGAGTCCGTATAGCCGTATGTGGGGCCGTATTCCCTGGTGCCGTTAAGGTTTTCGTCGGCATAGAGCCAGTCCCACCAGGTCTGGTAGACGCCGTCGTTGTTGCTGGGATATCCCCCGCCCCATCGCATGGCCGGATCGTATACCCAGCCGTCGTAGAAACGGAGCATCTCCCCGAGGTCGAAGTAGCCGTTTCCGTTTCGGTCTACCGCGTCGTAGCCGGAATCGAACACGCCGTTGTCGTTGTCATCTAGCCAGTCGAACGTATCCCCGTCGGCGTAGAAGAACGAGGGGTGAAAGACGTCGATACCGGTGTCGAAATCGGCGATCCTCATACCTCCGCCCGTAAGCGGAAATCCCAGCGGATCGTTGTATTTCCATACCGAGTCGGCCTCGATCTCATGGGAGCTCACGTCCAGGAGGGGGAAGACGGCCGGCTTCCAGCCGCTTTCGATCCGCAGAATCTCCTCTATCGAGTCCGCCCGGTCGATCATCTCCCAGGGTATCCTCACCGGGTATATCGCGCCGGTCCGCGCGATCCCGCCTCCGACGCTGTAAAAGGAGTAGCCGTCGCTTTCATACGAGGCGATCTCGGAGGCCGAGAGGATATGGTCGAACTTAACCGTTACCACTGCTTTTTCAGACCCCGCTTCGGCGGGAAGTCCATGGGAGGGGGAGGGATGCTTTGAGAGAGATTCCCTTCTCTCCATCAGAAATCTCAGGGCGGAATCCTTTTTGCCGGCTTTCGCGTCGGCGCCGCCGAGCGGTATGCACAGAACTATTATGATTGTGACAAGAATGTTATAGTATCGCACTTCGAGCTCCTTTCGGATCTGGAACCGTATTACGGCGACATGTATCTACCGAACGTGAATGAAGAGCGGGAGCTCTTCAGGCCGCTATTTATAATTATAATATATTGTTAGCAGTTCTGTCAAGGAAGGTGGCGCCAGCCGCTTCCGGCCTGTCCGGCCGGCTGCCGCATATGTTGAAGGTCCTTTCGCTTGACCGGTCGGGAGAAATCGGGGATTATTCTGACGATCGTTTTTTGAGAAGGGAGAAGCATGAGTTGGAGATCGGTGGTCGGCGGCAGGCCGTTAATCCCCTTTTTCTTTTTTATTTATCTGGCGGCCGCTGCGGCGGCGGTGCCACGGGGCGTCGAAGCGGCAACGCCGGCCTTCCGGAGTGAAGACGGCGTATTCAAGTGGGGATACAGGGAGAGGGTCAGGCAGGAGTACCTTCGTAACGGCATAGATCTCGATAACGATTCGGCCGATGACAGAAACTATATTCGAATCCGCTCGCAGCTCTGGTGCACCTACGAGCCGTTCGACGGCTGGAAGCTCCACGCGATGGCCTGCAACGAGAACAGGCGATGGTTCAAGTCGAGCAACGGTCTCGAGGACAAGGATTTCGAGATAAACGAGTTCATTTTCGAGAATCTATACCTGTCGGCCGAGAATATCGGCGGCACGCCGGTAAGCGTAACAGCGGGACGTCAGGATATCCCCTACGGCGAGGGTTTCGTCTTCATGGACGGCGGTCCGCTCGACGGTTCCAGAACGAGATATTTCAATGCTGTAAGGGTGAAGGTGGCGGGAGAGAGAAGATCTCTCGAGCTTCATTACCTCTCGGATCCCTGGTTCGACAGGTATCTTCCGACCGTCAACTGCCAGAGGCAGCCGCTGATTGAGTTAAACGAAAAGGGGGCGGGCCTGTATTACACGGACACCTCTCTCAACGGGAAAAAGATCGAAGCATACTATATGTTCAAGAGAGGGGATGATCCCGACGGGCTCTTTCCCGATCGCAGGGTGCATACGGTCGGAACGCGGGTTGTCGCGGAGGTCGCCGAAGGGCTCTCTTTCACCGGTGAGGGGGCGCTTCAGTTCGGCGATTACGGGCAGCGCGACATTTCGGCGGCCGGGGGATACCTCTACGGAAGATATGCCCCGCCCCTTCGGGGAAAGCCGTCGGTTACGGCGGGGTTCCTCTTTCTCTCGGGGAACGATGCGGACGGGACAGGTAATTACGGAGGGTGGGATCCGCTTTACGGCCGGTGGCCGAAATGGACCGAGCTGTACATCTACACGCTTGTCAATGAAGGCGGGGTCGCATACTGGAGCAATATCTTCTCTCCATACATCAAGTTTTCGGCGAGCCCGATTGAGAGGGTTTCCTTCAATGCGTCCCTCTTTTTCCTCGGTGCCGACGAAGACCCTCCGAGCGCGTTGATCAATCCGATCTTCGGATCCGGATCGGACAGGGGGATCCTTTCGGCCATAAGGCTGAACTGGAAGATCAACAGGTATCTCTCTGGGCATCTGCTCTGGGAGCATTTCGAGCCCGGCGATTTCTACAATGACGGAGCCGATGCGGCGGATTTTCTGCGGTGGGAAATCTTTTTCAGCTATTGATCGAGCACCGGGCGGGGAGCTTTAACAGGAAGGTGATATATGGGACCGTACAATATGCCGCAGGCCACGTTCTCGGCCTTCCTGGTGATACTTGGTAGTATCGCCGGGGCGATCCTGTGGGCGGTTATCGATATTAAAAAAGAGAAAACAAGAAATTGACCTTTCCGTGAAAGGGGAAACGTGAGCCTGATCAACGCGTGCATAATAGTGCTCGTTCTTTATGTCGGAGTCCTGGTCGGGATAGGTATCTGGAGCGCGAGGCGCTCGGGGACGGCGGAGGGTTTCATCCTCGGCAACCGGCAGATCGGTCCATGGGTGACGGCACTCTCTTTCATAGCCGTCTACTTCAGCTCGGTCCTGATCATCGGTGGGGGAGGTTTCGGTTACAGGTTCGGAATGGCGACCGTATGGATAGGGGCTATAAACGTTCTAGTAGGGTGCACGCTGTGCTGGATCGTGCTGGGAAGGAGGGTGAGGCAGTTCACGGAAAGAATGGGCGTCAACACGATATCCGGTTTCTTCGCCAAGAGGTACGATTCCCCGGCGGCCGGCGTCTTCTCCGCCTCGATAGTATTTCTCTTCCTAATTATCTACAATGTCAGCGTTGTCAAGGGCATGGCCAACTCCTTCCAGGTTCTGATGGATATGCCGTACTGGGGGGGAGTGCTTATATCGGGTCTCGTCATCATCTTCTACGTTGTGATAGGCGGTTACCAGGCGGTGGTCTGGACCGGGTTTCTGCAGGCCTGGGTTATGATCTTCAGCCTGCTGCTTCTCACCTTCAGGACGTTCGGGGCTGTCGGTGGCCTTAGCGAGGGGATGCGTAAGCTCTCTCAGATCGGCCCCGGATATATCGAGACCCCCGGCGTGTGGGGTTGGGCCGGGCTTATAAGCTTCTGCCTAGTTGTCAGCCTGGGAGTCTGGGGAATGCCCCAGCTTATAATCCGTTTCTATTCCATCAGGGACACTAAGACGTTCCGGCTTGGAACGGTTATCGTAACGGTAGGAGCGGCCATCGCCGTTCTTCCCTACATGAACGGCGCGTTCGCCAGGATACTCTTCCCCGCGCTGGAGAGTCCCGACCTGGCCGTTCCGTCCCTTTCGAAAGCGGTCCTCTCCCCCTGGGGGGCGGCCGTGCTTCTTGCGGGCGTTGTCGCCGCCGGGATGTCCACGTTCGCGGGGGTACTGATCATCGTCTCGAGCTCGCTCGTAAGGGATGTCTACATCAACGGCATGGGAAGGAAGATGACGGGGCCGGCCGAGGTGAGGGCGAACAGGATCGTCAGCGCGCTGGTCGGATTGATCTCCCTGGCGATAGCCCTCAAGCCCCCGGCGTTGATACTGGTCCTTACAGGGTTCGCCTGGGCCGTGATCGCCTCGACGAATCTCTGGCCGCTGCTGTTCGGGCTGTACTGGAAGGGTGCCAGCAGGGCGGGGGCGCTGGCATCGATGATAAGCGGATCATTGACCGCTATTTTATGGACATGGGCGGGAAAGCCTTTCGGAGTGCACGGATTCATAGCCGGCACGGCGGTCGGCCTGATAGTGATATTGATATTCAGCGCCGCGAGAAAATGGATTCCCCCCGCGGGCCATATCGAGAGGATATGGGGGGACGGGGGCGGCCCGGCCTGACCGTTTCGCATCCGCCCGTTTCCGCCGCCGCTTCGATGGGAGGATCGTGGATATCGTTTGAATCATTGATGCTCCGGATAGCGGGTATGCTTGAAGAAAAAGCCCCTCCACAAGGGAGGGGCTTTAACCGCGGGCATCCGATGCTGCTCATGCCGAAACCCGCTTCAGCGAATTCGATCCTGCTGATTAGTTCTTCTCCGGATCCCTCTCGATCTTTGGAAGTTTCGGCGGATCCTCCTTGATCTTCTCCATAAGGTATTCCACCGCCTTCTCGAGCTGGGGATCATGTCCGGCGACGACCAGGTCGGGACGGTTGTCGATCTCGATGTCGGGGGCGACCCCGACCCTCTCGACGTCGTACTTGCCCTCGAGGTTCACGAATCCTATCGAGGGC
>CAZPAH010000015.1:0-35295 GCA_964584495.1 uncultured bacterium | reverse complement strand
ATGGAGATCCCGAATCCCATCACACGACCCTTCTCCTCGGTATCCGGCCGGTACCCACAAGAAGCACGGCAAGACTTACCAGAAATGTGTTGTAGCTGAAATAACCGGATTGATGATAAATGGTCGGGGTGGCCGGATTCGAACCGGCGACTTCCTGCTCCCAAAGCAGGCGCGCTAACCGGGCTGCGCTACACCCCGACATCTACCACTCGACATGTACTCCCGACATCTACTACTCTACCTGTACCATCCGACATCTACCCCCTCGAACTGTACCCCCCCTGGGACGGCTTGGATCGATGCCCCGCCGGATCGGGGCTGGGGCACCACGAATTATTTGCGGCGGCTCGCGACAAGTCAAGAGAAACCGCCCCGGCCTGCCGATCGATCCCGGAAGGATCGGAAACAGACCTCGCGGGGTCCTATCGGGATCTTGTTATATGCCTTCCGCCAGGGCTTCCCCGTAAACCTCCATTATCTTGTCGTAGTGCCCCCGCCGGTCGTAAAGCTGCTCGGCCTTCTCGCGTCCCCTGAGTCCCATCTCTTTTCTAAGGCCGGGATCGGCGATAAGCTTTTCAAGGTATCCGCGAAGTCTATTCACATCCCCCAGGGGGAATAGAAAGCCGTTCACGCCGTCCTCCACCATCTCGGGGATACCCCCGATACCGGTGGCCACAACCGGCTTTCCCGACGCCATCGCCTCCATCACCGAGAAGGGAAGGTTCTCGTACCATCTAGAGGGAACTACTATGAACTGCGCCCCCTCGAGGATCTCCCTCAGCTCGCCGCCGCTCCTGAATCCCATAAACTCAATGTTTCCGCCCTTTTCCCGTGCAAGCCGCTCGAGGTCTTCCGATGCTGGCCCCTCTCCCACGATCCTGAGCCTCGCCCCCGGCATAGAGATCCCCGCCACCGCGTCGATCAGGGTATCGACACCCTTCTCGTAGGAGAGCCTCCCGAAATAAAGGAAATAATCGGATTCGCCCCCCGTTTTAAATGCGGCGACATCGACGAAATTCGGTATCCATCTTATCTTTTGGGGGCTTATCCGACCCTCGACCAGCTTCTCTTTCAGAAACCTGCTCGGAGTGATGAACCGGCTCACGCGCGCGGGAACCCTTGTCATCCTGTCGTAGCAGGTCGTGAGCATCGCGATAAGGCTGGCCGCGGCGCTCCCCTTCTTGCACCTGTGAAGGACCACGTTGTAATATTTTCTAGGCAGGCACCTCTCGCAAATCTCCGTGCCGCAGAGGAAGGTCGTGTTGGGACATACGAACCGGTAATCGTGAAGGGTCCAGACGACCGGGATCCCCCTTCTTCTCAAAGGCTCGATTATAGAGGTTGTAAGGTGACCGTGAATATTATGAAAATGTGCAAGGTCGGGCTTAACCTCATCGACAAGCGCGGCGACCCTCTTCCTCGCCTCGCCGTTGTATATGCTTTTCGTAAGGACCCTTAAAGCCGATGCCGGCGAACGATCGGCGAGCAGTGCCGGAAAATCGATCTCATCCGAGAAATATGACGACCAGGGAGAGGGCAGGTTCTTGGGATGGCTCATCGCAAAATGGACCACCTCGTGCCCGTTCTCCTCGAGGAGGCCCGTGAGATTGAACATGCAGGTGGAATCCCCCCCGCGGTAGTAGTGAAATGTCTGGACCATCAGGATCCGCATCGATTACCATCTCTCTCCGGATCGATCGTTGTTATCCTTGAGACCGCTCTCTTACCGGATCGATCCCCGATCTCCGGGTAATTGCCCTCCTACAGGATCGACCCTCTATATCCGGGAAACTGCGCACAAAAGCGATCTCCCGCCTTTCTCCGGGAGACTGTACCCCAAAATGCCGTTGACATCAAAGAAAATGACGGATTTTGCCCCGCAGGTCATGAATATAAACAACTTGACTCCGGGGCTGATCTTTATTATACAACATGTATACGACCCTGATACTTGCGACCCTCTGACCGGAGGCCGGAGTTGAAAATGAAAAGTATAATTTCGGGTGCTGTTTTTTTGTTCCTTTTTTCCATATTCTTGACGGGATCAGCGTCAGCCCAGGCCAATTTGGGCAAGGCCGTCATCCATTTCGGAGGGTCATACAACAAGGCGATGATCGAGGATGCCAAACCCGGTTTCTTCGGCGTAGATGTCTACGCAGGAAAGATGCTGACTAATGCGCTCTGCGTGGGCTTTTCTTCCGGATACGACATTGTCCACTACCATTCATATGATTTCAACGATATCGTTACCGGCGAACCGACCAAGTTCACCGAGAGGATCGCAGTAATCCCGATTATTGCCAAGGTGAAGTACTACTTCACCTTCAGCCCGATGGTCCAGGTCTACGGCGGCCTGGCCGGCGGCGCCTACAGGGTCATCCCTACTCTTGGAGGACGGAAGGTCGGAGATATCCGGATATCCAACATATGTCCCGGAGGTTCGGTCAGCATCGGTCTCGACTACTGGTTCCTGCTTACGACGGGCGTTGGATTCGAGTTCGAATACCACATGTTCTCGCCACCCGACGGAGGCGATCTCTTCAAGTACTGGTCCTTAAGGGTTGATTATTCGCTTATCAAGTTCTGATACCGGCTTGACTACCGATCCCGGCGATAAATCAGCATATTTTACTGGCGCTAATGGCGCGGACATCGGCGCCGTCGTCGTACTGCCTGATGTCACCGAAGCACCCGTTTTTTCCGAGAAGCCTCGTCGCCAGCCTGTCCTGGCCCCTTCCGATCTCGAAGGCGAGCATCCCGCCGCCCCTGAGATAAGGCTGCGATTCCTTGATGAGTCTCCTGAAAATATCTATCCCGTAGGCCCCGGCATCGAGCGCGACCGAAGGCTCGTGATCGATGATTTCGGAGGCCAGGTTCCCGAGCGAGCCTGTCGGGATATAGGGAGGATTGCAAACTACGAGATCGACGCTTCCCTCGAGGCCGAAAGGCTCTAGGGGTTCGAACAGGTCCCCGCACAGAAGGGTGATACGTTCCTCCAGGGAGAATCTCTCCACGTTCCTCCTCGCGACCTCCACCGCTTCCTCGCTTATATCGGAGGCGAAAATTTTCGTATCCTCCGTCTTCAAGGCCAGCGATACGGCAATATTCCCGCATCCCGTGCCGATCTCCACGATGGTGAGCCCGTCGTTTCCGTTACGCAGCTCATCGAGAAGATCCAGGCATTTCGTTGTAAGAAGCTCCGTCTCCTCCCTCGGGATAAGGGCTCCGGGCACGCTGAGGAGCATCTCGCCCATGAAGGGCGCCATTCCGAGAATGTATTCCATAGGCTTCCCGGCCTTTCTCTGCTTCGCGATATCCGCAAGGTCTATCCCTTCCCGTTCCAGAATCGAGAGATCCGCTTTTCTGACCGCTCCCGCCGTAAGGAGGTCAATGAGCCGAACCGTCTCCTCCAATGGCCTTTCGACGCCGCTCTTCTCGAACTGCCTGTATATGTCGAGAAATCTCCTGTACATCGCTCTTCCCCGATCGTCATCCGGATCGTCGGGATATTATCAAGTATATATCGTCACTTCGATCGTTGGGACATTCTCAAGTATATGTCGTGATACTGTCTCGCCACCGCTTCCCAGCCGTGGTGCTCCCGCACATACTTCATCGCCTGCCCTCCGACCCTTTGGGCCTCGTCCGGATTCCTGAGAACATGATCCAGCACGACCGTCAACGATCCGGCGTCGGAGACATTGAATGCAAACCCTATGCCGCCGGCGACAGCTTTATTCTCCGGGATATCGCTGTAGACGGTAGGAGTCCCGAAAGACAAACCCTCGAGAAGGGCCATCGACATGGCCTCGTACTCCGATGGAAAAACAAAAACCCGCGCATGGGCGTAAAGGGAGAAAAACTCGTCCCCCGTAAGAAAGCCGGTGAAGATAACTCCTTCCGGCTTGTCCGCCTTCAACTCGGCGAAATATGACTCGTCCGTCGCGGCTCCTCCCCCCGCAACGACGAGCGGAAGATCGGTTTTCAGCCTCCGGTAGGATTCCATGAGGGTAGAAAGTCCCTTCGTCCTCTCGATCCTCCCCGCCGAGCAGAAGAGAAATCCCGACGGTTCGAGCTTCCATTTCTTCAGGTGCTCGACCGGCGGCTTCTCCCTGACCCTTATCCCGTTTGGGATATGAATGACGTTGCTGTGGTACTTCGAGTTGTAGTAATCGGCCAACGGCTTAGATACCGATGTGGCAACTTCGGGCAGCTTGATGAAGAACCTCTCCGCCACCTTGGACATCGACCGGGCCATCCCGCCCCATTTCTTCCTCACATAGGCCTGGCCGTGAGAGGTGGCTATCACACCGTACCTGGAACGTGGAAGCCAGGCCAGAAGGCACGGATCGGTGCTGTGTATATGAACGATGTCGAAATCGCCCTTCCTTTCAAGCATAGAGGCCTTCCACATGTGCGTTATCATCTCGAGATTTTTCCTTGCGCTGCCCCTGACGGTCCTCACCCTGGCGCCCTTGTAGTCTTCCGTATCGCTGCAGTAGCTGCTGTACCCGTATACGGTGATCTCGTGCCCCATGGCCGACAGGTGGGGCAGAAGCGAATCGATCACCACCTCTACTCCGTGGTTGCCGGGGACTCCCTTGACTCCTAGGATCGCTATCTTCATGGAATGGCACCCGTGTTCTAATCGAGGCAGAGCGGTTTTCCCCGCATCAGTCTTGCCTTGTTTTTGAGGACCCATAGCGCAGGTTTGAGTATATTTCTCCTCATCGCGGGCACCGCCGTTCCGGTCATCCAGCAGTTCTGCCGGCACTGGGCGACGGCCCCGCGGATCAGACGGGCCTGCTCGCCGTTCCAGATCTCGTCGAAAGACTGGGTATTGAGATCGCCCATGACGAGCGGCTCCGGCGAACCGTTGCAGGCCAGGACCTTCCCCCATGGATCGAGGAAAAAGGTATCGGTTCCAGCGGTGCAGGGTATCGGGCGGGCCCTTCCCTGAACGTGCCTGAGAAGACCGAGGTTGAGATAGGCCCTGAACCAGTCCTTGACCCTCTTCTTTATCGGTCCCCGCGGGGAGCGCAGGAGAGCTTCCATGAATCTCTCCATGATCTCCTCCACCTCTTCCCTGTTCTCGATTACGTTGTCGTCCTTGAAGAAGTAGAACGAATTGTGCACCACGGCATTGGCGAACTCGACACCCATCGAGGCCACCAACGTGTACAGATCGAGCAGATCGCGGCAGTTATCCCCCGAAATCGTCATCGCGAACCCGATATCCTTCACTCCCAGCACCTTCAGGCGCAACACCGTGCGAAGAGCATGATCGAAACCGTCCTCTATGCCCCTCAGCGTGTCGTTCAGCGCGGGCAGCCCCTCGATGCTGACACGCACCGTTATCCGGGGGAACTCCTTCGCGATCTCGATGATCCTGTCGTGGAAGAACCCGTTGGTGCTGATCTCGAGCCGTTCCGATTTCTTGTAGAGAATGCTGACTATCTCCCGGATATCCTTGCGGAGCATCGGTTCTCCACCCGTGATGTTCAACCGCTGCATGCCCCCTGGGATCTTCTCCAGAATGGCGGGATCGAATTCCTCGGACGGTTTGGATGGGTTCTGCCATGCGTTGCACATCCGGCATCGGGCGTTGCATCTGTAAGTAGTTATGACGGCGCATTCCATCTCGGCACTATCCCGCTCCGGCCGCTATCCGGCCTATAGACAAACGGCGCCCCGCTGCGAACTGCCCCAAAGGAGCCGCCCCCGTGGCGCTCTATTCCAAATAATCACCTTTCAGGCCAAAATCCAGCAATTTTTATGACAAAGTTTACGTTATGCCTTTCTCAACCACTTTAAAATTTCCCTGGCGTCGGGACGTTTCCCGTACATTAGTATCCCAACGCGGAATATCTTCGCCGAGAAGAATCCCGCGAGATAGATAGCCCCGATCATGATGATGATACTCAGGGCGATCTGCCACAGCGGCGGCATGAGCACGGTAATCCTCATGAACATGACGATGGGCGTGAATACCGGGATAAGGCTGATCACCGTCGCGAAGGTGCTGTCCGGATTCTGTATTACCATCATCGGGACGAGGATCGTGAAAACGAGGCAGAGGACGATGGGAGACTGCATCTGCTGGGCCTCCTGGTCGCTGTTGCAGACAGAGCCTATGCCGGCGAATAGGCACGAGTAGAAAAGAAATCCAAGAAGGTAGTAGATGATGAAATAGACGAGGGTCCCCAGCGAGAAGGAGGAGACGACCTCGGCCACGGGGCCCCCCATGCTGAGTCCGTACAGGACCATGATTACCGAAACGACAGCCCATATCGCATACTGGGTCAACCCGACGGCACCCACGCCGAAAATCTTGCCGAAGAGAAGATCGATCGGCCTCACGGAGGAAAGCATGACCTCTATCACCCTGTTGTTCTTCTCCTCGATGATCGATCTCTCGACCGCGATGCCCCACATCAGTATCGTCATGTAGAGCAGCATCACGAAGATGAAGGTCGACATGAACATCAGGTCCATGCTGCCTTCCCTTTCCTTGCCCCCCTCTTTCAGCATGATCGTGTCGAACTTGACATTCTTCACCATATCCCTGACGATCTTCGCGTCCAAACCCTCCTTCGCGAGACGGTCCGATATCACCGAGTTGTTGATTTCGTTTTTTATTCTTTCGATAGTCCGCAGGTCTCCTAGCTTCTTCCCGTAGAATGATGCCTTGTTCGATTCGACAATATCCTCGGGGAGAATAATATAAGCGTCGAGCGCGCCGCTCTCTATCTCGATGTTGAGGGTCTTTTTCGCCTCGTCCAGGCCTCCGGGAGGCACCTTGACCTCCCTCAACCTGAACATCGGCTCACCGCTGTCCAGCGTATCGGTCAGAGCCTCTTCCAGTCCGTTGTATAGCTTTCCGGTTTGATCTATAACGGCTATGCTCGCCTGCTTCGCCGGCGAGAATCTCATTATCAGGGCCGGAGCGAATATCATCGCCGCCATGAGGATGGGACCGAGGATCGTTCCTATGAGGAAGCTCTTCCTGCGCACTCTTTCCAAATATTCTCTCTTAATGATTTTGAACATCTTCATAATCGATCTCACCCCCTTTTTCCTTCACCTTGGTGATGAAGATATCGTGGAGCGACATCTCCCCGATCTCGAAACGCTCGACCCTTCCGTTATCGAGGGCGAATCGCAGGATGTCGTTCGGCTCCACCCCCGCGCCCAGGGTCAACGACAGCTCCTGCCCGAACTCGATTATCTTCTCAACGCCGGGATGAGACTCCAGCAGACCGCGTCCCCCCGAGAACCTCATCGAGACGACATTCTTGCTGAAACTCCTCTTGATATCGGCGAGCGGGCCGTCCAGCACCTTCTTCCCCTTGTTGATAAGGCAGATCTTCTCGCACAGCTTTTCGACCTGGTCCATCAGGTGGGTGGAGAGAACTACAGTCTTTCCGTCCTCCTTCATCTCGACGATGATATCCTTGAGAAGCTGCGTGTTGATCGGATCGAGGCCCGAGAATGGCTCGTCGAGGATAACTAGCTGCGGATCGTGAAGAATCGTGGAGATAAACTGCACCTTCTGCTGCATCCCCTTCGAAAGGGATTCCACCGTCTTGTCCTTCCAGTCACCGAGATCGACACGGTCGAGCCACGAGGCCGCGCGCCGGGCCGCTTCGGATCTCGACATCCCTTTGATCTCGCCGAGGAACACGATATGATCGAGTATCTTCATCTTCCTGTACATTCCTCTTTCCTCGGGCAGATAGCCTATCATTTCCTTTACCTTCTCGCCCATCGGCTTGTCGAAGATCGATATCTCCCCCTCGTCGGGCTGAATGATGCCCATTATCATTCTGATGGTCGTGGTCTTTCCCGCACCGTTGGGTCCCAGCAGGCCGAATATCCCTCCCGGCTCCACGGTGAGCGAAAGATCGTCCACCGCCGTGTGGCCGCTGTACCTCTTGGTCACATTCGATATCTCAAGCAATCGAGCCCCTCCTTGAATTTTTCCGGTTTCAAGCGTCCCGTGCTCCGCCGCCGCCTCCCTGAAAGAATACAAGATCGACGGGAAATTATTCGATCTCGAACCCGCGCCGGCCGGCAAGAAGCGCTTTCATCTCGACCAGCGCCCTGTACCTGTGGCTGATCCTGTTCTTCTCCTCCATCGTCATTTCGGCGGCGGTCCTGCCTTCCCCGGGCACGAAGAATATGGGATCGTACCCGAACCCGTCCTCCCCGGCCGGCTCACGGCTGATGAACCCCTCCAGGATCCCTTCCGTTGACAAAGCCGCCCCGCGTCCGGTGGGATCGGGATAAAGCACCATCACGCATCTGAAGTTCGCTTTCCTCTTCTCTTGCGGGACACCATCGAGATCGGCGAGGAGCTTCTCGCAGCGCTGACGATCGTTCAACAGGGCGCCGCCGTAGCGGGCGGAATGGACCCCCGGGGATCCGCCCAGATAATCGACCTCGATCCCCGAATCATCGGCCAGCGCCGGCAGCCCGGTCGCCTCGACGGCGGCCCTCGCCTTTATCATTGCGTTCTCGAGAAAGGTCTTGCCGTCCTCCTCGGGCTCCCCGTACGGCGGGAAGTCTCCGAGGGACATAATCTCCAGACCGATGCCGCCGAGTATACTATTTATCTCCCTGATCTTGCCGTCGTTTCTGGTCGCAAGCACTATCTTCAAAGCCATTTCGGACTCTTTTTCAGTTGTTGGAATACCCTCGAATCCACTTTAAACCCTTTTCCCGCCGTTGGAATATTTTCAACCCCATTTCAGGATCTTCTTCTGCTCCCGGATTATCTTCCTGATCCCCGAGCCGGCCGTTTTGAGCAACCCGTCAAGCTCCTCCCTCGTGAACACGCCATCCTCCGCCGTTCCCTGAACCTCCACGAAACGGCCCCTCTCGTCCATGACGACGTTCATGTCCACCGAGGCGGTCGAATCCTCCGAATAATCCAGATCGAGGCAGACCTTTCCTCCCACGATCCCGGCGCTCACCGCCGCCAGGAAGAATTTGAGCCCCTTCTTCTCGAGTTTCAGGCGTCGAAGGGCGGCCGCCAACGCAAGGAATCCACCGTTTATCGAGGCCGTGCGGGTTCCGCCGTCCGCCTCGAGCACATCACAGTCGATAAGTATCGTTCTCTCTCCGATCTGGGCGAGATCGACGGCTGCGCGCAGCGAACGGCCTATGAGCCTTTGTATCTCGTGGGTTCTTCCCTTGACCTTTCCCCTTACAGATTCCCGTGGAATCCTCGATCCGCTCGACCTCGGGAGCATGCTGTACTCGGCGGTAATCCACCCGGTGCCGGCTCCCCTGAGAAAAGGAGGAACCGTTTCCTCCACGGTCGCGGTGCAGATCACCCGGGTGTTTCCCATCCCGAAAAGCACCGATCCGGGGGCCGTTCCTATGTAATCGCGGGTTATCGAGATCTTCCTCAGCTCGTTGCTCCTTCTTCCTCCTGACCTGGGCATCAACACTCCATTTCTTTCATTGCCGACGTAAATTTCACCTGCTCGACCTTTCCGATGGGCCTCCCCAGGAACCGTTCTCCGATCTCCCTGAAATGATACGGGATATCGCTGACATAGACGCTGATCTCGCCCCGGCGCGACTCTCCGCCGCCGAGCCCCGTTTCGAGGAGGATCCTCTCGACCTCGAAGGCTGTCTCCCTGGCCGAATCGACCAGCGCGATCCCTTCCCCCATCACCTGCGATATCACGCCCTTCAACAACGGGTAGTGCGTGCAGCCGAGCACCAGCGTGTCCGGCTCGAACCGTAGAAGCGGTTCGAGGTACCTCTTCGCGACAAGGCGCGTGATCTCGTCGTCCAGCCATCCCTCCTCGGCGAGGGAGACGAACAGGGGACAGGCCTTCGAAACTATCTCGAACTGCGGGTCGAGGTCCCGGAGGGCCTTCTCGTATGCCCCCGAGTTGATGGTGGCGGTCGTCCCTATGACGGCTATCCTGCCCTTCCTTGTGGCCAGCGCGGCCCCCCTCGCTCCAGGCAGAAGCACACCGGTCACCGGAATCTCCTCCTCGTCCCTCAAGGCGGGGAGGGCCACGGAGGAAGCCGTGTTGCAGGCGACGACTATAAGCTTTACATCTTTTTCCTTGAGGAACGCCAGATTCTGCCTCGCGTAGCGAAGCACCGTTTCGGCGCTCTTCGTTCCATACGGAACCCTGGCGGTGTCCCCGAAATAAACGATGTCCTCGCCGGGCAGGCGCTTCACGATCTCGTGCACGACGGTCAATCCCCCGATACCCGAGTCGAATACACCTATCGGCTTCTTGCTCCCATTCATGATGAGTCCGCCTGTCTATTTCTTTATGGCCCTCGCCGCCAGCGGGGGGCCGGCGGCGGATAATTATCTCCAGCGCATGATGTCAAGAGGCTTGTTGACGGCGTAATGTCCCGCGATCGTCTCGACGGGATATCCATCCACGAGGAACTGAAGCCTGCTGACCTGGGGGAAATTCGAGGCGATCGTTCTCAATATCATGCTTATAGTGTAGTACTCCGCGGTACTCCCGCCGGTGTGCGCGGATACGAGCGCCCTGTTGAAATCTATGAAAAGCGTTCTGGTTTCCTCTTCCCAGAAGACCTGGAGGACCTCTGTACCTTCGGGAATGGCAGAGATCTTATCATCGTCCTCGGTTCCCTCGATAAGAGCCGATATCACGGCCTTCACCTGCTCTTCTAGGCCTTCGCCGACAACCACCTCGCGCGTCTCCGAAAGCAGCCCGTCGGCCTGCTTGTTCGCGAAGAAGAGGGTGAATGACCTGGTCTCCTCGGGAACCATCTGCACGGCGGGGGGGATCTCCTCCTCGACCATGCCGGTCCAGCGCCATACGATGTAGGCCATCACGACGACGATCGCCACGGCGAGAAGGACGAAGATTATTCGTTTTCCCAGATCCGTACCGCTTTCCTTTCATGACTACGCCGCGCAGCTCAGCCGCTCGCTGCGCCGGATCCTTGTCAGTCGGTCCCGTAAGCTCCGTTTGAATACTGGTTCTGGAACCGCCCCACGGCCTCGACTATGCCCTGCACCACTTTTCTTCTGAACGCCTGGTCCTGGAGAAGCTTCTCCTCCTGCGGATTGGAGAGGAAAGCCATCTCGACGAGAACGGCGGGCATCTTCAATCCTTTGAGAACGATCAACCCCGCCTGCTTGACGCCGCGGTTCCTGATCTCCAGCTGCTCGCTCAACTCCCGCTGAATAAACTCCGCCAGCTTGCTGCTCTCGTTGATGAACTGGTTCTGCACCATATCCCATAGGATAAAGTCCAGATCGTCCACCTCATGAGACTGAAGGCCGGGGTTCTCGAAACGCACCGAAGCGTTTTCCTCCCTGGCGAGTCTCGTATCCTCCTCCGTTCTCGCGGGAGAAAGGAAGAAGGTCTCGAATCCGCCGGCGTCGGGGTGGAACCACCCGTTGCAGTGAATGCTAATGAATAGATCCGCTCCCTCGGAGTTAGCGATCTCCGCCCTCCTATCAAGCGGCACCAGCTCGTCCCCGATCCTGGTAAGAATCACGTCGACGCCGTAGGCTTCGGCCAGGCGGTCCCTCAGCATGAACGCTATTTCGAGGTTGACATCCTTCTCGTCGACTCCCGACGGACCGGTCTTGCCCCTGTCCACACCACCATGCCCCGGGTCGATGGCGATCTTCGCGATCGTCTTCCTCCTCCCCCGGGAATTGTCATCCAGGATCTCCGTCATCTTCTTCCCGGCGAACTCGGTTTCCGGGATATCGGGAAGCTCGCCTTTCTCCAGGTATATGGCCAGCTTCCTTCCGGCGGACTCTCCTCCCTCCGGCTCCAGGAACTCGACCCTGAATTTCGCCGCCGCTTTCTTCACGTCGAAAAAGAGGTAGGAATCATGCTCCGTCTGCTCGGCCCTAATTCTGTTGAAGAGCCCCTTGCCGGCCGTCGCGTTGAATTTCAGGGCGTTCAGCTTTCCGCCGTATATCTTCAGCCGGAGCAGGCCGGGGGTTTCGCTGTCGACGTGATAGAGAAGCTCTTCCTTAAGGTCGAGCACCGCGCTGGTGGTCTCCTCGTCACCGACGAACGAGATGCCTGTGATATTGTACTCGAGCGATCCTATGGCCAGTATGAGGCGCTCCTCGTCCAACTCTATCTTCTCGAAGGCCCTGTCGACGAGCACCTCCGAAATGAACTCGAGGGGAATCATGACAGCCCCCTCCTCGTACCTGACCGGCACCCTGAGAAGAACGGGGTTCCCGCCGTCTATGACAACGACCCTCGTATCGAGCGTAAACGTGTACTTGTGATCATCGATCCTAAGCGTAAGCTTGCGGGCTCCGGAGTTCCAGTACCTCGTCGCCCTGAATATCCGCGCCAGATCGTAGGCCGACACGAATAGCTCCTCGCTCGGCTTCTCGATCCGGTGCAGAGCGATGTCCTCGGTCTGCCTCCCGTCGGCATAGACAACACCGAGCGTCCTGGGTGAATCTTCCGCCAAGGCGGGACCGACGGCCGAGGGGATCAGTTGGAGCACCGCGGCGACAATCGCGGCCGCGATCATCAAACTCCGCGCCGCGTCGCTCGAACCGTGCACGTCCCTTCTATTCATTCACGGTGCCTTTCCTTCATCGCTTTTTCCATCTCTCTCTTCGCGTCGCGCTCGGCGATCGTTTTCCTCTTGTCATAGGACCGCTTCCCCTTCGCCAGACCCAGCTCCACCTTAACTTTTCCGGCATCGGTAAAATAAACCTTCAACGGCACGAGTGTCAGCCCTTTTTCCTGTATCTTCCCGGTCAGTCTCCTGATTTCCCTGGCATGCATCAGGAGCTTGCGCGTCCTGGTAGGTTCGTGGTTGAAGCGGTTTCCCTGCTTGTAGGGGGATATATGCGAATTGAACAGGAACAGCTCGTCCCTCTCGACCGCCGCGTACGAGTCCTTGAGGTGGGCCGACCCCGCCCGAAGCGATTTCACCTCGGTCCCTCTCAGCACTATCCCCGCTTCCATCGTTTCCAGGATCTCGTAGTCGTGCCGCGCCTTCCTGTTCGTGCATACGATCTTCATAATACCTGATACACCACGGGCTGGCCGGAATTTCCCTTTCCCGCGTAAAAATAGGTAACACACATCCACCCGTCCGGCCCGCATATCCCGGCCGGCCCGGCGCTACGCGAAAATTATCAAAGGGATAGGCGCTTTTCAAGCTAAAAAGCGGCTGCCCCGCCGTACCGCCGGCAGGTCAGCCCGGCTTAAGGGCGACATAGATCGTTTCGAGCGGATTCAGAGCGTACTTTTCGGCGGCCCGAGCTCCTTTTCGCAGGGCGTAATTGAAGATTTCGACCTCGAATCCCGCCTTCCTCAGCCTTTCCGGGTAATCGCGGCCGTAGAGCCTGACATGATCGGACTGCCCGAATAGTCTCTCCCTGTCCGCCGGGGACGAGACCGATGGATCCTCCCTCGTAACCGGCAGGCCGGGCGCAAGCGGAACTAGCATGACGGCGAACCCGCCGCTTCTGAGAACGCTGAATACTGAGGCGATGGCCGCGAGGTCATCGGCCACATGCTCCAGCACATGGTTGCAGATCACCGCATCGAAGCACCCCTCGGGGAAGGGGAGCGCCTCCATATCGAGATTGACGAAATTACCTCCGGGGGCGGCGAAGAACCGATCCCTGTCCCCGAAGACGGTGAAGATCCCGGGGGCCGATTCGAGGATGCGCGCGAGGTTTCTCTCCGGCGCCATATGGAGCAGAACGGTGCCGGGCGCGAAAACCTCTGTCTCTTCCTTCAGATAGAGAAACACATTTCGTTCCCTGTCGGTCGAGCCGCAGCCCGGGCAGAGGCACCGCTCTCTTCGCCCGCCCCCGACGATCTTCATCTCCCTGCTCGCCGGCGTATCGATACCGAAGGGAAGCATCCCGGAAAAAGTCCCTCCGCACAGGGGGCACCTGTACCTCCATCCGGAATACGCCAATCTTTTCAACCGGCTTCTCAGCGACATGGGAAACGGGCCTCTTTTATATTTCATGGCAATCAGGACGGACCGGGGAAATAGACTATCTCCTTCCCGCCTTCTTTTACGTCCAATTTCACCCTGCGAGATCTACCCAGCAGCCCACCATTCTCGTCGTAGTAATTCAGGAACAGCTCGTGCCGGCCCGGTTCGCACTCCATCCTGAATATGCCGATCTCGGCGGGCAGTGTCTGCCAGGATCGGGTATCGGCCCTTTCGACGGCGGAGAGCACCTTCGCGAGTATATCGGCCACCTCGCCTTTCTTGCCCGTCAGCTTCGTCTGCGCGACGGTCTTCAGATATGTTCTGAAAGCCGCCTTCAGAAGTATCATCCCCAGCTTCTTGTTGAACGCCTCCATCGCCGTATCCTCTATGCTGTCTAGGGTGACGGCGCGTGCCGCCTCCACGCCGTCGACCACGACCTTGCAGTAAAAGGCATTCCGCGGCTGCCGCTCGTACTGTGGAAATGCGAAGGTGAATATCACGCCCGGGTCGCTCAAATCGAATCCGCCTCCCACCCCCGTGCTGAATACCAGGGGTTCCTCCACGCCCGGAAAAAGGAAGAATCCGAACAGCTTCCCGTCCTTGTAGTCCAGGTATCCCCTGATCTCTCTCGATCGCTTGACCGGAGCCCTGCCCAGCTCGGCGAAGACGGCGATCTCGGTCGCGCCGGGAAGCGGTCCGTCCGGCGCCGCCTCGGGCCTGATCTTTCTTATCTCTTCATATTCTATGCCGGCGTCATCGAAAAGCCCTTCGTTCTCGTAGAGAAGGGCCACGAGGTAGCGGGCGAACGGGACATCGAGCAGCTTCCAGTCTCCACTGGAAAGACCGTCGGTGTACTGCTTGAGCCTGTTGTTGACCCGGTTTCGTTCGATGAACGCCCCTTCCACATCACCCTTCAACCAGTAATCGAGCAGGAGATACGCGTTGATGAGTATCATCTCGTGCGGCTCCGGCTGATACTCGTTTCTCGTATCGCTGATAAGGCCGCTCTTGAAAAACTCGCTGACCGAGATAGTCCCCTCTATCTCGCGAAACCTGCTTTCGGCCGCCTGAAGATCCACTATCGACGAATCGTAGTCGCCGTCTGCGATCCGGATCTTGCCCCTCTCCAGGTAATAGAGATAGATGTCCCTGTCGGCCGATTTCTTGATGAGCCCGTCGATACTGGAAAGGGCGTTCTCGTACTCCCCGGCGTAGTAGAAATCGCGGGAGACCTCCATCTTCGAGCTGTACGTGGCGCAGCCTGTCATGGAAAGAAGGACCACCGCGGCGATTATCTTTATAGGATCGATTTTCCCAGCCAGGACCGCCTCCGATCTTTCCGGAACACCTCCGGTAATGGCGCTCGGGCGGCCCGCCTAACCTCTGATCTTCCCTTTTGTGCTGGCCCGTTTGAACTCGACCTCATCCGTCCACTTGATAAGAAGGGTCTCGACATCGAAGATATCCATCGTAATGTTGAAATAGTTGATCGTTTCCCGGCCGTCCTGCTTCCTGAGATTCGTTATCGTGCCGCGCAGAATATACTTTGCGCCGACGAACTTGCCTAGCCTGGCCGCTTTCGTGTTGTCATAGAGGTCGGTCGCCTGGAGGTTGAGCTGATCCAGGGCCATGTCGAAAGCCTGGTCGTCCACGAACTGAACCATATTCTCTTTCATCATCGCGGTCCTGATCTTCTCCAGGACCAGTCTCGTGTCGATATGCTCGTCGGTCTTGTTGAGAAGGGCTTTTGCCAGCAGCATCACCGGCTTCTCGCCGCCATGCTGGCCCGCGTAGATCTGATAGAATCCATTGGCCCGGATCGAGTTCATCATCCCATCGGTGACCTTGAAAAGATCGGCGCTTGAGAAATCAGCGTCCTCAGCCTTATCAGTCGACAGGTCTATCTCCCGCGTCGCCTTCTTGCTGCAACCGGCTACCAGCAGAACGGACATCAATAATAAAACCAAGAATCTCTTCATCGACTCCTCCTTCTCGCTTTACCGCCGCATCCGTTTCCCCGGCACGGCCGGACGGCGGGGAACGATTGTACGCAACTCCTTGATTCCCATCGCTGTTGTCGACGGAATCGTACCGCCGGGATCGCCCTTTTTCAAGCGAAAAGCGGATCGCGACCGTTTTTGCTTCCGCTTGACAAACGAGGTTTCGTAGATTATCGTACTTATCTGAAAATATGGAATATGCCTGAGTGGTGGAACTGGTAGACGCGCTGCGTTCAGGGCGCAGTGGGGGTAACTCCGTGGGGGTTCGACTCCCCCCTCAGGCATTTTTTTATGGAGGAAACCTGATGGACATCATAGTGACCATGCCCGGAATGAGAAGCACGATAGCCGAATACAAGGGTTTCAAAATCAAGACGGCGCAGCCGGTAATCGGCGGCGGCGACGGTTCGGCCCCCGCTCCGTTCGACCTTTTCCTTGCATCGATAGCCACCTGCGGCGCCACATACGTAGCCTATTTCTGCGACCAGAGGAAAATCCCGACCGGTAATATAAGGGTGGTGCAGAGGATGGAGAGAAACCCCGAGTCGAAGATGATATCGAAGATCACAATAGATATCGAACTGCCCCCCGGTTTCCCCGAAAAGTACAAGAAGGCTCTAATTCACTCGGTCGATCTCTGCGCGGTGAAGAAACTTATTCTCGACCCGCCCCGGTTCGAGATCAGGACGGTCCCGGCCGCCTGAGCCTCTACCCCTTACGGCAGATCGTCCACGCTTATCACTTCTATCCCGCCAAGTCCCTCCAGCCGGGAAGCGGTTTCCGCGTGATCGGCGAGAATGACTTTCGTATTGCCTTCCGAGAGAAAGAACCCGCCGACCGCATCGGGGCGGCAGAGCTCACGCCGCATACCGGCCCCGGCGTCTTCTCGTCTTTCTACGATGGTAGTTATGAACAAGCTCCATGAATATCCCCAAATCGTTCTCCAGGTCCTGCTGGGTCCCGTCGAAGTAGAACGAGCGTATGGGTATATCTTCGTGATCCCTGCTTATCTTCGGGTAGACGGCTTCCGAAACGATCCCGTTCATACAGGTGAAGGGACTGATATCTATGATCCCGTCGGCCCCCTTTCCGTACATATATACGGCCTTGCCGACGCTCAGCACCATCTCGCCGAGGGCTCCCTCGCTGGGGAGATACCGGCGGCCGAGGTCGAGGACCTCCTTGATGTCGTGCGGCTCCTCGACTCCGGTGAACTCTTCCCTCAAGGGATCCAGAAGGGCTTTCTCGTATTTGTGCTGTATATGCTTCTTGATCTTTACACCGAGCATGCCCAGCGAAAGGGCCTTTCCCCTCATGCGGAGGTTCTTCGCCTGCTCCGCGTCCGTATACCAGACCCACTCTGTGATATCGGAAAGCCATGCCTGCGCCCCGAAAGGCTCGAGCTTGCGAATCAGATCCTCGTTGCTGAAAGTGCTCAACCTGCAGAATATCTCGCCGACCACGCCGATCAGCATCATATCCCTGGAGAAATCGACCGGAGCCTTCCTGAACAGATCCCGCCCCTGCTCGATCGCTCCCGCCAGCGCCCGGGGTTTCCCGCCGACCGGCACTTCCGTATCCTCCAGGCACCGGCAGAATATCTCGAGCGCCCGCCCGTAGGCATCGTCTACCGCACCGATCACCGTCTCGTACGGCCTGTAGATATGAAGCATCTTCCGGAGAAGATCGCTCCCGACAAGGCCGAGCCAGGCCAGCTTCATGAGGGGCCGTGCCATATCGCCCAAGCCGCCGTATCCGTCCTTGCTGGAAGGGGAGATGACGGAGGCTTCCTCCATCCGGGCCTCATCGAGAATCTGCCGCATGAAGGGGGAATACTGCCCGAAGCGGCAGGGACCTCCCGCCGTGGGCATGAAGAAAGCGGTCTTCGCCGGATCGAATCCGGGCGATTCGATGACCTTCAGAAAATTGCCTACCGTCACCCGGGCGGGGAGGCATTCATCGCCCGACACGAGCGGGGCCGCCAGCTCGTATGTCCTCTCGTCGCCCTTGGGAACGACCCGCGCGTCTACGCCGAAGTAACGGAACGCCGACGCGAAAGATCTTGCTCCTCCGTAGGACATTCTCGGTATGTAGAGCGTTCTTCCATCGAGGACTCCCGTCTTTTTTTCCACCATCTGAGGACTCCTTTGCTGTCGAGATATGCTTCGCAGCGGGTCATTATCCCCGCGTCGTTCCCGTGCTCGTCGAACTGAAGGGTGAGGTAGGGCCTGACCGCCGCCTTCCTCGTGAAGTGCTTGATGTACGAGTCGGGCCCGCACTTGAAGTTGGTTATATAGATTATGTGCAGGTTGTCGTGCTGTGACGCGAACCTCGCGGCCTGCAGGATCTTTCTACCATAATTCCAGAACATGTTCGGGTCTATATCCCTGATCCCTATCCCCTCTATCGGAAGGAAGAATATCGGAATTACGTTCGACCCGTAATAATCCCTGAGCTTGCCGGGAACATTGAGGTTCACTTCCCTGTCGATGATATTGTAGGGCCGCCCGGCGAGTATTATCCCGTGCTCTCCCGTCTCTTCTAGCTTCCTTAAAGCGCCGAGCCCCGCCTCGAGAAGCTCCTCCTGGAAGAGGGCCTGCGCCGCATAGGCGGCACGGACCGCCGTCCTGTGGCGCCGCCGCTTCACTCCGAGGGTGCGGGCGAAGGACCACAGCTCCTTCTCCACGAATTTCTCCCCCTCCCTGAAGTGAACGATCGGACAGGCGATCATATCCTCGCGCCCATCGAAGGCCGGGATCGCACGGACTACGAAGGGAAGCGTCTGCCCCCAGGGACATACGTACGAATTGGTCTCCGGCATGTCGGTCTCCGCGTCTATCACATTGGGGACGAAGATATAATCTGGATTTTCTTCCAGCAGGGAAACGATATGCCCGTGAGCGACCTGGATGGGGAAGCACGGTTCCGCGATTGCGGCATCGACACCGAGATGGATTATCTTCTTGGTCGTGGAGCCGCTCGTCACCACCTCGCAGCCCAGGGCTTTCAGATAGGTCGACCAGAAAGGATACCGGTCGTTGAAATACATCGCCCTAGGAATGCCGATCTTCACCGCCTTCCGGCCTCCGGGGGCCGTCCTGTCTATCGTTATCCCGAGTTTCTTCTCGACGAGCGGAACCGCGTCCCGCTCGAGCAGGTCATCGTAGAGCGCCATCAGGTCGGGTATCACGGCCTTCTTGGGCGTCTTCGCCCTCTTGCGGTATTACTCGCTGCACTTGTCGCCCCAGTAGGTGCTCTGCCCCTCGACCCGGAATTCCTGTATGTCGCAGTAGTTTGTGCATCCCTTGCAGGTGAACTCCCTTATCTCGTAGTCGATCGCGGAGAGATCGTAGCCGCGAAAGGCCGTCGAGATGTCGAGCGCCGTGACCTTCTCCAGGGCGAGCAGGGCCACGCCGATCGCGCCGATCACGCCGTTGTACGGCGGCACTATTATCTCCCGCCCCAGAACCTCGCTGAAGGCCGCCGCCACCGCGTCGTTATAAGCGGTTCCCCCCTGGAAGAAGATTACCTCCCCTATCTTTCTACCCCTGACGACCCTGTTGAGATAGTTCTGAACGACCGAATAGGCGAGACCGGCGATGATATCATCTTTCCCGGCGCCCCTCTTCATGTAGGCCGATACATCCTGTTCCATGTATACGGTGCAGCGTTCTCCGAGCCTGAGAGGGAAACGGGCGGACAATGCCCGTTCGGCGAACTCGCCCTTTATCTGGACATCGAGCTTGCCCGCCTGCTCCTCGAGGAAAGAACCGGTCCCGGCCGCGCAGGCCTCGTTCATAGTGAAATCGACGACAACGCCGTCTTCTATGCATATGTACTTCGAATCCTGCCCGCCTATCTCGAAGATCGTGTCCACCCTTTTTTGAATGAGATTCTCGCCTATGAAGGTCGCCCCGGTCTTGTGGGCCGTAATCTCATCGTTGATCGTGTCGGCGCCTATCAGCTCCCCTATCAGCTCGCGCCCAGAACCGGTCGTCCCGACCCCCCTGATCCTGACAAGATCCCCAACATCCTCCTTCAGCATCGCGAGCCCCTCGTTGACCACCTCGATCGGCCTGGCCCTCGTCCTCAGGTATATCTCCCTTATCACCTTTCCCTCGCGATCTATCAGGGCAAGGTTCGTGCTGACCGAGCCGACGTCGATCCCGAGGTATGCGTCGACGGGAAGCTGCTTTCCATCGAAGGAGTAGTCATCGACCCTGTCCCTGAGAAATCTTACCTTCTCCCTGTCGAGCCTGCTGAGGGAAGGGAATGCCTCGCCCCCGTCCTCATCGCCCCCACCGAGCTTCTTGGCGAAAGTATGCGGATCGTACCCGTTACCGCTACGTAAAGAGATGATCGCGGCCCCGATCGCACCGATGAATGCGCATTCAGCCGGTATGAAAAAATCGTCCTCGCTCAGCTCGAATGTCGACCGGATAGATTCGGCCACCCCCCTGTTAAGCGCAACCCCCCCGATAAAGGCGGTCTTTCCGTGAACGTCCTTCCCCTTGGCTATATTGCTCTTGAAATTGCGGGCCACGGCCTCGCTGAGCCCCTTCAGCACCTCCTCTGGCTTGTACCCTTTCTGCTGGGCATGTATCATGTCCGACTTGGCGAAGACGCTGCAGCGCCCGGCGATTTTAGGGGCACGGCCGGTGGCCAGTATTATTTCCCCCACATCCTCTATGCCGAAACGCAGACGGCTGGACTGCTGGTCCATGAACGAGCCGGTGCCGGCGGCGCAATCGCCGTTCGTCTCGTAATCGACTATCCCCGTGACATCCCCGTCGCTCGATATCTTTATGAACTTGGAATTTTCCCCCCCCATCTCGAAAATATTCGTAATATCGGGGTACAACTTTCCGATCCCCGTCGCCGCCGCCCTGAACTCGTTCTCGAACGGGATACCGAGGGCCTTTCCAACCATCTTTCCGGCCGAGCCGGTAATCATTATCCCTTTAAGCTCCGCCGGATCGACATGGGCGAACAGCCCCCTGAGGTGATCGGTGACCACGTCGAGCGGCCGACCCTGGACCCTCCTGTAGTCGGAAACCGCTATCGCCATCAACGGATCGGGCGGGAAGGGGTGGATATCGCCCACGACATCCGCACCCGCTCGGGCCAACTCCTTCAGCCTTTCCGCCGGACCGACGAGCGCCCACTTCGCGCTCACCGTCCCGACATCTATACCGAGGGTGATTTCCATCGATCTTCCTTTCATCTATCGCGCCACACATCAAGGCCGGCTATCGTCCGTTCGAACAAACAGGCGCCCGAGGAAAAATGCGGCGTCTCATTTTACGATTATTCTGGGTACAAACCCCTATCCATAGGGCAGAGTATCTTCAGAGGACGGTAGCGTATCAAGCGAAAAAGGCCGAATGGTCGAAAATAGAGGTCGAATCGCCGATTTCGGCGGCCGTACGTCCGGAACCTCGAGCCGCCTCATGCCGGACCGATGCGAATCGAATCATCGGGGAAACGGATTACCACTTGATGATCTTTCTCAGCTTCCTGGCCTGGCTCCTGCTGAGCGGAATGACAGCCTCCCCCCTCCCGCCCATCCGCAGCCTGTATCCACCGTTTCCGGCGCTTTCGATCTCCTTTATCTGACGAAGATTGGCCAGGTACGATCGATGGACCCTCATGAACACCTGCGGTGGAAGCTCGCTTTCCAGCCGGTCCAGGGAGCTGAAGTTCACCTTGCCCGTTGCAGCGGCGGTAACTACAACGACCTCTCCGGCCTCCACCGTAGCATAGAGAATATCTCCGATATCGACAAGGAGAAGGTTTCCCCCATGGCTGATAGCCAGCCTGCTAGACAGCACGCCGGCCGTACCGATCAATCCCTCGATGTCGGGAACCGGGCGGCTGCCCTTTCTCTCTTGCCGTACCCTTTCGACCGACTCTTCAAGCCTCTTCTCGTCGACCGGCTTCAGCAGGTAATCCACCGCATGAACATCGAATGCCCGGAGGGCGTAACTCTCGTACGCCGTGACGAAGATCACGGAGGGCCGATGTTTCGAACCCGCCAGTTTTCCGAGCACCTGGAAACCATCCAGGCCGGGCATCTGGATATCGAGCAGGACCAGGTCGGGTTTCTTCTCTCTTATGAGCTTTACAGCCTCTATTCCGTTCCTTCCCTCGCCGACCACCTCTATCCCATTCAACCGGCCGAGCATACGTTTTATATCCTTCCTCGCGGGACTCTCGTCATCGACGATCAGAACACGCAACGGCTCAGGCATCCTTATTCCCCCTTTCGACGGGAAGCTCTATCCGGGCGCTCGTCCCCTCTCCGGGCGCCGACTCTATCCAAAATCTCGCCTGCTCGCCGTATGCCACATTCAACCGCTCCTGGACGTTGGTCAGGCCGATCCCATGCTCGATGATCCCGTTGAATCCGAGCCCGTCATCGCTCACTACGATGACAAGGTCTTCTTCGGACAGCGAAACGGAAAGCGTCACCCGGCCTCCGTCCACCTTCGCCGAAATCCCGTGCCTTACGGCATTCTCCACAAGGGGCTGAAGGAGCATGACCGGCACCGGAACGTCGAGCGTTCTGGGATCTATAACCTTCTCGAAACGTATCTTTTCCTTGCCGAACCGGGCCTGCTCGAGACTCAGGTAGTCGTCTATGAATTCTATTTCCCGGCTCAACGGGACGAAATCCTCGGCGTGCTGGAGGAGCCTTCTAAGGATCGACGACAGCTTGACGAGGATCCACCTCGCCTTGCCGGGGTCCGACCAGAGACAGGACGTGGCTGCATTGAGCGTGTTGAAGAGAAAATGCGGGTTGATCTGCCTCCTCAGGGCGTCGAATCTTGCCTGAACGGCCGCCGAGCGCTGCTCTTCCAGCAGCATCTCTACCCTCGTATTGTTCCATATCTTCAGCGGTATGCCTACGCACACTAGGGTCGATATCCAGATAAAGGGATCCATCCAGTAATTATCCGCCCGGATCGCGAAGAGTATCTGATGGGAGACGACGTGTACCGCGATGAACGTTCTTACAATATCGAGGAATAGAACGGAAACGAAGATAATCGCAAATGTATCTATCCTGCCCTCTTTCCTGAAGATCTTGATCGAGCCCGCTATTCCCCTTGCCAGAAAAGGGGTGAAATTCCATATCTCCCCGCGCCGCCGCGGGTCCCTTCCTATGATCCCTCCTGTGACACCGCATAGGACGAGAAAAGGCAGCGACAGCCATTCCCCCCCGAGCATTCCGGGAACACTGACCAGGGCACCGGCGGACAGGCCGGGCACTATTCCCCCCATCAGGCCTATGAGAAAAACCCCGGACAGCGACAGGTCGACGCCCTCGTATCCGACGAGGAGCCTCACCGCGCTTCCGGCCGCAAGAAGCGATCCGAACGTCAGCGCGAACTGCCAGTGCTCGCGTCTCCTTTTGATCCTAGAGAAGATCAGTCTCTTGAAGTAGCCGGATGTCACCAGCGCGCCCGCCATGCTGGCCATTATAGCCATCTTGAAAAAGAGTATGAAGAGCACATACTGCGCGCCGGTCAAGGTGATCCTCGTCAATTCGCCTCTCCTTCCCTAGTCAGCCGGGATTATATACCGCCACCGGCCGCTTTCTCAAGAAATTCCCTAAAGGTATACTTTCCGCAAGCCGAATTAATCATTGAAACACTCATCCATGCCCGGCATCGAACATAACCGGAATTTGTCGTTTTTCCCGAATGGATGATTCAACCTGTCGGTACTCATGAACGGGCTCGGCTAGAGAGAAGGACATAATAATGAAGAACAGGATCGAGGAGCTTTTCGAGAACGCGAATACACTTCCAACGCTTCCCGCGGTAGTGCAAAAGATCTTCTCTTCCATAAACGATCCCGATATCGGGGCCAGGCAGCTGGCCGACATAGTCACATCGGATCAGACGCTGACCGCAAAGGTTCTCAAGCTCGTCAACTCGTCCTTCTTCGGGTTGAGGGGAAAGGTGCAGAATATCAGCCACGCCGTTACGATGCTCGGGTTTTCGACTCTGCGGCAGCTGTGCCTCGGCGTATCGATCTACGGTCAATTCAGGGGGCTCGAAACGCCAAGCGGATTTTCAGGCCAGGCCTTCTGGATGCATTCGATCGCCACGGCGGTGCTCGCGAGGGAACTGGGTAAGGCCGCCCTGAAGATCGAGCCCGATATCTGCTACACGATCGGGTTGATTCATGACGTAGGAAAGCTGCTCCTTATAAAGCATCACAAGGATCTCTTCATGGAAGCCTTGGAGAAGGCCCAGAAGGAGAAGATGCCGCTTCACCTGGCGGAGAAGCAGGTGACCGGCACCGACCACGCCGCGATAGGCAACTGGATTTTTCATAAATGGAACTTCCCACGCGACTCAAGGCATGCCGTGAAGACGCATCACTCGGCCAACATGAACATGATCTCGCCGGCGTCGTCGGAAGCGTTGACGGGAGTGATATATTTCGCCAACCAGCTTTCGCATCACCTCGAGCTGGGTAACAGCGGCAATCCCGCCTGCGAGCTGGAAAGAGACAAGTTCAAAAAATATTTCGGAGTCGATTTCGAGAAGATGAATATAGACAGGGTAAGGATAGAGGAAGAGGCGCTTATATCCCTGGAGCTTCTTGGCGTTTCCGGTACCGCGTCCGTCTCCGCCTGACGGCCGGCCGGGCCGGGGCCGCTACGGGTCATTTCTCCCGCTCCACACTTTTCATTTCTCTCATATCCCCGCGGTACAATCTTCTAATCGCGTTCAAATCCTCGTCGTAGACTCCCGCGGTGAAGTCGGGAAACGACCACCTGTGGGGGGTCCACCGCCCGTCGAAATAGTAGAGGACCGTGTCCGCGTAAACTCCCCCGCCCAGGTATATCTTCCACGGCCCTTCCTTGAACGACGCAAGGACCGCCTTGTAGTAATCTATATAACCCGGATCGATATTGACGCTGCGCCTTCCTGACGGAGCGAAACGCCGCTCCAAGTCGGCGGTGGAGAGCTTGACCTTAACCAGATCTTCCGCCCGTCCGGGAGCGGAGAACGAGAAGATCGTCCGCGATATTCCCGTTCCCATCTCGTCATCGTAATAGCCGGTCAGGTCGAACGGCTTGGGCTCGCCGCGGTAATCGACGGGTCCGAATATCGCTTCGAGGCCGGCGATGAGCTCCTTGTCCCTCTTGAAGCGGGCGGCTAACAGCACCGCCGAGATATATTTCACGGGCGCCGGGTCCAGGGGTTTTCCCGCTCGCGGATGCTCCATCAGTCCGATCTCCCCTCCGGCGCAGGATCCGCCGCCAGGTCGGCGCGCCTGGAATCCTTCAGCCTTTCGATGTACTCCCTCGCCCGGGATGTTATGCGGCCGTCGATGCCGAACTCGGCCTCGATCCGCGACTCCATCTTTCGTTTTATATTCTCGTTCATTCTTTTTTCGGCCGTGCGAAGGCTGAGATGATGATCCCTGACGTAGAGATGACCTTTTCCGGTAAGTTTGGTCAATTGAAGGGAATTCATCATCGGCAGGGAGAAGGACTCCTTCCAGTATCTCATGAAGAGATGCGCGGGGACCGGCTCGGTCCTTACCCTGTACCGCCATTTGCGCTCCTCTCCGGTTACCGTATAGAGATCGTAGCTGGAGGCCGTCCTGGGCCTCAATTCCACCGTTCCGAAAGGAGTCGGAAGCCGAACGTTTTTTCCGGAGAGTTCCACCGGACCTCCGAGAAGGTATCCCGGATCGACCATATATCTCGATGTGCCGCAATGAACTACCAGGGCGCAGTGGATATTCGCCCTCTTCATGTCGGCCATCACGGGGTAGCACCTGAACCCGGCGCCGGAAAGTATCGACCCGAGGCACCAGCATAACGAGAAGCAGGTTCCCCCGGTCCCATCCTCTATGTACCCCCTCATAACCTCAACCGGATCCCTTAAACGCCGCGCGGGGTCGTCGATCGTGAACTTGCGTATGATCTTGGTCAGGTTCTCATAAGGGATACTCGAATAAGACGATACGATCTCGGCAAGAAGCCGCAGGTCGGCATTCGCCATCTCTATGCCGAAGTGCGCCGAAAAAAGACCCTTCGCATCCGAGATCGGTTCGTACAACTTTCGAGC
The DNA here is from genome assembly GCA_964584495.1 of uncultured bacterium. Lineage (GTDB taxonomy): Bacteria > Krumholzibacteriota > Krumholzibacteriia > Krumholzibacteriales > Krumholzibacteriaceae > CAZPAH01. The sequence goes on along the minus strand of CAZPAH010000015.1, from coordinate 9,239 downwards.
TCCTCTCGCTTCGGCCGAATCTACGCCGGCCCGGCCGCTCCAAGTCTAACCCAGTATCTATTAACAGTTTTATCCTCGGGATGCAACCTGGATTTGCATAAGGAAATCGACCCCTGCAAGGTTGACAATCTCTGAAGATATGCTATATATTTGATTTCCTGACTATTGTCAAGCTCCCGCCGCCGGGCGGGTCGAAAACCGGTCTCGAAAGGGCCCGGGGAAATTAAAGAGGAGGCTGGATCTTGCCCGAAAAAACAGTTCTAAAGAAGCTGGGATTCGGTCCGAGAAGAGGCTATTACGCCGAGATCGGATCCGGTTCGAAAAGCGATTCGGTGACCGAGGAAATCCGCAGGATGTTCGACGATTACGATCTGATTTACAGGACCCTGTGCGGAATCCTGTACAATTTCGTTCCTAAATCGGGTCACCCCGGCGGATCGATATCTTCCGGACGGATAGTGGAAGGATTGCTTTTTTCGACGATGGATTACCGTATCGGAGATCCGGAATGCCTCGAAGCCGACATTCTTTCATATGCGGCGGGGCATAAGGCCATGGGGCTCTATGCGATGTGGGCGCTGAGAAACGAGTGCGCCAGGATATCGAACCAGGCCCTGCTTCCCGAAGAGAACCGCCAGCTCAGATTCGAAGACCTGCTGGGATTCAGAAGAAATCCGACCCAGGAGACCCCCCTCTTCGCAAAGTTCAAGTCGAAGTCCCTCGACGGACACCCGACCCCGCAGACCCCCTTCGTGAAACTCGCCACCGGAGCATCCGGAGTGGGAGTTACGACGAGCTTCGGCCTCGCCTTCGGGGCGATGGACACGTTCGCAAAGCAGTCGCCCTTCGTTCATGTCCTCGAGGGGGAAGGGGGGATGACACCCGGGCGCGTCTGCGAGGCGATGGCCGCGGCCGCATCCTGCCAGATGTGGAACGTAATGCTCCATGTCGACTGGAACCAGTCTTCGATCGATTCGGACAGGGTATGCCGCGACGGTGACAAACCGGGAGATTACGTGCAGTGGTCGCCCCCCGAATTCTGCTATCTCCACGACTGGAACGTGATAAATGTCGAGGACGGCAAAAGCATCGACCAGGTGCTGGCCGCCCAGGAATTCGCGATGAAGAACAGGAACGAGCAGCCTACCGCGATCGTCTATAGAACGATCAAGGGGTGGCAGTACGGTATCGAGGGAAGAAAATCCCATGGAGCCGGCCACGATTTCTGCTCCGACGCCTACTACGCCACGTTGAAGCCGTTCGAAGAGCGTTTTGGCACGACCCTTCCGAGGTTCGAGGGGGATAAAACCCCCGTAAATATAGAGAAGAATTTCTATGATACGCTTATCGGGATCAGAAAGGTCCTCGAGGACGAGGGGAAGATCGCCGATTTCTTCACCGCCCGCCTGGTCGAATCCGACGAACGCCTTATAAAGGCGGCAAGAAAAAAACGCGCCGGCGTCCCGGATCTTTCCGTTGCTTACGGCGATTCGATAAAGACCGACGAGATCCCTCCCGAATGCCAGTACGAGCCGGGCGGCAGCCATACTCTGCGGGCGGCGCTCGGAGAGGCGCTCAATTTCATCAATAAGAAGACGAACGGCGGCATCCTGGCCGCATCGGCCGATCTTATAGGGTCCACAAGCATCTCGATATCGGGGAAAGGCTTCGCCGAAGGGTATTTCAACGCCGTATCGAACCCCGGCTCGAGGCTCCTCCTTCTCGGGGGGATCTGCGAGGACGCCATCGGGGGGATCATGGCCGGAATCTCGACCTACGGGACCAATATAGGGGCAGGGTCATCTTACGGCGCATTCATTGCAGCCCTCCAGCATATAACCGCCCGCCTCCACGGTATCGGCCAGCAGGCCAAGCATCATTACAACGGCGAGCCCTACAATCCCTGGATTCTAGTGTGCGCCCACGCGGGGCTCAAAACCGGGGAGGACGGCCCCACCCACGCCGATCCCCAGGCGCTTCAGCTTCTCGAGGAGAACTTCCCGGCCGGCGTCATGATAACGCTGACTCCGTGGGACCCCCAGGAGGTCTACCCGATGTTGATCGCCGCGCTGAAGAAGCGGCCCGCCGTGATAGCGCCATTCGTGACCCGCCCCAGCGAGAAGATATTCGACCGCAAGGCACTGAACCTGCCCCCAGCGGGCGCCGCGGTAAAAGGAGTATACGCGATGCGGACCGCCGACAGGTCGAAGAAACCTTACCACGGAACGCTGGTCCTTCAGGGAAGCGGCGTAACGAACACCTTCGTCGAGGAGGTCCTGCCCAGGATCGACAAGGCGGGCTTAAACATGAACATATTCTACGTGTCGAGCGCCGAGCTTTTCTCCATGCTGCCGGCCAAAGAGCAGAACACGATATTCCCCGAGGAACTCGCCCTCGAAGCGATGGGGATAACGGGGCTGACCCTTCCGACGATGTACAAGTGGGTAACCTCCACGGAGGGAAGAAGCCGGATCATCCATGCATTCGGTCACGGCCATTACCTCGGCAGCGGCCAGGCCCACAAGGTTCTCGAGGAAGCCGATCTGCACGGAGAAGGGCAGTGGAAGGCTATCGAGAAGTACGCGGGCTGGATGGAGAAGAAAGGTCTCTGAAAAAGAAAGTATGAACACACGATATTAGTGGTGGCTCATTTTAATCCTTTTCGTATCTGGAGGAGGATGCGCATCGACGAACAGCGCCTGGAAACAACTAGCTTCTGATGAGAACTAAGTGCTTCAACTGGCCATAGCAGACTCCGCTGAGACAAAATCTTTTAGGATCCAGTTCGCCGATCTTGCACCTTTCCTCAGCGACGCGTCGACTCTTCAGAAACAGCTGCTTGTAATGCACTACGCCGCGTGCATCAGAGCGGGGAAGGATATTCCTCCCAGTCTCATGGGAACGCTATCTGAGGAAGTTCTTCTCTCGCTCGCAGAGCGCAGTGAAAGCTACAACCTCCTCGTTGCATATCTTGAGATGTTTCCGTCAGGTTCTGCGAATGTTGAGACAGCGAAGTTCCAGTCAATTACAGCCCAGGAAATCAGATACGAGGGTATTCTGTTGTCCCCTGCTACTCGGTCTGGTCCTGGGCGGACCAGCTTGTCACGCCAGCCGCGCGCCCAGCAGCTCCGCGGCTGATGCGAATACTGACATCCCAATGCTATAAAAAGTGCCGGGCTACCTCGCTCGCGTGGTTTCAAACCCTTCGCAAGAGGAACCCGGCACTATTTCCACCATCCCGGCTAGACCGTCGAACCCGAATCTGCTTCGGCCCTGCAGCCTACCTTTCCTTTATAGGAAGATCGTAATCGAAATCTCTCGGCTTATCTCCGATCTTCTTCATGAGGAACTCGACAGCTTTCTCCAGCTGAACGTCCCTACCGGCCTTCTCCATCTCCGGTGGGGATTCCACGTATATGTCGGGGATCGCGCCCCGGCTCTCCAGCTGCTTGCCGGACTCCTTCTCCCATATCCCGATGAATGTCTTCCGGATCGTTCCACCGTCTATCAGGTAATGGGGAGTGACGGCTATAACGAATCCCAGGGTGGGAACGCCGATAAGGGTTCCGAGCCCGCGCTCCTTGACAGCGCTGGGGAATACCTCGGCGTCGGAATAGGAGTACTCGTTTATCAGAACGACCACCTCTCCCTCGAACGTGTCCTCGGGTCTTCCCACGGTCGATTCTCCCCTGGACCTCTGAAGCTGGTAGGGCCTGCGTTCGAGGTAATCGATCACGCGTGTGTCTATATATCCGCCGCCGTTGTACCTCACGTCTATGATTATCGCGTCCTTGTACCTGTACTGGTCGAACCTCTCCCTGAACTCGGTCCACCCCGCCCCCGACATATCCTGCAGGTGCATGTAGCCAATCCTACCGCTGCTGGCGGTGTCGACGTAATTGATCCCCTTATTGACCCAATCCTTGTAGAGGAGCGTGATCTCCTGGCTGATCGGCATGAATTTGGTCTCTACCGCATTTTTCATGCTCGGCTTGCCGTTCGTCGTTATCGTGATCTTGTTCCTGCTTTTGTTGATGAGATACTGATAGAAGTTCTCGCCAGGCTCGAGGGGCCGCCCGTCGATCGCGAGCAGGTAATCTCCCGATTTGACCTGGACAAAATCTTCGCTGAGCGGGGATCTCTCCCTCGTCGAGAGGTTGTCGCTCTGGAAAATCCTGTCGAACCTCGGATAGCCCTTTTCCCCGTCGAGAGAGATCTTCGCCCCGAGAAAGGCCATCGGCGCCCTCGGCGCCGACTTCTCGTCGCCGCCGCTCACCCCCTGGTGTGACGCGTTGAGCTCGCCCACCATCTCGGTCATCAGGATGTTAAGCTCCCTCCGTGTCTTCACGTACGGCAGCAGTGAGGAGTAGTACTCCTTGATCCCGTCCCAGTCGACGCCGTGTGTGTTCGGATCGTAGAAGTGATACTTGACGACCCGCCATCCCTCGTTGAATATCTGCCTCCACTCGGCCTCCCTGTCCAGCTTCATCGAGGTTTTCCTCTTGATATTGAGCTCGCCGCCCTTGTCCTCGTCGTCATCCGCCTTCTTGGCCGACATCTTCGAGCCCGTCTTGATTATCGAGAAATTGCTTCCGTCGAAGATGCCTATCTTCTTCCCATCGGCGGAGATGCCATAAGTGACGATGCTGGTAGCGATCTTGTCGCTCTTTAGCTTTTCTATGTTGAACGCATAGAGATCGTATGTCCGCCTGAAAATCATCCTCCTGGTGCTGAGGATAAGGTAGTAGTAGTACTTGTCCGTCGCCTGTATGTTATGCATATACCGCCCGCCGGTTTTTGGAACGCGGCGTATCCGGTCCTCCATCCCGTCGAACGATATCTTAACGACCGGCTTGTCCTTCTTCTTGTCCTTCTTGTCCTTTTCTTTTCCGTTGTCGTCATTCTCGGCATCGTCGTCCTTGCCGGCGTTTCCCGTCTCCTCGTCGTCCTTGTGAACGAACGGCTCTTCCTCCTCGGGAAGAAGGCTCACACGGCAGAGGGCTACGGACCCACGGTACCTGTCGCTTATTAGAAGCAGATACTTGCCGTCCGGAGTGAAGTAAGGTTCCGTCTCGTCGGATAGACTGAAGGTGATCTGGTGGTGCTCCTTCTTCTTCACGTCGTAGATGAAAATATCCCGGGCCCTGTTGCGCCTGGCGAAATCGTAGGCGACCCATTTGCCGTCGGGGGACCAGTGATATGTGGTGATATCCCTGTGCTCGTTCCTGTTCACAAGCACGGGCTCGCTTCCGTCTATGCCGAGCATGAACAGCTCGTTCGCCTCTGTGGAATAGAGGATCCTGTCGCTCTCCGGGGACCAGACGATTCCTCTCTTGAAATGACCCGTCGATGTGAGTTTCTTCTCCGGTTCCTTGCCCATCTGGTCCACCAGGTAGATTTCGTCGTCTCCGCTCTTGTCGGAGATATAGGCGATATACTTGCCGTCGGGAGACCATGCGGGCGACTCGTCGCGTGATCCGGAGGAGTTTGTCAGGTTTCTCACGTCGCCGTACTCGGCAGGGGCGGAGAATATCTCTCCCCTCGCTTCGAATACGATCCTCTTTCCCGAAGGGGATATGTCGAAGCTTCTTACATGCTCCAGAGGATCCACATAGCTCGTCATATTTTCGCGCGTATCGCACGGGATATATATAACGACCTCTTTCGCTTTCTCGGATCCGGTGTCGAGAACGTAGAGCCCGCCTTCCCTCTCGAATACTATCTTTTTCCCGTCGTGGCTCATCGAGGGCCAGGTTATACCGTGCTCCTCGAAGAATGTTACCTGTCTCGCGCCCCCCCCCGCGGAATCGATGACGAAGATGTTCGCTATATCTCCAACCCTGTCGGAGACGAAATATATGCTGTTTCCCGTCCACATCGGCCAGGAATCGTTTCCCTCGTAATCGGTCAGCTTTTTGAAGCCGTCGCTTTTGAAATCGTGCACCCAAACATCGGTGTTCTGGCTACCCTTGTATCTTTTCCACCACCAGAATCTGCCGGGATGCCTGTTGTAGGCCATCTTCGTGCCGTCGGGCGAGAACGATCCGAAGCTCCCCTTCCCGATCCCCATCTCGACCGGGAGTCCCCCATCGACGGGCACCTGGAAGAACTGCTTGAAAAACCGCACGTATGATTCCCGTGCCGATGAAAAAACCACGTTACGGCCGTCAACCGTCCAAGCAACCGGCTGCGCCGAACTGTTATGATATGTGAGTTGTCGGGGCTCGCCCCCGTCGGCCGGTATGACGAATATCTGGTCCCGCCTCTCGTTGTAATCGCCGCAGAAGGCTATCCATTTTCCGTCCGGGGAGAATTTAGGATAATCTTCCACGCCCATATGCACCGTAATCCGCCTTGCGGTCCCGCCATCCTCCGGAACCGTCCATAGATCCCCCTCGTAGCTGAAAACGATCTTTCCCCCGTTTATATCGGGACGTCTCATCAATCTCGCCGGGTTTTCGGCGGCCAGACCGCCCCGTGTCACCCCGGAAGCTGCCAGGCCGATAGCGATCAGCGCAAGCAGTACACCCTTTTTCATGATACCGCCTTCCTCCTTAGTTCTTCATCCTTCCGTTTTTTTGGGGGGCGGCCTCGCCGCCCCCCAGTAACGTCAACCCTTCCTCCACTTCTGTGCGGAGGAAAGCCGGCCCGCCCCTCGGCAGTCGCCGCGGGAGAAACCGGACGGATCCCGCAGAGCGTCAGCGGAGCAGGATCATTTTTCGGACCTGCTCTTCGAACGGCGTCTTCAACTTGTAGAAATAGACACCCGAAGAGAGGCCTTTCGCCTGGAATCCGACCGTGTGATCGCCGGCTTCCATCTCCTTGTTCAGCACCTGGGCCACCCGTCTACCCGAGACGTCGTACACGTTGAGCTCGACGAAGCTGTCCCTGCTGAGCGAGAACTTGATCGTCGTCGAGGGGTTGAATGGGTTGGGATAGTTCTGCTTCAGCACGAACGGAAGGCTGATGGGCGGATCCTCTCCCGTCACCCCGTCGTTCCTCGAGAAGACGTCGCCGTAATCGGCGCCGATCCACAGCTCTCCCGTGGCTCCCTGCAGGTAAACGGAGTTCACGTCCTTCGTCGTCGGCACCAGCGTTGCGCTGATGTCGTACCAGTTGGAGCCGCCGTCGTCCGTGTAGTAGACGAGCTGGTCGTCACCCGATATCCAGCCGAACAGCGGGTTGTTGAAGTAGACGTCCATCAGCGTCACGCTCGCGAAGGAGGTCTGCTGGGTCCAGTTGGCGCCGCCGTCGGTCGTCATGGCGAACGTTCCGGCGTCACCGACGCAGAAGCCCTTCGTCGCGCTCAGCATGTGGACCTCTTCCCAGTCCGCCGACGTGGAAACGATATCCTCCGTCGATGGATTCCAGTTCACGCCGCCGTCGGTCGTGTAGTACATGCTGATATTGTCGCCCACTATCATCCCGACGTTCGGATCGTCGGGAGCGAACGAGACCGAGTTGAACTGCTCGCTGAACACGTTATGCCAGATCGTGTCGAAGGTGGAGCCGCCGTCGTCGGTCGTGACGATGACGTCATCCTTCTCGTACTCGCCTACCAGGATCCCGTTGTCCGCGTCGAACCAGTGCATCCCGTAGAAGGCGTCGAAGTTGCTCACGACGTGTCCCAGCTCGGTCCATGTCTCCCCGTCGTCGGTCGACTTGCAGAGGTACCCGTTGCTTCCCGACACGTAGATCACGTAACCGTCGCCCGACGGCACGATCGCCATATCATGGAGATCGGGCGCCCAGTTGTTGGGAGCAGCCACTCCGATTTTCCAATCGGCCCCCTGCTCTCTGGACAGGAAGAAACCGCTCTCGCCCGCACCGTAGATCTTGCTGCCGCGGGCGGCGAATTTAAGAACGCCCGAAAGGCCGGGACCGCCGTCGTATGCGAAGGTCCAGTTATAGCCCCTGTCGTCCGATGTCGCCAGCCAGCCGTCGTCGCCTACCGCCACTATCCTGTCCGTGCCTGGCACCACGGCGCAGGCGTTGAGGTAGTTGCCGGTGAAGGCCTGGGAATGGGGCCACGAGCTGTAATCGCCGCCGCCGTGAAGTATCTCTGCGGCCGATCCCGATCCGCCTCCGACAATCACCGCATCCCCGTTCGCGAACAATCCGATGCCGTAGCCGTACGCGTTGCTGACCCAGTCGTACGAATAGTTCGGCATCCCCCAGGTAAGCCCGGCGTCATCCGTGATCATGATGATCGTCGGCTGCGGCCCTACCATCGATCCCCATCCGGTGGCGATGGCAACCGTGTCGTTGACCGCTATTATCGCCTCGATATCCCATCTCGTGTACGGCCAGGGGCCGAAGTTGAGGGATGCGGCGGTCCAGTTATCGCCGCCGTCGGTCGTGTACATGATGCCGTCGCTGTCGACCGCCCCATACCCGTTGAGGGCGTCGACGAAGGCGAAATCGTTGACGTCATCGGTGTACGGCATCGTGGTCGGGGGGCTCCAGTTTACGCCGTTGTCGGTGGTCCTGTAGATCCACCCGGCATCGCCGCCGATCCATCCGCTCGTGCCGACGAAATAGACCGCGTTGATGTCGCCGGTCGTCAGGACGCCGCTCTGGGCATGAAGGTTCCATGTGGAACCGTCGGTCGTGTAGGCGATAACTCCGTTGTCACCCACCGCCCAGCCCGTGTTGGCATCCTTGAAGAAAACGTCGAAAAATGAGTCCGTCGTTGGAGAGGTCTGCGCTACCCATGTGTCACCGCCGTCGGATGTCTTGTAGATCAACCCGTCCGATCCCACAATATAGCCGATCAAAGCGGTCGGAAAAGAGATAGCCTGGTAATCCTCATCCTTCTCGATTCCGTACTGCTGGGTCCACTGTCCGAAAGCCGACCCCGACAAAAGAAGGACGAGCGCAATACAACAGCCGATCGTTCTTGATTTCATCAATGCCACCTCCTCGCTGTTGTATCAGTGCTTGGAGTAACAGGGGAAATTTAGCCGGGTCTTAATCCTCACCTCCTTCTGATCCGATTGTTGAGTCTGTTCCGAGATCTTTTGATTTATTCCCGGCGCGAAAGGCGAAATCCCCTTCAAGGGGTCATGTAGCCTAGATTACGCCCCCCGCGATCTTCACCCGATGATCTTCGTCAGCCAGACGATGCCTTCAAGCTCCCGCCTCTCCGCCTCGACCCCCTCCTTTACCGACCTTCCATACTTCAGGTGAAGGTCGATCTCCCGGGGGGGGGGGGGGGGGGGGGGGGGGGGGGGGGGGGG
>CAZPAH010000014.1:0-35590 GCA_964584495.1 uncultured bacterium | reverse complement strand
ACCGGGAGAAGTTCTGCTGCCCGACGCTTACCTGGAGCACCTTCGACATCCCGGTTCCGTTCAGCGTGGCGCGGACCGTCACGTTTATGAAACGGCTCTGGTTGCCGGTATTCGAATCGAGGGGATCCAGGTAGCTCGTTATGGTACCCTTGTCGTACATCTGGATTTCATCGAATAGAGCCACGGGCTGGTCCCCGTTCGCGCCGCTCCCTACGAACGGCACGGTCATCTCGCTCATGTGCTTCAGAGTTTTTTCCACCCCCGCTTCAGCGAGGTAGAATACCTGCTTATCGAGCATCTCGTTCGATGCGAGCTGCGTCTCGTTGACCGATATCGAGCTTACACCCATCACTATTCCGGTGAGCGCGAGCATTATCAGGATAACGATTACAAGCGCCGACCCGTCTTCATTTCCCGTTATGATCCTGTTCCGTTTCATATGGCATCACCTCTGATCGCTGTTAGGGCGTGACCGCTTTTTCACGCACGACGATATCATCTATGTTCCATCCGGCATACTCGTGGGCGCCGTCCGACTTAAGCCTCCACCTCAGCGCCACGTTATCCTCCCCGTCCGCCCAGTCGGATATATCCAGCTCGACGAATACCCAGCTGTTATCCGTTATCCGCGCCTCGTTCTGCCAGATCTGGGTCCAGGGACCGCCTGTGCCGCTCGTGCTTATATAGATCGTCGCCTGGTCGTAAGCGGGGCCTTCAACGTTGAGCCATCTCTGGAACTGTAGGACCACGTTAGCGTGGCCGTAGCAGTCGATGGCTCCGTCGGGTGTTATCAGATCGTTCTCCACGTTCGCCTTGTAGGTGCCGTTCCACCCGTCGGCGCCCAGGTCGTTTCCGTAGACGTTCGATCCGGAATGGGCCGAGGAGGGATCGTCATTCCCGTAACTGTCGCCGCCGTTGCCCATCGGCTCCCCCCTCTGCCAGTCGTCCTGCGTACGGATGAGGTTGTGGGTCCAACCCTTGTCGGTCTCGAAATCGTCCTCGAAGACGATGTAGGAAGAGGGATTCTGCGATATCGAGTAGACCGGCCCGTACACGTTGGAATTCACCGACTCCTCTCCTCCTGCCTCAATCGCCCTTACGACATAGTAGTAGCCCATCCCGTCAACGGGAGGATCGAGGCTGAACAGCTCGTCGTCGTAGAACGTGTACGACATGGCCCCGACGGCGGTCATCTCTCCGACCAGGTGGGAGAAGCCGCCCGTCGCCGATGTCTCACGGTAGATCCTGTATATTATTACGTTGTTGGTACAGTGCCCGTCATCGGCCGATCTGTCGAACTGTATCGTTATGCTTTTTCCGCCGTCGACGGGAGTGTCGTGCGCATCGGTGACCCAGGGAGCGCCGGGCTCTCCGTCGGACATGGTGTACCCTTCATTGGAGGGAGCCGATTCCCTCTCGCCGTCCTCGTCGTATGCGGTGGCCCTGTAATAATAGAACTCTCCGATAACGGGAGGGGATGTGGGATTGGTGGCGGGACCGTCGACGAACTCATATGTCTCCGATCCGTTAGCTTCGATCTCCCCGACCTGGGCGAAGCTTCCCAGTTCGATCTTTCTGTAGATCCAGTAGTGGGTGACCCTGCCGCTGGTCGGGATATCCTGCGGGGCGTTCTCGAACGCCACCCTGACGGACCCAGTTGCGTCGCACAGTATATCCGCCGCCTCGAGGTTCTCGGGAGGATCGAGCTCCGTGTTCCTGAGAGGTATTCCCTTCATCTCGTTCGACGGTACGACCTCGCTGCTGAATCCGTATGTATCGACGCGGTACGTGTACTCCGCTCCACGCGTGAGACCCTCGTCGATGCGACTGTAGGTAGGCGTGCCGGCGGCGGCGACCGCCCAGACATTCTGCCATTCCGGCTCGAATATCGACTTGCGCTTCAGAATGTAGGCCGAGACATCAGAGGGCACGCAATCCTCCGACGGCGATTTTTTCCACTCGATGAACAGCGATTCACCCTCGTCGTCGGGATAATCATCCACCCGTGTGAGCTGGCACGAGGATATCGTCCCGGAGTAGTAGACCCCTCCATATTCGTTGGAGTCTATGGACTCGGTTGAATCGCTTGCTGCGGCCGCCTGGACGATGTAGTAGTAGTAATCTCCGGCGGACGGCGGCTGTCCCGAGATATTGTTGGCGCTGTTGTCGTAGAAATTGTAATACTCGGATCCGTCGGCGGGAAACGTGCCGATAAGCGCCTTCGAGTAGACTCCGCCACCCGCCTCGTTCCCTCGGTAGACGAGGTAATGAGAAACCGTCCCGCTGCTGGGGATATCATCGGGGGATCTGTGTATCACGACCGTTATCTCGTCAATGGCGTCGCAGGGAGTGTCGAATGCATTTACTATATTGGGCTGATCCGGGCCGTTCGGAAGCGGAGTCACCGGACCGGCCTTGTTCGACGGATTCGATTCCTGGGGCCTGCAGTCCCAGGCAGTCACGAAGTAATAGTAACTCTCGCCGATTAACAGTTTCTCTCCCGGCGAATGCTCGTTGTCATCGAAAGTGTAGCCGCTAAGTCCCTTCGGGGTTACCGAACCGATGCAGTTCCACTCGGTCTCCCCGTCCTTGCGCCTGTAAACCGTATAGTCCGTGATATCCTCTTCCCCGGAGTTCTCGTCGAATGAGCTGTTGAAGCTCAATGTTATGCTGTGGCCGTTATCCCCGGGCGTGTCTGTGACGCTGAGGCTCGTCGGCGAGGCGGGGGGGTTGCCGCACGCGTGCAGGTTTGCAGCCCCCGTTCCGACGTTCCTCGGCCTTACCTTGCTCGACATCACCACCGACCTGTAATTCCTCGGGCTGCCCGGGGAGCTGTGAGGACCGGTGAATCCCGCCTGGAGATGGTCCGATTCCGCTTCTATCGAGATCTCGACCTCCATGATCTTATCGAGCAGGTTGACGGGGACCGGCGTCACCGCGGCGATCTCAGCCTGGCTCAGCAGGCCGTCGTTGTTTCCGTCCCCCCATAGGACAACGGTTCCGTTGCTGTTGAAATCCCCGTAATACTTGAAGAGCGGCTCGGGGAACTGCCCGTCGGGATAGTTTTCCCTGCCCCGCAGGCCGTACGCTATTATGTCCTTACGAGTGCCGTTTTCCTCCCTGTAGAGGGCGTAATCGTCCGGATTGGCCGTCTCCGTGTAGGCGTCAGAAGCATTTACCAGGCCGTTGTCATCCCTGTCCAGGGTGAACCTTATCGTCTCGGCGTTGTTGTTGTAACGCGGCAAAGTTCCAAGGCCCTCGTCCGGATGGGTACCGATCGTGTAGCTCGAGCCGTCGCTGATCATAACGCTCTGATCGGTCGTCATCCCGAGAACCCCCGACACGCCGCTGGAAAGATCTGAGTTGAAAACGATCTGGTATGGCGCGGCATCGATGAATACGGGCTGCCCGTTGAAATCGTCGATATTCAACCCAGCGAGCCGGAGCTCCTTTTCGAGCGTCTCCAGGGCCACCCTCGCGTTCTGCTGGGCATTGATATATTGGTTCTGCGAATCGGCCGCCTTCTTCTGAGAGGTCAGCACGTTGTACGATATGATGATGAGAAGCCCGCCCACGAAAAGGGCTATCATCATCTCAACGAGCGTGAACCCTTTAGATTTTCTCCTGATTCGTTTCATGACGATCACTCCAGTTGACAGGGTTATAGATTAATATCCTTGAAACGGCTGATGCTCGATTTCAATTCGACATTTCGCATCGTCTTCGCTTCACGCCATTCGACCCTTACGGTGATCTCCTTCATCACGCTGTTGCCGAGAGCGTTTGTCGAATCTACAATAGAGACGGTCCTGCTGAATCTCGAATACTCCGAATTCCCCCCCATCAGAGATCCGAAATCCTCGTCGGCGAAATTCGCGCTGGTGATGGAGTTGTATCGGGTCGAGCTCATGATCTGCTCCATCCTCTGATGGGCCAGGTTCGTCGCAACCACCGTGTGCTTGGAAGCGAGGTTTGAATGCATTGTTGAAAACATGACCCTGCTCAACCCCAGCAGTCCTATCGCGAAGACGGTCATCCCGACCAGCACTTCAACGAGGGTCATTCCTTTTTCGTCGCCGGATAGTATCTTCCTGAACATAGCTATCACCACTTTTCGGTCTAGTTATAGGTGGGTTTGTCGAGAATCACGCTTCCGGTCGAGCGCCTGACTATCATCATCTGGTCCATTCCTTTTCTCTGCTCACGGAATTCGAGGTCGGGCATTACGAACACGATCCCCTCCTCATTTGTCGATCCGTTCGGATGAAAGGTCACCATCGGCGGCGTCCCCGAGAAGGTCACGGGAGCAGTAATATATGAGCCGTCCGAATCGACCGATCCGGCTATCATACCGAAGACCTGTCCCTGGGGTAGATTGAACGGGCCTAAGATCCTTTCCCCGGTGTCGGCCCGGCCGTTCCCGCGGTTCGTCGCTACGAAGCCGGCCTCCGCCGGGTTTCCGCCCCCGCCTCCATCATCATCGAGCATCGTCATCCTGGAATTGGCGATGTCGAAAAATACGACATAATCGTTCTTCTCGTGTATGGCCCTGCTGCGGGCCTCGCGCAGGACGCCCATTACCGTTCCGGCGGCGTCTTTCGCCTGATGGTGCCTTAGCAACTGAATCAGCGGAGGTGTGCCGATGGCCAGCACAAGACCGAATATCGATATCGCCACCATCATCTCTACCAGTGTAAATCCTTCTCTTTTCATATTTTCTTCACTTTCAGCTTCAATCACCTGAAGATCCACAATTGATTTTTTACAATTCTTTACCCTTCGCTTATTGCGTACCATTAATTCAATTTTTTACAATCGGTTTAATATCAGACGGTTACGTTTCATACTCCCCCTACGGAATCTCCCGTCAATTTGTCAATTTGCGAAACGTTGTTGCAAAATAGACTGTGCATTATGCGATATTCTATTGCAATTAAAGTAGTTATGATTGCCATCATCCCCTTCTGGGGAACAACGGGAAAGGATTCGAAATTGAGGTAGGATTTGTTGGGAATTAAAACTCAGCGCGGTCATAACGCGAGGCGGGCGCTAAAAGAAACCGTTCGCACCGATTTCGTCTTGGCGCCCGCCTCACGTTTCATCTATATCCCGGTCAACTAATCTTCGAAGCCTGGGATCGAAGCGAGCATCTTCTCCTTGGCCAGAAGCCTCCGCCACTGCGCCTCCACCTCTTTCTCGATCATCTTCAACTCCTCTTCGGAAAGATGCCTGAATCTTCCCTGAGGTTTGAGATAATCGATAAGGGGGGTCGGCTCGAAATCTTTCCAAACCTCGAGCTTCTGACCGTTCTCGGTGACCTCGAGCAGGGGATAGATCTTCGATGTCACCGCCCTGCGGGCCATCTCGACGGAGAGCTCCGGCGGCAGCTTCCAGCCTGTAGGGCAGGGAGCCAGTATCTGAATGTACTTCGTTCCCCTGATTTCCTTGGCCTTCTTTATCTTGTTCATGAAATCATGAGGATATGCCGTCGAAGCGGTGGCTATGTAAGGGATCGAATGGGCAGCCATGATATCGATCATATTCTTCTTGGGTCTCTTCTTGTAATTCGCGACCGGCGTTGTCGTCGTCCAGGCGCCGAGCGGAGTCGAGGAGCTCCTCTGTATTCCGGTGTTCATGTAGGCTTCGTTGTCGTAGCATACATAGATTATATCCTCGTTCCTTTCGGCCGCTCCCGAAAGCGCCTGGAGACCGATGTCGAACGTTCCTCCGTCGCCGGCCCATGCGAGAACCGTTGTTTCATTGTCCCCCCGCATCTCCAGTCCCGCCTTGAGACCGGAGGCGACGACCGCGGCAGTCTCGAAGGCCGTGTGGAAGATCGGCAGATCTATGCAGGAGTGCGGAAAAGAGCCGTCGATTACGGCCCAGCAGCAGGCCGGTATCGTCAGCGCGGTCTTGGGACCGAGGGCTTTGAGCGCGAAACGCATCGCCTGTGTGGCGCCGCACCCCTGGCAGGCCAGATGCCCGGATCCCATCAGCTCTTCAATTGGCATCGTTGCCGGTTTCATTTCTTCACCCCAATCCAGTTTATATATCTTTCCGGTTTCTTGTCTCCGATCGCCTTGTCGGCGATCTCGCGGACCACGCCGGGAGTGATGTCCCTGCCGCCTAGACCCGCTATATATCCTATTATCGGAATATCCGTCCGCCCGTACAGGGCACTCTTTATCTCCTGGAAGAATATGCCGTGTCCTCCGAACGAGATGTTCCTGTCGATCACGGCGACCTTCTTCGCCTTGGAGAGAATATCGAAAACCTCCTCGAACGGGAACGGCCTGAACATTCTTATCTTCAGGGCTCCTATCTTTATGCCCTCATCCCTCATCAGATCTATGACGGCCCTGGTCGTCGAGGCAACGGTTCCCGATGTGACGAGAATCGTTTCTGCATCCTCACATCGGTAGGGTTGAACGAGGCCGTAACTCCTGCCGAACAATTTCCCGAATTCTTCATCGGTTTTCTTTACGACTTCGACGGCCTCCTCCATCGCTTCCTGAATCATGTAGCGCAGCTCCATGTACATATCGGGGCCGGCCAGGTTCCCGAATGAATGGGGGTCCTTCGTATCTATCTTGATATCCGGCTTGTACGGTGGAAGGAATTCCCGCACCTTCTCCTTCTCGAGGATATCGACGATTTCGTACGTATGAGAGAGGAAGAAGGCATCCATCACTATCATAACGGGCATCTGGAGCTTTTCCGCTATCTTGAACGCCTGAGGAATGGTGTCCTGCGTCTCCTGGTTGCTCTCACAGTATATCTGAAGCCAGCCGACATCCCTCTGCGAGAGGGAATCGTTCTGATCGGTCCAGATCGACCAGGGAGGTCCGACGGCCCTGTTGATATTGGCCAGCACTATCGGAAGTCTCGCCCCCACGGCCCAATGCAGCATCTCGTGCATCAAGAGAAGCCCCTGCGAGGAAGTCGCCGTAAATGTCCTCGATCCCGCCGCGGAAGCGCCCACGCAGGCGGCCATCGCGCTGTGCTCGGATTCCACCTTGATGAATTTTGCGTCGATCTCGCCGTTCGCGCACATCTCGGAGAGAAGCTCAACGACATGGGTTTGGGGGGTAATCGGGTAGGCGGAAATCACCTTGGCCTCCGAGGCCCTTACGCCGTAGCTTACGGCGTGGTTTCCCATGATGACCTTTTTCATTTTCCCTCCTCCCGGGTCGAAATAGCATTACGCGGGCATTCCTGAACGCAAACCAGGCAGCCCTTGCAGTAATCGTAATCGAATTCGTATTCTTCCTCCCGGCGATGAATCGCGACATCCGGGCAGAAGACCCAGCAGTTATCGCAGTAATTGCACACGCCGCACGAGAAACATCGCTCGGATTCGCCGCTAAGCATTTCCCGCGTGTAACCCGTTCTTATCTCCTTGAACGATCCCTTCGCCTCTTCCACACCGAGTCTCGGCACCCGGGTCTGCTTCACTTTCTTGAAATAGACGGTGTTAATGTTATCTATGCCTATTGTGACCGGTTCCTCGATCTCGGGATCTTCCTGCCCGGACAGTAACCGTCCGATCTTCTCGGCCGACTTGCGCCCGGCGGCAATCGCTTCAACGACGCTGGCCGCGCCGGTGACGACATCTCCCCCGGCGAAAATTCTCCCGCGGCCGGTCTCTCCGAAATCACCGGTCGTCTTGATCAGGTTCCACTCGGTTTCCAGGTTCTCCTCGATACCATCGAGGTCGGCCTTTTCTCCTATCGCCGTGAACAGCCTGTCGACCTCCAGATCGAATACCTCCCCTTCCACCGGAACCGGCCTGCGTCTTCCCGAATCGTCCGGTTCGCCAAGCTTCATCTTCTGGAAAACGACCTTCACCAGTTTCCCGCTCTTTCTGATCATCTCGATCGGCGTAGCCAGGAAATGGAACTTGACACCTTCCTTTTCGGCATCCTCGATCTCCTCTTCTATCGCCGGCATCTCGTTGATCGTTCTCCGGTACACAACGGTGACATCGCTCCCGGCCCTGAGGGCGCATCGGGCTACATCCATCGCAGTATTACCGCCGCCGATAACCACCACCTTCACGCCAGGATCGACTTTGCCGCCCCCGTTCACCGTTCTCAGGAACTCGAGCCCAGGCTCCACCCCCGCACCTTCCTCTCCATCGACACCCAAAAGCCTGCTTCTGGAAAGGCCCATTCCAAGGAAAACGGCATCGAAATCCTTCTCGAGCTGCTCCATCGACACATCTATCCCGACCTTGACCCCTGTTTTCACGGTGACCGGGCCCGAATCGAGAATGGTCCCTATCACCCTGTCCAGAACGTCGTTGGGAAGCCTGAACTCGGGAATGCCCCAGCGCAGAACCCCTCCGAGCGCCTTGTCCTTCTCGTAGAGCGTCACCGGGTAGCCCTGCCTCATCAGGTAGAATGCGCATGAAAGTCCCGCCGGGCCGCTGCCGACAACCGCGATCTTCTCCTTCTTGGAAGCCTTTACTTTTTTCATCCAGCCCGGGTTTTCAAGCCCCATGTCACCGAGCGAACGTTCGATCGCGTTGATGTTCACCGGCTCGTCGTAATCTCTTCGCGTGCAGTTCGCCATGCATGGGTGGAAACAAACGCGTCCCGTAACGGCGGGCATCGGGTTTTTCTCGATAATAGTGCCCCACGCCTCTTCGTATTTTTGCTCCGTCACCAGGTAGATGTAGCGCTGGATATTCTCGTTGGTGGGACATCCGAGAATACAAGGCGATGTCTTGAAATCGTAATAAGGCCTGACATTCCGCCAGGAGCCGGTGAGGTTCCACAACATGCTGCTCACCGTCATAGGCCTTATCGGCATCTCCTTGTAGCTCTTGAACTCAACCTTTTCGATCATTTACCCTCCAGACTCCTGATCCCGCTCCGCCGCCGGACCGGCCGGCCGGTTACCGTATTCGTCGCAAACCGGATTCTCTCAGGACACTATCTCAACAGTATTGTAGGCATCCTCCGCGGCCTGCATGTTCTCGTCTTTTTTCAATGGAACGAATCCGTAGATCGCTTTCTTGACCGCTTCGAGACCGACCAGTTTAGTGGCCCCGGCGAAAGCGCCTATAATCGCCGTATTGACTATAGGAGCCGCTCTGGAGCCCAGGCCGTGCGAAAGTGCGATACCGTTGGCGTCTACTGAGGCAATATGAAACTTCTCTATCAGCTTTTTGTCTTCAATCGGCCTGTTCGTATTGATGATTATCCACCCGCCCTCCTTCAGCCCTTCGGTGATGTTCACAGTATTTATCAGCACCGGATCGAGGACGATAAGGTGATCTGGCTCATAGATCTGGCATCTTTCCCTGACCTCTTTATCAGAGACGCGCGTAAAGGCCATCACGGGAGCTCCGCGGCGCTCTACTCCGAAAGCGGGAAAAGCCTGGACATATTTGCCTTCATGAAAGAAGGCGTCCGCCAGGATCTCGGAAGCGATGACAGACCCCTGACCACCGCGTCCGTGGGTTCTAATTTCTATCATTCCCTGTCCCTTCCTCGCGGGTTTATCGATTCTTGATGTTGGTTGAACTGACGTATTATTAACGATAACAGGGGCCCCCGCTTGACGGAAACGGCCCTTCATTACTCTACCGCCAAGAGTGCGAAGGGTCAAGCTGTTTTTGTTATCTCTTATAAATTAATCTTTAATTATTGCGTTTTCGGGACGATTAAACCTTATTCAAATCCAGAAAAACTCATCCAAAGGCCAGATGGGCGAAATTTATCTGTAATAATAATGGGGCATGAAACTATCGGCTAAAAAGAAAAGCGCCGGACGGCCGCCTCATTGTTGGAAGAAAAAATACGCCCAGGAGGACTCGAACCCCCAATCTTCTGGTCCGTAGCCAGACGCTCTATCCAGTTGAGCTATGGGCGCATCTCAAGAGCCTACGGCGCAAAACCGCCGATCGCATTTCTCTATATATCTTGTAAGCCCTTTCAGGTCAACCAAAATTTTCTTCGAGAAGAGGCTCTATCACTCCCCCGGCGATCCTTACACACCTCGTCGTCACCAGCTTGAGAAATTCCCTGTCATGCGAAACGATGATCATAGCCTGGGGCAGATCGAGAAGAAGCGATCTTATCCTGTCGGCGGCCTGAGGATCGAGCCCCGACACCGGCTCGTCGAGAAGAAGGATATCCGGCCTCATTGCCAGGATCGTGGCGAGGGAGACAAGGCGTTTCTCACCCCCCGACAGGTGATGCGTGATCCGTTCCCCGAAGCCCTCGATCCCCAGCTCCCGCAATGTCTCCTCGACAATAACCAGGGTCTCCTCCCTCGTCCTCCCCTGATTGAGCGGCCCGAAGGCCGTATCTTCAAGGACCGTCGGGCAAAACAGCTGATCTTCAGGATCTTGGAAGAGAAGTCCCGCACGCTCTCTTACCTCCCGGAAATCCTTCTCCGATCTTCTTTCGCTGCCGAAGAGCTCCACCCTTCCGCCGCACGGATTCAGGAGACCTACGATGAGGTGGAGCAGAGTCGTCTTTCCCGAACCTATGGGACCTATCAGGCCGACACGCTCTCGGCGCTCGAGGCTCATGGAAGCGCCTTTCAACACATCCATGCCTCCCTCGTATCGAAAATCCAGATTGACGAGGTTTATCAGTGGTGCCGTTTCATTCACCATATCCTCCAACTCCCCGTGAACGAGGCAACTGCCAGCGTGACAATTATTACGGCCGACACGGCACAGAAGACGGCGTCTCGAAAGTGAAATCTGAAATGATGGATCACATGAAACTCGCCCTTGAATCCGCGGCACTTCATGGCGGCCATCACCCTCTCGGACCTCTCAAGCGACCTGACCAGCAACATAGCCACGAGATAGGCGTAGCTGCGGTATGTGTGCAACCTCATCCTCGGTCTGAATCCGCGCGCCTTCATCGCGCGAAGCAACGTTTGATACTCGTTATGCAAAAGGTCGAGATATCGAAGAGTGAACATGAACAGGTGCGCGAGCTTCGCCGGGGTCCTGAGATGATGGAAGGCGTGACCCAGGGTCATCGGTTCGACAGTCCCCATCAACGAGATGAAAACGAGTACTATCGCGTTGGCTTTCAGCGTAATCGCCGCGCTCCATACTATCCCCTCCATGCTGAAGCGTATCGTCGCCAACTTGAAGGCCGTCCTCCCGGGGAACGTGGCCGGTACGAGCAGAAACAGAACGCACATGAAGAGATTCAGCCTCCCGATACGTTTCGCCATATGACCTAGCGGCAGCCTCGAAAGGAAAACAAGAGCCAGCCCGGCCAGTAGCCCGGCGCAGAGCACGCCGCTGTCTCCACTGACCGCTATCAAGACGGAAAAGGCCATCGTGACGATAATTCTGGGACGTGGATCGAGGCGGTGGACCAGCGTATCCCCGCCATAATGCGTAGTACAGCTCATCGCCTCCACCACTTGACGTTATGGGCCGGCACATTGAACACGCCGGGATAGACCCTCGCGAGGAAACTTACGACGAAACCGGTAAAGAGCCCTTCGATTATCATTAGAGCCAGGTTGGGTCCCAGGGCCAGGCCGACTATCACCTCGAACTGCCTGCCGCTCAGGATCAGAGCGGCCGACCACAGGACGAAAGAGAGTACGAGGGCGGTCGATCCGGCCGCAAGCCCGAGCACGAAGACCTTACCTGAAGTCTCTGCTTTCCTGATGGGACGGTTGAAAATATAGAAGCAGGCGACCGCCGGAAATCCCATCGTCACCGTATTTATTCCCAGGGTCGTTATCCCTCCGAATTGGAAAAGGAGTGTCTGCATAAACAGGGATACGAGGAAAACGGGTATCGAGGCCCAACCGAGGATCAGTCCCGCAAGCCCGTTCAAGAGAGGATGAACGCTCGAGGGGCCGAACGGAAGCCGTATCGCGACGGAGGAGACGAATATAACCGCCGCCATAAGCGCGGCCCGGGGGATCTGCTCGTCTCTCATCGCCTTCAATCCAATAGTGACTCCGGCCGCGGCCAGAGCGACGCCGCTCCCGGCTACCGCGGCCGTGGCGACGCCATCGGCTATATGCATTCGTGACCACCTCTTGCAGCGTCCCCCGCGGACCGGGTTTGCTCCCTTCTACGGAAAAGCACGATCAACCCGAAAAGACCGAAGATCACGCTCACTCCGGTAACGGCCCCCGATAACCTGCCACGGGCCCTTCCCGTCCGACTCCAAGCTTTCCCGCCGGATGCGACTTCGATCCGGATAGAGGCGAGGTGGCCCATTCCGTCATCGACCGTTACGCGCCACACCCCGGCGGTATCGGGGAAAAAAGCATATCGTCCGCCTGCATCGGTGTTTCCTTTTATCCTTGCCGAATCTGCCGAAGCGGGGCAGAAAACCTCGACATCGCAGAAAGCCATGGGCGATCCGTCGTCGTAAACCGCTTCCAACCCGACAGTCCTCTCATCGATGAAGCAGCGGGTTCCATGAGCGGCCGAACCGCCGCTCGTGGCCGCAAGGACAAGTATCGAAACTGCAATCGGGGTTGCGTATCTCATGATCCAGACCGTTCGTTCCGGCGGCCCTTATCGCCTTTCCGGGCGGCGACCTCGAATACGAGGGAGCAGCCGCGCCCTTCGATACCCGCCGAAAGCAGGTAAGCTCCGGCCGGTCCGATCTTTACGATCGCCGGACCGTCCCCCGGCATTTCAATGGAGAACGGTTCCCCGCCCGGCGGGTCTACGGATAACCGGCCTTTAACCCTGAGGCCATCCAGGTAAAGCGAGACTGGCAGCACAGTGCCGGGCCCTACAGAGGTGACGGCCTTCTCCGGAACAATCTCCAATCCTTCACCGGTTGGATAGAGTGCGGGATCGTCCTCGGCGCGTCCGGTTATTATCAGCGCCCTGGCCTCGTAGGAGGGTTTTTCGGCGCCGGGCCTTTTCAGAATCGCCCCCAGAATATATATTCCCTCTTCGGCCACCGGAAATATCCCGCGCCTTGTCGCTCCTCTTCTCTCCGTTTCCAGGGAGACGCGTCCGCCGCCCGACCCCTTTATAAAAACGGATGAGACGACCGCGTCGCCGAGGGAGAAGGAACTCTCCGGGAAATCGTGGCCGCTGCATAGGTTGAAGGCAGTCTCTTCTCCCGCCTCCGGGCGGAAACCGCCGGGGTAGATCCAGTGATCGTGCGCCCACGCCGCCGCCGTCCAGAGGAGCAGCACCACCGCCGCTGCCGCCAATACGGATGCCGCCCCCGCCATCCTCCCCATGAAGTCAACGCGGACAGGCCCCCTCCGGCCGCAAAATCCGTCGAACCTTTCGGAAGGGTCCTTTTCCCCGCCGCCGCAAATGCTCCTATCCACGATCGATCCTCCCCGCCGGCATATCAAAGCCCCGCGCCGGTCGATGCTGCCGCAAGCGAACTGAATTTGACCCCTTTTGTCGTCTTGAGCTTGTGAGCAAGTTCCTCGACAAGCACCGGGCTACCCTTCACCACCACTATCTCAAGACAGTTATCGTGATCGAGATGAATGTGCTGCGTCGAGATTATCAGCTTGTGATAATCGTGCTGAATGCGCGTAAGGTTGGTCGAAAGACCTCTCTTGTGATGATCGTAAACCATTATAACGGCCGCCGCGACTTCACCGCCGCTCTTCCATTCGTGCTTGACGAGGCTGTTCCTTATGAGATCCGCGACAGCCTTCGATCTGGTCGGATATCCGTCTTTCTTCGTCTGCCCGTCGAATCTCTCGAGCAGATCCCCGTCTATCGACACGCTGAAACGGACCAGAGCTGACATGCTCTCCCCCCCCCTGAATAGAATATTATTTTTTATTACATTCGTAACACATTGAACTCAAAAAAAAGGCGGCTGTCAACAGGATTCCCCTTGAATTAATGGCGGAGAGGGAGGGATTCGAACCCTCGGTAGAGAATTACCCCTACAACCGCTTAGCAGGCGGTTGCCTTCAGCCGCTCGGCCACCTCTCCGCGCGAACCCTGTATTCCTGGCGGAGGGCGAGGGACTCGAACCCCCAAGGGATTGCTCCCGGCGGATTTCAAATCCGCTGCCTTACCAATTAGGACTAGCCCTCCAGCCTAATATTTCAAAGAAACCTTTATAAACCCTATCATATTATTTCATGCCTCCCGGCGCAAGTCATGAATTTCTTTATATTTCATCGGCATTTTCCAGTTCTCTCAATTTCCGGCTCATCCTGATCCTTTTGACGAGGTAGGCTGCCAGAAAAAGGAGAACGACCCCACCCCAGTAAGGTGACAGGTAGACGAGAATCCCGGCGGTCTTGTATTTTTTCTCGAGGGCATAATGGAATTCGTCGGCGAAATCGTCCGGTGTCATTCCGAAACTCAGGAGAAACGCCCTGTCGAAATCACCCAGTTCTCCTATTGAAGCGGAGAATGTGGCGATTTCCTCTTTCCTGCCGCCAAGGAGCATATCGACGGCCGCATAGCTCAGTCTGTATGCCTCGGCCGCCTCGCTCCTATCGACCGGAAAACGCCCTTCAAGATCATCCAGATAAGGAATACCTTTCCTCCAGAGCGAACCGGCAAGCTGCCATTCATCCCGGAACGTCCACTCCCTCGATTGAAGCATTGCGAGACCCTCGAGAAACCAGACTGGACATCGCGTCCCTTTGACCCTCTGTGAAAAGCAAAGATGGGAAAGCTCGTGCTTTACAACCGTCTCCAGGGGCCGCGGCGCCAGAAGGATCTCCTCCGCATTGATCCCGAGAATCATCCTTGAGGGGGAACTGAATGCCTCCCCCCATTCGGGCACAGCCCCGCCGTGGAGCCTCCGGTAAGCCTTCCCCCCGGGCGCGATGAATACGCGGATAGTATCGATCCTCTCCAGCCCGATCTCTGAGGCTACCGCGTGAAGCGAACCGCATAGCAGCTTCTCGATCTCGTCCTCCAGCCGCTCGTTTACATCTCTGTAGTAAAGGATAAAAGGACCGCAGCCCGAAGTCACCACCGAGTATCGAAGCCCGCCGGCGTGGAAAACGGTTCTCGGGCCGGAGGCCCCAATTCCCGGTGCACCCGCACGGATTAGTGAATCGACCCTCCCCCCGATCGTTACCGATGTCCTTACATTTACAGGTAGGATCAATATAATGACAAACCAGACGAAAGAGCGCATTCGCATCTGTCCGTTATCCGGTCAGGAATCCCTTCCTATCGGCGATAGTTTTCTCAACCGCTCGACCACCCTGGGGAAACTGTCGAGGAATTGATCGATCTCGTCATGAGTGTTCTCTATACCGAGGCTTATCCTCAAGGAGCCCTGCGCATCCACCGGAGATATTCCCATAGCAATTAGAACGTGGCTCGGGTCCGTTTCGCCCGTGGCACAAGCGCTGCCCGTAGAAACGGCGAATCCCAGCATGCTAAGATTCAGGGCCATCGCCTCGCCCTCGATCCGCGGAACCGTCACACTCGTGGTATTGGGAACCCGCTCGCTCTCGAAGCCGTTTATCCTGACATCGGCGATTCTTTCCAATATCCCCTCTTCCAGTTTTTTTCTAAGCCCCGAAATATATTCCATCTCGGCGCGGATACGCTCGCTCGAAATCCTGCTCGCCGCGGCGAAGCCGGCTATAGCGGGAATATTTTCCGTCCCAGGTCTCAGACCGTTTTCATGGTGCCCTCCCGACGAGACCGGTTCGAGAGGGGTCCCCCTTCTTATATACAGCGCGCCTATTCCTTTAGGTCCATGAAACTTGTGAGCCGATATCGAAAGCATGTCGACTCCGAGCCTATCGACATTGACCGGTATCTTTCCGACACCCTGGACGGCATCCACGTGAAATATCACGCCATGCCTTCTGACGATCTCCGAAATCTCGCTTATGGGCTGGATAACCCCTGTCTCGTTGTTGGCCAGCATCACGCTGACCAGGACGGTCCCCTTCCCGATCGTCCCTTCCAGCTCCGAGAGCAGCACCCCGCCATCCCGGCCGCAGGGAAGGTAATCAACCTCGACGCCCTCCTTCTCCAGCCGCATGCATGTACGAAGAACCGCGGGGTGCTCGATCGATGATGTGATGATATGAGGTTTCAGCCCTTTCCTCAGATAGGGGTTGATGAATCCCCTTATCGCCATGTTGTCCGATTCCGTTCCGCCCGAGGTGAATACGATCTCGTCCGTTTCCGCCCCCACTAGGCCTGCCACTTCTGTCCTCGATTGATCGAGTATTCCGCTCGCCTCCTGTCCGAAGAGATGCATCGAACTGGCGTTGCCGAAGTACCGGTCGAAGCAGGGCATGACGGCTTCGATAACTTCCGTTCTCATGCGAGTCGTGGCGTTGTTGTCGAAATATATGCGTCGAGCCATATCCTTTTCTCCGTTATTCCGAGCCCCGGTGTTTTCCCCCGCTTATGTTCTTGCCGCACGAGAGATCCTTCAGATCGGAAAGCCTGTATGAATCGAATACCTCCCTGATGCCTTTCTCCAGGAGCCTCAGCATCGGAAGAACGCAGCAAGTCTCGTACTTTTCGCATTGCTCGATGCCCGCGCTGTCATCGGCACCGAGACAAGTCGACACAAAAAAAGGGCCCTCGAGGGCTTCGACGACCTCGCTCAGCAGAATCTCTTCGGGATCCCTGTTGAGGGCGAAACCGCCACCGGGACCGCGCACGCCGCTGACCAGCTTTCCCCTGCGCAGGTGGGCCAGCAGTTGCTCGGTGAAGCTTGGCGACAGGTTCTCCAGGGAAGATATCTGCTTGGCCGACACCGGTCCTTTGCCGTAGTTATCGGCGAGAACCGCCATCGCCCTGAGACCGTATCTGAACATCGATGTGAATCTCATTAATACCGCCCCGCGACTGACAAATCCACTCAAACACAGTAATTTATATTCTCAGCAATGGTGCCGGTCAAGCTATTAAGTCCCCATCCCACCGGTTCCCCAAAGCGACCGTCATTGCGCTCTACTCCACGATCCTGACGGTTTCTATCTTGTCACCCTTCTTTATGCCGTTGACGACATCCATCCCTTCCGTTACGCGCGCGAACAGGGTGTATTCGCCATTGAGACCGGCCCTGTATTGCTTGATTATATAGAACTGGGTCGTCGCCGTATCGTATCCTCCCGGCAGCCTTGCCATACCGACCATTCCGGCTTCGTGCAGAACGTTCTGCGAGAACATCTCTCCAATCAACGGAGGATAATCATGCTCCCTCTTTCCCGTCTGAACAAGGAAAGATTCCACCCTGTGAAACTTCAATCCATCGTAGAATCCTTCTCTAACGAGCGTTAGGACCCTCTCGACGGCTAAGGGTGCCTCCTCCGGAAGCAACTCCATGACGATCGTTCCGCCTTTTTCAAGTGTAATGCACACCCTGGGAACCGCATCCTTTCGCGGGGCCTCCACAATACCGCGATGCGCCGTAGTGTCGCCCTTCGCGGCCAGGGAGTCGCCGGGGAGCTCGAATACAGCCGAATACGAAGCTGCGGGGGCGGCCGCCACGCTGATCAGCACCAGGGCGAAGGCGAAGGATAAGGCCGGAAATACGCCAATTCTATCCCGTGATGAGATCATTTATCACCTCCAGATCAAGACAAAGCCTCCCCCCCTCGGGAGAGGCTTAAATTAAATCGATCATGTTTCTGGAAAAAGAGCATCTGCTATTCGTACATCTCCTTTTCCTTTTCGGCTTTTCTCCTCTTGATAAGCAGGTTCTGCCTGTTGATCTGTTTCTCGGCGGAGGGAGACCAGAGCGGATCGTTGAATGACACGACCCTCTCGAATTTACCTATCGCCTCCTCGTAGCTGCCC
This sequence comes from uncultured bacterium, assembly GCA_964584495.1. Classification (GTDB taxonomy): domain Bacteria; phylum Krumholzibacteriota; class Krumholzibacteriia; order Krumholzibacteriales; family Krumholzibacteriaceae; genus CAZPAH01. The sequence continues at coordinate 17,853 of CAZPAH010000014.1, read as the reverse complement.
AAGTCGGATAGCGCCACTCCCCACTGGTAATAGAGGAATGCGTCCTCTCCCTGCCCCAGAGTAAGGCCGTCCTGCGCCGCCTGGATCGCCTTGGTGGACATCTTGTTCTCATTGTATATCTTTGACAGGATCGCGTAGGTGAAGGCGTCCTTGCTTCCCAGCTCGATAGCCTTCTCCAGCTCGGCCGGAGCTTCCGCCTTCCGGTCCGTCTGCGATAGGGCGAAACCGAGCCTCTGGTGATTCGATGCATCGTCCGGGAAGATCGCGGTCAGTTCCTCGTAAAGAGGAATTGCCTTCGCATAATCCTTATCGTTGAAATACGATCGGGCGAGCTGTGTTTTGAATCTGTGATTGTCGGGGGCCGCGGCGATCGCTCTCTCGAGGTACTCGTATTTCTTGGCCTTGTCATCCTTCTTCCCGTAGAGGTTGGCCAGCGTACCCATCGTCGTGGCGTCGTTTTCGTTGGCCGACAGCGCCAGCTCGTAATATTTAATCGCGTCGTCTATGTCCCCTCTTTCCTTGGCGATAAAGGCCAGGTTCACATTCCCGTTGTAGTTCAGGGAATCCTTTTGCGTTATCATGAGATAGTATTCTTGCGCCTTGTCCCAGTTCTCGAGAACCATGTAGTTGTAGCCTATCGACGATATGAGCCCCTCATTGCCGGGAGACAGCTCCAGCGCTTTGCTGTAAGCTTCAATGCCCGCTTCGTAATTCTGCTTGGCGGTCAGTGCCGAACCAAGCTGCGACCATGCCTCGAGGTATGTCGGCTTGATAGATACGGCTTTCTGCAGATGGGTTATCGCCTCGTCGTAATTGCCTGCGGATAGAAACTGCTGCGCGGACTGGTAAGCGATCTCCGCGGGGCCGAGATTCTTCTCGAAGCCGCGCGAATCGGTCGTGGAGAAATTACCCTCGCTATCACCACCGGCGGCGGATTCGTTAATCGCCGGAGCACATCCGAGGAAGAACAATAGAACTATTGCAGCCGAAATGCAGTATATTCTTCTCAATTCGCATCCTTTCTCTCTGTTCAATAATTAAAACGGACCATCGATGAAATACCTTACCCGGATATAAATTAGAATACACGAATTGCACTGTCAAGCTGAACTTGTCAATCACTCTCCGGAGACCGGTCGGGGCGTAGACGGAGGTTCGTTGAGCACGTTTTGCAACATCATTATATTCTCCCGGGCCTTAGCGGCAAGATAGCTGTCGGGGGAAAGAGCCACCACCTTTTCCCACTCCACCATCGCCTCGCGGAAAATCCTGCTCTCCCAGAAGAAGATCGCGAGGTAGAAGTGAGGCTGGGGATGATCCGGTTCTTCCTCCAGCGCTATGGCGAGATGCTCCCACGCCTTGTCATAGGCATTCTTGCGGAAAAGCAGAAAAGCCATATGTGAATTGGCCAGCACGTCCCTGGGCTTTATACTGACCGCCTTACTGAAGTCCTCCATGGCCGTGACGATCTCGCCCTTCTCATCGTAAAGAATGCCGAGGTTGACGAAAGCCTTGTACGACCTGGGATCGGCTTTGATAGCTTTTTCGTAGTAGGTTATCGCGGAATCCGGCTGCGAGCCCTCATGAAAGGCCACGCCGAGCTGGAAGTAAACTTCCGCCCTCCTGTCCCCCGTCGCCAAAAGGTGTTTCAAGTAGGCGATCCGCGGCTCCGGATCTAGTCCGTCGAGCTGCTCGGCCAGGGGTATCGCTACATCCTGGGCGGACAACGACCCCGGCGATCCTATCGCAGCGATGAAAATGAAGGAGACGAGCAAGAGAAATGTGTTTCTCATCCCTATACGCTCCCGCCCATTCAGTGCGTCTCGGTCTTTCTCCTCGACCATTTCTCCGAGACACTGAGGCTCAGGCCGAAGCGGAGCACCGTTTCGTCGATTCCGTTCTCATTGGCCGAACCGATCTTACCGATCTCAATCGAGAAATCAAGGCTTCCCGGACCGCCTGGAAGCGGAAATCCCGAGCCCATCGTGAAAAACCTCGACACAACCGGTTTGCCCTCGGGGAATTCCAAGTGCCACCTGTTCTCGTAGAATCCCAAACGGATCGGTATCCTTGAAAAGGCTCTGCCTCCGTGGGCCGCCCTTCTTTCCAGGCCGAACGCCAGGAGATGCTCATCGCCTATCGATCCCTTGAGCTGGGGGAATCCGGTCGGTTCGGGGGCGCTCCTCGACCACCATGCGGAGGTCAACCACCATCTTTCTGTAACGCCGACCGCCAGACCGACACCGTAGGCCGCAGGAAGGGTGAAATCCCAGGAGGCCGACGAGTCGGGTTCGCCCATATTGTAATCGATCTTCTCGTCGACCGAGTAATTCACCCCGTCATTGAAACTCACTCCGGCGAAGAGGCGCGGGTGAATCCTGACAAGAGCCGAAGCGGCCCATGATGTGCCCGAGAAACTTCTGTTCCTGGTCGATATCGCTTCGATGTAGTCGCTATCGTGGAATACGACAGAGACCTCGTCCTTTATCGATCCCCTCTCCAGCTGGAGCTCGGTCGCTACGGCGATCCATTCGAGGGGCTTCCAGGATATCGAGAACGGAGTGGAAAAGAGAGAGCTGTTGAGTTTATATACATCCCAGGGCGTGGGCGAGCCCTCGATGTATTTTCTTAAGGAGAAATCGGCCCTGCCGCAGTAACGGGTCCAGTAGCCGACACCCAGAACCAGGTTTTTCGCCACCGGCAGGGCGAGCATCGCCGAGGGGAGCTGGAACCGGTTCTGGTTCGCCTGGTAGTCGCCGTAGTTGATGCTGCTCATCCCCTCGAGCTCGTAAAGAGAAAATGTAACCGACGTGAGATCCGCCAGTGATGCCGTATTCATCGTAATCGTATTGTTCGTGTCGGGCACGGCCAGGGCCGAGTTGCCGAGGGCCTTGTACCTCGAGCTGCCCCTGAACTGGTGCTCGCCGATGAAGTTGATACCGAATATCGATTGCGCCGACGATTCTTCGGCGACGGCCGCCGCCGCAAGAACGATCAGGAACACTTTTAAAATACTCTTGAGCAAATCATTCTCCCGAAAAATCGGCCGGCAGAGAGTATATCACCTCGATATACGGTCTTAGTGAATCGCCCGCCGACATACCATAGAACGTCGCCCTCTGAAATCTTACCGTCTCCTGGTCGGACTGGAACACGAGGCCGGTATTCTCCCTCAAGCCGGCTAGCACGTCCCGTGTGTACCCGCGTAGCGGGATCCTCAACTTAGTGTCCGCGGTCGGAATGAACTGATCCCTAGCCACTCCCGTTCCCTCGTAGAATCCTTCCAGCAGCGTATCGGGCGAATTCGGAGTGTACAGGTAATATATGAAATCGGTCGGCAGCCCCAGAATCGTCGTATTCGCTTCCGCCGGAGTGGCGCCGAGACCATCGGCTCCGATGGAATGAAGAACAAGAGCCGAATAATGCACCATCGCGTTCTTATCGAGTCCCGGCAGGTCGAATCTGAAATAGAGCCTTGTCGCCACTCCACCGACGCAGGACAATCCGCCCCCCGTGAAAGAGACAATATTGTAATCCTCCGCTACCGGGAAGATCGCCTCGCTGTCGTCGGAGAATTGAACTCGGAGCTTGATAGGGTCCGAACCGAAATTATGTGAATTGAGCTCTATCAATCCCAGCGTATCCGGTTCGCCGGCCCATCTGATTATGATCCCGTGCTGCCACGGCGAGGTTGTTCCGTCCAGCCAATCCTGAACGATCGAGTTATCAAGCGGGAAAACAGTTCTTTCGATATTGATATCCCGGACCGTTTGGCCGGCCGGTCCTTCGATCGGGATAGGGGAAAAGGGCGGTGCCACAGTCAACGTATCATCCTCGTCAAAACCCTCGAGGAGCTCGTTGAAGGTCACCTTCAGATGAAACAAGGTATCCTGGACCAGCCTCACGGGAAGATCCAGAAGAACCGAATCAACGGTCTTTCCATCGTAATCGGCAAGCGAATCGAAATCGAACTGCATGAGTATGGATTCGAACCGCAGACCCTGCACCTCTCCGAGCTTCAGAAGGCTGGCCTTTCCTATCCCGGTCGGGACGCGTACGACCAAAACCGAGCGAAGCGTGTCGATATACCTGACCGTCTCCCCCGCTTTCGGAGAGTAGGATCCCTCCTCGATGAATACGGCCGTCACCGGTCCCTCGGGATCCGAGCTGCAGCAGGAGAGCCCCGCCGCAAGAAGAGCGGTCAATATGCAAACTGCTTTTATCCGCAAGATACGTTCACCTTTCCATGGTCCTCTGACTTCGCATCCGTTGAATCTATACCAGTTCAAGAGGCGAGTCAAGCCGGATTACGCCGTCGCTCGACCGGTGACGGCCGAGGCGGCGGCCTGCCCAGCACCGGCGATCGGCAAGGGGCGGCTCATTCATCGTTTCGGATTCATATGGATCACGCCTTCACGGCCCGCGATATCTCCTATTCCACGGCCCCCCTCTTGGAATCGTAATAGAGGTAACCGCACAGACCGGCGAACAGGATGATGCTCAGGACCTCGCCGAACGCCGTCTCGCCGATACCGGTGTGGAGATATTCATCCCAGCCGGGCAGGGCTATCAATGCGCTCACGACGCCCATCAGGGCGCCCCCGGCTATGAATCCCGACGCTATCAGCGTCCCCCGCTCTTTTCTCCTCGTGTTGACCTCTTCCGTCTTTCCGCTTCTGGAAACAAGATACGAGACGAGACCGCCGATGAAGAGAGGCGAGTTCAACTGTATCGGTAGGTACATCCCCAGGGCGAAGGCCAGCGGCGATATCTTGAGCATCTCGAGTATGATCGCCATGAATCCACCGGCGATATACAACCCCCAGGGAACCTCCGACTCCGACATCAGCGCTTTGATGACGGCCGCCATGGCGTTCGCCTGCGGCGCCGCCATCGCTCCCTCGCCCGTGAAACCATACACCTTGTTAAGAAGCATTATCACACCGGTGATGCTGGCTGCAGACACCAGTATGCCGAGGAACTTGTAGGTCTCCTGCTTGCCGGGAGTCGATCCTAGCCAGTAACCGACCTTGAGATCGGATATGAACGCTCCCGCCGTCGAAAGCGCTGTGCAGACAACCCCGCCGATAATGAGGGCTGAGACCATGCCGGCAGGTCCCGACAGGCCAGCCTTCACCAGAATGACGCTCGATAGGATAAGCGTCATGAGGGTCATTCCCGAGACAGGATTCATCCCCACGATGGCAATCGCCTTCGCCGCCACGGTAGTAAAGAGAAAACTGATGACGGCGACCACGGCGAGCGCTATCAGGGCGAACCGCCATGAATCGACGACACCGAAGCCGAAGAAGAGGAAAACAGCCAGAAGCGATATCAAGAGCGCGCTCAGGACCGCCGACATCTTTATATCCCTGTCGGTACGTACCTGGTCCGACGCTACCGTCCCCTTGCCGGCGAACATCTCCTTGAACCCGAGGGAGAACGACGAAACGATGATTTTGGAAGATTTGAGGATACCTATTATCCCGGCGACGGCAATCCCGCCTATACCGATATGCCGGACGTAGTTGGTGAATATCTGTTCCGCCGTCATATCCGATATCAATATATCGGCGCCGCCGACGGTGACGCCGAGATGCTGGCCGAAGAACCAGACGGCCGGTATAAAAACGAGCCACGAGATCAGGCTGCCGGCGAAGATAATAGTCGAATACCTGAGACCGATGATATATCCAAGGCCCATAACCGCCGCCCCGGCGTTGACCTTAACAACCAGCTTCGCCTTGTCGGCCACGACGGCCAGGGCGGGTACCACGCGGGTCGAGATCACCTCCCGCCACAGTCCGAACGTCGCTATGGCGAAATCGTATATCCCCCCGATGATCGCGGCCTTCACTAGCACCTTGGCCTGGTCGCCGCCTTTCTCACCGGTTACGAGAACCTCTGCTATAGCCGTCCCCTCGGGGAAAGGAAGGTATCCATGCTGCTCCTTGACGAAGTATCTCCGCAACGGGATAATGAAGAGTATGCCTAGGAATCCGCCGAGAAGCGCCGCGAGAAAAGTCTGGTAGAATTTCAATTCCAGATCGAGGATGAATATCGCGGGGAGGGTGAATATCATCCCCGCCACCACGACACCGGATGCGGCCCCTATCGACTGGATAATCACGTTCTCGAGGATCGTGCTCCTCCTGGCGAAGATCCCCGCAAGCCCGACCGCCAGTATCGCGATCGGAATCGCGGCCTCGAAGACCTGTCCTATCTTGAGGCCGAGATAGGCCGCGGCGGCCGTGAAGAGAACGGCCATCAGGAGCCCGGTGACCACCGAGCGGACCGTGGCCTCGGGTATCGCGTTTCCCGCGGGCACGTAGGGGGCGTACTCTTCCCCCGGTTCCAGCACCTTGTACGCGTTCGCCGGAAGCCGGCCTTTGCCATTTTCCCGCTCCATTTTCCCTCCTCGGATAAATTACCGCCGATACGCGGCGAATCTGTTTGTTTTCAGGAAGTTTTACACGAAGGAATGCACCTATGTCAAACGATTACTGATTTTTCCGCCGCGGCGGCCTCTTCTTCCCTGGCTATCTGTTTGGCCGTCGCGCCGATCATTCCGAAAAATATCCAGACGAAATAGAGGTATATGTTGTTTCTCAAAAAGTCGATCTTGGCCGTATCGACGATGAAGATCACCAGACAGACGTGCAGCACCTTCATCAGCGACCGCGCGAAAGAGGCGTCGGTGAGAGAGACGCCCACCTGCTTTATCGAGACCCTTACCAGCCGGTAGAGAAGAAACAGGAAAGCGATAAGACCGAATATGCCTGTTATGTTGAGAATGAAAAGATACCCGTTATGGGGCCAAAGCCCGGCTTCTATTCCATGTGTAAAATCCCAGCCGGGCCCGTTACCTATTATCGGATGCCTCAACCACCTGTCGACCGCGCCGGTCCACGAATCCACCCTCGTGTCCGGGATGAAGCCCCTCTCGAATGTCGTTCCCACCAGCCTGTGGAACAGCGATCCCGAGACCGTGTACTTTGTCATGAAAGTGTCTATCGACACCATCACGAAGATCAGCACCGCCACGAGTATCGTGATCTTGACGATGTTGAGATCCTTCCTGCATATAAAGGCCAGATAGATGAGACCGACCATGAGACTTATAAAGGCTCCCCGGGTAATCGTTGAGAAGAGCATGAAAAGCACCATGAGCACGAGGATCGTGAAGATCACTTTCGAGAGTAGCCTCTTCGACCGGACCGCCATGAACAGGATTATAGGTATATTGATCGCGCTGAACTGCGCTAGAAGCTCGTAGTCGTGGAAAGGGCCCTTGACCCGGATATCTTTCATCACCAGCTCCGCTTCGTGAACCGAGTAGACGAGGCTGGGTATGATCTGCCTTCCCGGAAAGAGGATCTCGAGAAGCGTCACGGTGACCGCGATAAAAACGGTGACGCACATTATGATTACCGTGAATCTCAGCTTTTTGAGATCGTCCACCAGGTTGACAATCATGTAGTAGAGCAGGATCGCCGAAAACAGGGTGGCCGTGTGGACCAAACCCCATCGCACGAGGTGCGGCGTTCCCTTCATATTGTAAAATGACAGCAGATACGCAAGAACGAAGAGTGCTATCGGAAGGTCTGTCAGCCTGTACAGATGGAAATTCTCGTGTTTCGAGGATACCCTTATCATATAGATTATGAATATCAGAACAGCGAAGATGAGATTGGAGCTGCCGATCGATATCCCGAAAGGGAGAGGGTATATAACTATCAAAAGCCAGACGGCGGCGACGGTCGAGAAATTCCATAGCAGGGCTATCAGTGTCAGTCCGACGGCCGCCTCTATGACACGTTTCGACGGATTGTAGATCTGCCCTCCGAGGACGAGACCCAGCACAACGATGCCGATCGGCAGCCAGAGTTTCTTAAGGGGCAGAGAACCTATTCGGCTGGCCAGCCTTCTCGAACGACCCGGCTCTTGTTTTTCTGAATCTTCCATAACAAATCAATGCTGAGCAAGAAGAGTACCCGGCCGCCTCCGACCGCGGAATGATCCTTTAAATCAGAAATATATCCTCCTGACGATCGGAGAGGAATTCGCCCCCATCCCTGCGCACCACGATGATCTCCTCTATAGTGGCGACCCCGTATCCCGGTATTGTTATGCGCGGCTCCAGCGTGTACACCTGGCCCTCCTCGACTTTGAGATACGGAAGATCGCCGTACCTCTCCCACTCGGGGCAGAGGACCCCCGCCCCATCATGCGTCTTCTGCCCCACCTGGTGGCCCAGCGCGTGCGGGTACTCCTCGTACCCCCGATCCACGATATAGTTTCTAACCAGCGCATCGACCTGCCTTCCCTCCATACCTGGACGAATCGCTTCCGCGGCCAGCTTGATCGAATCGCGTATCGTCTCGAAAGGAGCCATCACCTCCCGCGGCGCTTCGGTCTCACCCTCCCTGAGAAAGTACCAGGTACGCTGCATGTCGGAGCAGTACCCTTCGCTGCGTGTGCCGAAATCAATATTCAGGACATGCCCCTTCTCGATTTTCCTGTCGGTCGGCCCTGCGTGCGCGCCTGCGGAATCGGGTCCCGTGAAAACGGACGGGCACTGGTCCCGTTCCCATGACGTTTCCACGCCCTCTTGTTTCACCTGTTCGAGTATGAATTCCGCTACTTCCTTCTCGGTCATCCCCGGCTTCATCTTTTTAGAAACCCTTCTGAAAATCTCCTCGGTCAGATCGATATTCTTCTTTATCCTCCGGATTTCCTCGGCACTCTTCCTGCCGCGCAGCTTGGAGATAAGGCCCTCCGAGCTCACAAGCCGTCCCGAGTAGGGAGTTCCCTCGAGATAGTCCATAAGAAGCAGGTACATCCCGTGCGTCAGCCCGTCCGACATCACATCGTTCTTGGAGAAATTTACCGCGATCATCGATGGATCGATTTCGGAGATCCTTTCGATGAGAGGTTCCCTTATCGACTTCGTGTAGCCCACGACCTCGTACCCGCCCGTCTCCCTGATCCTCGTCTCGTCGAGGCTGCCCACGATCGCCGTGGGAGACCCTTCCCTGGGAATGAGGAAAGCGGACTGCCAAGTGCAGTTGGCGCCCAGAATGAGATCGAGGGCCGGGTCCCTGACGGCTTCGCTTTCCCTGACGAATGTGAGCCAGAGATCGATTGACTCTTCCTCCATAAGGCCGGCGGCCTGTTTGATTTTCTCCCTGATCAATACTCTACCCCCCGTGCTTGATCCCTGTATAACGAATCGTTATCGAGTGAATATCCTTTAAAAATAAAAAATTATAGAAAACCGGCTTATTTTGCAATAATATTCCTGAAACCGCGCCGTCGAGCGGAGACGGGCGAAAAAATCAGATAACCCTATGGCTATAGACCCCCCGGCGAATGGAAAGCTTGGAACCGGCCGTCATGATCGATACAACTGCTCGGAAGATACGCGAACTTATAAGAGGAGAGCTCCTTACGGGAGAGCCGCTAAGCGAGCATACGACATACAGGGTAGGAGGGAATGCCGAAATGTTCGTCATCCCCCGTGACGGCGAGGATATCGCCAACCTGATGCGGTATGCCCGAAGCGAATCGATACCCTTCACCGTCATCGGCGCCGGATCGAATGTAATCGCCCCGGACGAGGGGATTGCGGGCATAGTCATGACAACGATGCGCCGGACCTCCACGGTCGAAATCGAGGGATCGACGATAAAAGCGGATGCCGGCATAACCCTCATGGAAATGGCTCTAAGGGCGGCGAGACAGGGGCTAGGCGGCATTGCCGAGCTGTCGGTAATCCCCGGCACCCTGGGCGGAGCGATCACCATGAACGCCGGGACGAACGAGATCGAGATCTCGCAACGGCTGCGGAGAGTCGAGTTGCTGACCTCCTCGGGCCGCCGCCGTAAGATGGAGAAGAAAGAGTTGTCGTTCGGCTACAGGACAAGCTTATTTCAGGAAAATGACTGGGTGATCATAGGAGCCGAGCTCGATATGGAGCCTGGAAACCCCGCCGGTTTGCGCGATCAAATCGAGCTTCTCATGGGTAAGAGGCGGAAAAGATACCCCATCGAATATCCCAGCGCCGGATCGGTCTTCAAGAGGCCCCCAGGCGATTACGCAGGGAGGCTTATAGAGGAATCCGGCTGCAAGGGAATGTGCTGCGGGGGAGCGGTCGTCAGCGAAAGGCACGCGAATTTCATCCTCAACACGGGCCGGGCGACCGCATCGGACATCCTCACGCTCATAGAGAGGGTCAGAACGATGGTCCTGGACCGGACCGGGGTCCATCTCGATCTCGAACAGATACTACTCGACGGGAATACACGGAAAGAAGATGAATAGCAAGAAGAACCCGGATAACGGTATCGATCATTCTTATCCCCTTACCCCTATGCAGCAGGGGATGCTTTTCCACAGCCTCTACGCTCCGGGTTCGGGGGTCTATATAGAGCAGATGAAGATCGACGTCGACGAGGAACTCGATGTCCCGTCTTTCCTGAGGGCGTGGCATGATCTCGTGCGTCGGCATGACGTCCTCAGAACCGGTTTTCGCTGGGAAGGTCTCGAAAAGCCGGTCCAGGATGTCTACAAAGAAATCATCGTTCCGGTCGAAGAGAACGATCTGAGATCCCTCGCGGCGGCGGACAGGGACGCCGCGGTGACCGCATATCTGAAGAAGGATGCCGCAGAGGGTTTCGACCTTTCGAGACACCCTCTGATGAGGCTGGCGCTCTTCCGGATGGAAGATGCGTCCTGGTTGTGCATATGGACGTTTCACCATTCTATCCTGGATGGACGCTCGTTCACGATCCTCTTGAAGGAGCTGTTCGAGCTTTACGAGGCGCTTAGGGACCGCCGGGAGCCTGCGGCGGCCGTACCTAGGCCGTTCGGCGACTTCGCCAGGTGGATCTCGGGCGTCGATTTTTCAGGATCCGAGATCTACTGGAGAAAGACCCTCGAGGATATCCACTCGCCTACGACCGTCACGGCCGGGGAAAAGCCGGCCGGACCCGGCTCGGGAATGATCAAGAGAGAAGGTATCCTCCCGGCGGAGGCAACACGAAGACTGTACCAGTTCGCCGGCCGGCACGATCTGACCGCCAACACGGTGGTACAGGGGGCATGGGCCCTTCTTCTCGGCCGCTACAGCGGGGAGGAACGGGTTGTATTCGGAGCTACGAGGGCATGCAGGCGCTCCAGCATCGAGGGAGCCGACTCGACGATAGGGCTCTTCATCAACACCCTGCCGTTCGTCGTCCCCCTTCCACCGGATAAGGAAGTGATCGAGTGGCTGAAAGATCTGAGAACCGCCTGGATCGAGCTGAGGGATCATGAGTTGACGCCTCTGCTGAAGATCCAGGAATGGAGCAGCCTCGGGTCCGCCCGCTCGCTATTCGACACGATCCTGGTCTTCGAGAACTACCAGCTCTCCCCGTTTCTCAAGGAGCAGGGCGGCGGCTGGAAAAACCGCAGCGTATCGCTGCTGGAAAGGGCCAATTACCCTATCAGCGTCACCGCATACGGCGGCGACGAGCTGCTTCTCAAGATCGAGTACGACAGCACCCTGTTCACCGGTGATTCGATCGAAAGGATGATGGGGCATCTCATAACGATCCTCGATGACATCTCCGCGGGTGAGAACCGGCCGCTGTCGAAGATACGGATGCTGACCGCCGCGGAAAGGCGGACCATCATCGAAGAGTGGAACGATACTTCCACCGCCTTCCTCGACGATACCTGCCTGCACGAGGTTTTCAGACAAAGGGCTGACGAAACCCCCGACGCGGTTGCCGCATATTTCAGGGATGAGCATCTGACATACGCCCAGCTGGAGAGCAGAAGCAACGGCCTGGCAAGGCACCTACGGAGGCGAGGAGTGGGGCCCGACACACCGGTCGGCATATGTATCGATAGATCGCTCGAAATGATAGTGGCGATCATGGCCGTTCTCAAGGCGGGAGGATGCTACGTTCCGATAAGCACGGCGTACCCGGGCGACCGGATCGCCTACATGCTCGAAGATGCTCGTGCCCCCGTCCTCGTGACGATGGAAAGTTTGCTCGTCATCTTTCCCGAAGGAAGCTGCGAGACGATCTGTCTCGATCGCGACGCCGAGGCGATTTCCCGGGAGGGCGGGGACGCGATGGAGAGCGGAGCCGGCCCCGGAAACCTGGCCTATGTCATCTACACCTCCGGCACGACCGGAAAACCGCGCGGTGTCATGATCGAACACCGGTCCGTCCTGAACCTTCTGAAAGGATTGAATGACAGCGTCTACTCCGATACAGGAGAAAGAAAGCTACGTGTCAGCGTCAACGGACCGATATCCTTCGATACCTCCGTGAAACAGATTATACAGCTTCTCAACGGCCATACACTCGACATCATCCCCGAGGAGATAAGGTTCGACGGCAGCGCCTTACTTTCCTATCTGCGCGAGAGACGGATCGATGTGTTCGACTGCACGCCCTCCCAGCTTGAACTTCTGATCTCCGCCGGGATTCTCGACGATTCGGCATTCACGCCCGGTTACGTCCTTATCGGCGGAGAGCCGGTCGACCGGGCGCTATGGAAAAAGCTCGCCGGTTCGAGCCGCATCAGGTTCTTCGATGTCTACGGACCCACCGAATGCACCGTTGACGCCACGGTGTGCCATATAGTCGAGGAGATAGACACACCGGTCATCGGCAGGCCGATAGCCAATACCCGCGTCTACCTGCTCGACCGCAACCTCCTTCCCGTTCCCGTCGGAGTGCCCGGAGAAATCCATATAGGCGGAGCGGGAGTGTCACGGGGCTATCTTGGAAGAGTGGACAAGACGGCCGAAAAATTCATTCCGGACCCATTCGTGTCCGGCGGAAGGCTCTACCGGACGGGCGACCTGGCCCGCCTGCGTCCCGATGGAAATATCGAATTTCTCAGGCGGATCGACAACCAGGTAAAGATAAGAGGATACAGGATAGAGCTCGAGGAGATCGAGCTCGCGCTGGGCGGACATCCGGGAGTCGCCGCGTGCGTGGTCGCGGCGAGGGAAGATCGACCGGGCTTGAAGCGGCTGGCGGCCTATATAATACCCCGTGCCGGCTATAAGATCGATCCCGGTGAAATCCGCTCGTTCCTAAAACCGAAGATGCCCGATTACATGATACCCGCCGCGTACGTCGAGATCGACCGTTTCCCTCTGAATCCAAACGGCAAGGTCGACAGGAAATCTCTACCTGCCCCGGGGATTTACCTCGACGCTTCGAGAGACAATATCGTTCCGCCGCGCGACGATCTGGAGAAGATGCTGGTCGAAATCTTCGAGGACCTGCTCGGAATAAAGCCTATCGGAATAAAGGACAGCTTCTTCGATCTCGGCGGGCACTCGCTTCTGGCCGTCCGGCTGTTCTCCGAGATAGCGGAAAGGCTGCGCCGCGACCTTCCGCTGGCCATGATTTTCGAAGCTCCGACCGTAGAGCAGCTCGCCGACGTCTTCAGGCAGGACGGATGGCGGCTACCCGGGTTCTCGCTGGTACCGATAAATTCAAGCGGTTCCAGGCCTCCCTTCTTCTGCGTGCACGCTTACGGCGGAGGAGTATTTTTCTACCGCGAGCTGGTTCGCCACCTCCCCCCCGATCAGCCTTTCTACGGGCTTCAGTCTCTCGGTATGAACTGCAGGCAGCTCCCCCACCGTTCCGTCGAGGAAATGGCTTCCCACTACATCGACGAGATAAAGGCGGTACAGCCGCAGAGCCCTTACTATATCGGCGGCAGGTGCCTCGGCGCCTACGTGGCACTGGAGATCGCCGACCAGCTTGTAAAACGTGGTGAACAGGTCGCCCTGCTCGCCATCCTCGACAGCTACTGGCTGCCGCAGGAAGAGAAAACCGTCAACCAGCGGATCGATTATCACAGGAATATGATGAAGGATCTCGGGCCGGCCGGGAAACTAGCCTACCTCGCAAGAAGCGGCCGGAATCTGCTCGTGAAGATCGGGAACAGGCTGAAACTCGCAGCCTGCAAGAGATATATAAAAAGAGGCCGTATGATGCCTCGTTTCCTGCGGGATTATTACATAAACACGTATCTCTTCCTCACGAATCTCCACGCCGAGAGGAAATACAAACCGCCCGTCTACCCGGGGAAAATAACCTTCTTTCAGGCGAGCGCGGAAATCGAAAGAGACCCGAGGAGCTTCTGGGGCAAGCTCACGACGCAGGAGCTCGATCTTTATATCGTCAGGGCGACCCACAAGGACATACTGGTCGAGCCGAACGTGGGGTTCCTGGCAGAAAAGTTGACCGAGGTCCTTGAAAGGACACAGGAGGAATATGGCTCCGGCTGAAAAGACGTCTATCGAAAAATCGCCGAAGGAGATCGAGCTCCTTTGCGCTTACCTGGAATCGGAACGGACCCGGCATGCAGGGGGCGGGAAACTCGCGATCCCCCGGGGAGAGCTTCACCTGTGGACGGTTCCCGACGGAGAGATCGGCGCTCCTGGCAGAAAGGCGCTCCGGCGTATCCTTTCTCTCTACCTCGGGATCGAGCCGGAACCGATCCTTCTTGAAGAAGGACTCCTCGGAAAGCCGATGATCGAATCGAGCATGTCGGCGGGGAGGATCCGATTCAACTGCTCGCATTGCGGCCCCTGGTCGGTTTACGCCGTTACGCGAGGCAGGGAGGTTGGTGTCGATATCGAGAAAACGGGTTCCGTTCCTCTGGAGGAGACCGCCCTGCGCCGAGTATTCTCGCCGGGCGAACTCGAGGTTTTCAGGATGCTTCCCCAGGCTAAACTGGACGAAGCTTTCTTAAGCTGCTGGACCCGCAAGGAAGCGTTGCTCAAGGCGGCCGGAACCGGACTTTTCGTCGAGCCGTCGGAAATAGAGGTATCTTTCGCGCCGGGCTCGAGACCTGTTGTCCTCTCCCTTCCCCAATACTTCGGCCCGGCGGCGGGCTGGTCGCTGGCGGATATCGAAACAATTCCGGGATACAGGGGCGCTCTTGCCGTCGAGGGACCCCTACCTCTCATAAAGAGGCCCCGCTTCGCGGTCCGGGAAACAGCTATTTCCGGTATCTTCTGAACAGCTTCGAGAAGAGAAGATTGACCTCCTCTATGCCGAGCATCCTCATCACGCCGAGATAGATTATGAGATAGGCCGAGGATGAGATCGTTGCGCGCAGAACGGAGCTCATATCGATAAATTCGAAAAGGTAGAGCACGGGGAATGCGGCGGCGCACACCAGGACGACGAGAAAAATCTTTCTCCACATAAATAGCGTTCCGACCTTGAGCTTGTAGACGGAGATGATCTTTCCGGCAAGGTAGAGGTAATAGAGGAGGTTGCCGAGGATAAAGGCGATCGCCGGAGCAAGGATCTGGAGCCGGTTGAAGAGCAGATAAATCAGGCCTATATTCGTCACTAGGTTCAGCACGTTTCCGATTACGAAGTACTTGTTCCTGTTTATCGCCCTTATCGGCGTTCCCATCTCGAAACACTGCATGAGCATCAGCAGCAGGTATATCCGGAAGAGGGGAACCGCGCTCAAGTACTGCCCGGTGAAAAGGGTCACTATAAAGGTTCTGGCGTGAAAGAAGAACACCACGAAAATTGGAAAGATCATGAAGCAGAAGATCAAGTTCGCTTTTTTCCAGAGCGTGATCCTGCCGCTTTCGCCTACCTGGACCATCTCCGGAAACAGCACGTCCATTACGCTGCTTCTTATGATATTTATAAAAGGAAGCTGGTAATTCCCTATCGCGTAGATGGCGAGCTTTTCCGCCCCCAGCGTCGCCGATATGACCAGCTTTGCCAGCTGGGTGTTCAATTGGGTTATCGAGACGGTCGATCCCAGCGGAACGATATACTTGATCTGCTCCACCAGCATGGCCCTGTCGAAATTGAGGGTGAAGCTGTTCCTGCATATGATCAGAACGAAAAGGCATCTTACGATCTCGAGCACGACCAGCACCCGTATCACCGTGACCACGTCCCGGGTCAGGTATGCGGTGGTTACAAGCGCCGCCACCCTGATGATCGCCCTGGCGGAAGAATAGTATAGAACATAATCGGTCCTTTTTTTCCCGAGCCAGTAATATTCGATAAACCCCAGGTTGAGAAAGAAGAATATGTAGAGTATGAGCGGAAGAATGAAATCGTAGCTCGTCCTTGAAAGTATCAGTCCCCGCCCGAGATAAATCGCGGCGGAGCCGAAGACGGTCATCACCAGGGTCATGAATGCGGTGTGCGAGACGATTTTTTTCAGATCGTCGGTATATTTCGGGACGAAGTAGATCGGATTCGAATTTATGGCAAAATCGAGAATGCCGGAGAACAGTGCCGCATAGAGAACGAATTCCCTGTATTGTCCGTATGAGGTGACATCGAATATCCTCACGAGAAACATCGGTGACAGGATCAGGACTGCGAAATTCATCATCCTGCAGATTATCAATATTACGGTGCGTCTGGTTAGAGAAGCCAAAGGTTCTCCCTTTCGAAATTAAGATGCACTGTCGAATCCCTCATCCGTTGAACCTGTACCTTACAAGCGTGTAAAGAGCCTCGAACCCGTCCAGCCAACTGATCTTCTTTCCCTTTTGCCTGCCCCGCGGAGTATAGTTGGAAATCTCCACTTCGTGGATTCTGTGCCCCCGCTTGAGAACCTTGGCGGTGACCTCGGGACAGAATTCGAACCGTTCGCACTTAAGCTCCATAGAGCGCAGAAGATCCCCCCTGAAAGCCTTGTAACACGTCGCCTCGTCGCTCAACCTCGTTCTGTATAGAAGGAAAACCAGCCATACCAGCAGAATATTGGCGATCTTGTTGGGAAGCGCCATCTCTCGCGGAAAACCATCCTTGAACCTGCTCCCGTAGCAGACATCGGCCCTGCCTTCCAGTACCGGTCCGACAACCAGAGGAATCTCTTCGGGATCGTATTCGAGATCGGCGTCCTGAATGATGATGACATCGCCCGTGGCCCGCTCGATACCTCTTCTTATGGATGCTCCTTTTCCCAGATTGAGCTCGTTACGTATATAGAGGATATCCGCCTGTGACCGCAGGATAGCATCCGTGCCGTCGCTGGAAAAATCATCAATAATTATTATTTCCTTGCGGAACGCGGCCCTTCGAAGCCGCCCGAGTAGCTCTCCGACCGTTCCCGCCTCGTTATATACGGGAACTATCACCGATACTAGAGGATTCTCGACCGTCACCCTGGTTCTTTCCATAAAGTCGAGACTTCCCCCGGCCGTCAAGTCATGAGGACCGGATAAGGTTTATTCCGCCGGTGCGCGGTCACCTCCCCCGACGGAGGCCGCACGCCCTTTCACTTGAGCATAAACCTGCCGTTGTCGATGATCTTCTTTTTCCCCGCGATCAGCGTGGCCTTTTCCACGAGCCCGTCGAAATGCCACTTGCTCTTGTTCTTCCCCAGCCCGTAACTGTCCCCGATCGCGAAATGGACCGTGCCGAAGGCCTTCTCCGCCTCGAGCATATTCTTGCAGATCTTGGCGCCCTTGTTTGTGCCTATGCCGAATTCGCCTATCATTCTTCCCGTATGATCTTCTCCCATTCCCTTCACGATCCCGGAAACGCCCCTGCCCTTGAAATCGACGAGCACACCCTTTTCAAAAACCATCGTCCCACGCCCCACCTTGTCATCTATAAGGCTGATTACGATCCTCCCGCTAAAGGACGACTCCACCGGGCATGTATAGCATTCGCCGGCCGGAAGGTTTCCATGCATCCCTTCGCTTCCGATATCTCCGTTGTCGTTTTCCCACTTTCGCCCCTTTACGCTGAAGCTGATATCGGTTCCCAGCGAGTTCGTCACCCTGACATCGGTGCAATCCTTGCGGAGGGCACCGCCGTCGATGAAGCGATCAGG
>CAZPAH010000013.1:20857-35720 GCA_964584495.1 uncultured bacterium | reverse complement strand
CCCTGCTGATGCTGATAATAGGCTCGGCGACGCTCCTGTTCGCCGTGCTGATGGCCCTGGTGCAGCACGATTTCAAGAAGCTGCTGTCTTTCCACGCTGTGAGCCAGGTCGGATACATGGTTCTCGGCGTGGGCAGCGGGATTCCGATCGCGATCGTGGGTGGCCTTTTCCATATGCTGAATAACGCGATATACAAGAGCGGGCTTTTCCTCTCGGCAGGCGCCGTGGAGAACAGGACGGGAACGACCGACCTGGAAAAGCTGGGGGGGTTGGCGAAGCTGATGCCCGTAACCTTCCTTTCGACCCTTGTATTCGCCCTGTCGATCTCGGGGGTGCCCCCCTTCAACGGGTTCGTCTCTAAATGGCTGGTATACCAGGGTATGCTGGAAGGCCCCAAGTATAACGTGATATTTCTCATAGTTGCCGTGTTCGGAAGCGCCCTGACCCTGGCCTCTTTCGTGAAGGTGCTCCACTCGGTATTTCTGGGCAGGCGCGATGTCAAGTTCGAAGGGGTCAGGGAAGTAGGCTTCCCGATGCTCCTTCCCCTCGTCTTCCTTGCGATTCTATGCGTCCTGTTCGGCGTCTACGCGAGCCTGCCCCTCGAGAAATTCATCACTCCGGTCCTGGCTGGAGCGACCGGCATCTCCTTCGGGGAGTTCGCCATGAGCTCGAACGAGGGGTTCTGGTCTCCCGTTCCGGCGACACTATTGATGATAGCGGGAATAATCGTGGGGTTGATTATATACATGTTCGGAAGAATGAGAAATGTCAGGGTCGACGAGAACGTATGGATCGGCGGGAATGTGATGGAGAACGAGGAGATGCGCATTCCCGGCACCTACTTCTATAAAACGGTGAGTGAAGAGATAAATCCGGCCTATTCCGCCCTCTTCAGGGACGGGCAGAAGGGCGCCCTGGATGCCTACAACATTATCGGCAGGCTCGTAGGGAACCTCGTTGATATCCTAAGGGGATTGCATAACGGGATCCTATCGACCTACCTGTCGTGGGCTGTAATAGGGCTGGGAATACAGGTATTCATACTGATGTTCCATTTCTGATCGATCGGGGAAGGTAAACGGATGGAGTTCATTCTCCTTGCATTGCTCGTGTTCATGATAATCGGCTCGATAATCGCGATAGAGACGAAGAACCTTCTCTCTTCCGTGATCTCGTGCGGTATCACAGGGTTCAGCCTCAGTATCGTCTTCCTTATGCTGGGCGCGCCCGACATCGCGATCACCCAGGTGGTGGTGGAGATCCTGATACTGGTTATTTTGATAAGGGCGACGATAACGACCGACAACACGGCGATAGAGGGAGGCCGGGACACATTCCCGTTCGTGTCGAGCCTCATATTCTTCGGCCTGTTCCTTATATTCGCCTGGTTCGCGGTGCACGAGCTTCCGAAGTTCGGCTACCCGCTGATGAGGGTGTCGAAGGAATATCTGGCGACCAGCGCGGAAAAAACGCACGCGGCCAATGTCGTGACCGGAATCCTCCTGGACTTCAGGGGTTACGATACGGTCGGAGAGGCGACGGTGCTCTTCACCTCGATAGTGGGGGCGTTTGTGATCCTGAGGAGAAGGGGACGGAAAGAGAGCTCGGCGGTCGACAAGGAGAAATTCGGAATTCTGGAAGACGAGGATATCAAGGACAGTTTCGAGGGATTCTAGGAGCGGTAAATGGACAACCTTGAGAATGAAATACGAGACACGAGCAAGGGGATGACCTCTATCGTAAAGACGATTGTCCGCTTTGCCATGGGGATAATGTTCATATTCGGAGCGTATATAGTGCTCTACGGGCACCTGACCCCCGGAGGCGGGTTCGCCGGCGGAGTGATACTGGCATCCGCATTCGTTATCCTGACCCTGGCTTTCGGCAGGCAGGTGGGCCTCAGCAAGATGAGCAACACGGCAGCTTCGATCCTCGATAATTCGGGGGCCCTTGCATTTATTACTATAGGACTGCTGGGATATATCGGAGGCGTCTTCTTCCTCAATTTCCTGGGGAAGGGGACGTTGTTCAACCTGGTGAGCGCGGGTACGATACCGCTCTGTAATATAGCGATCGGCGTGAAGGTGACCGCTTCGCTCTTCGCGATCTTCATCGCGCTCTCGATCTTCGGAAGGTTCATATACAAGATGGCCGACGGCGAGGAAGAGGAAAGGGAGGAGTAGGGATGATACTGTATTTTCTTGCTCTCGTACTTTTGGTGATGGGACTCTACTGTCTCATCGCGAAAAAGAATATAGTGAAGAAGATCATCGGGATAGTTATCACCGAGTATTCGATAAACCTCTTCCTGATCCTGGTCGGATACAAGAAGGGTGGAATAGCGCCGATTCTTCTCAAGGGTATGCAGAACGATGAGATTGTGGCCAAGAGCGTCGATCCTCTTCCGCAGGCCTTGGTTCTGACCTCGATCGTTATCGGTCTCGGTACCCTTGCGCTGATGGTGGCGCTTTGCCTTAGGATATACGAGAAGTACAAGACTTTCGATATGTCCAAGATAAACAAGCTAAAAGGATAGAAGGGATATAAACAGGAGTACAAATGCAGGGATATTATCCATTATTCACGGCGATCCCTCTGGCGGCGGCCTTTTTTAACCTTCTGGCCAGCAAGGTCAACCAGAAAATTTCGGATTTCATCGCCTTCGCCGTAACGGCGGTGCTCGCCGTAATGGCCGTGAAGATGGTATTCGTCGCGCCGTTCGTCTACAAGGTCGGCGCCTGGTCCCCTCCTTACGGGATCCTGCTGGTCTCCGACGGTCTCAGCTCGCTGATGCTCATTGTGATAAACGTGATCGGTTTTCTGGCCGTAGTCTTCTCCCTGCAGTACATGACGACATACACCGCCAAGCCGAAATATTACTCGCTCTTCATGCTTATGATAGCCGGGATGAACGGCGTCGTCATAACGGGCGATATGTTCAACCTGTACGTATTCCTGGAGATCGCGTCGATCGCCTCCTATGCACTGGTCGGATTCGGAACAGGCAAGAAGGAGCTCGAGGCATCGTTCAAGTACCTTATACTGGGAGGAGTTGCGAGCACGGCGATCCTATTCGGAATAGCCTTCCTCTACTCGATAACGGGGACCCTGAACATGCCCGACCTGGCCCAGCAGCTCGAAGCGGTCGCCTCGACCAAGGCGGTCGCATTCGTCATAGCGCTTTTCGTGATGGGCTTCGGCCTCAAGGCTTCGGCGGTGCCGTTTCACGCCTGGCTTCCCGACGCCCACCCCAGCGCCCCGGCGCCGATATCGGCGATGCTCTCGGGAGTCCTGATCAAGGCGCTCGGAATGTACACGATAATGAGGATAATGTTCAACATAATAGGGCAGAACGTTCTCGTTTCCTCGATCATAATGTTCCTCGGGGCGCTCTCGATGGTGGTTGCCGGGCTTCTCGCGATCGGCCAGTCCGATTTCAAGAGAATGCTCGCCTATTCCTCGATCAGCCAGATGGGCTACGTCTTCATCGGGATCGGGCTCGCCCTGAACCCGAAAGTAGATACGATGATAGCGGCGCTGGCTCTTGTGGGCGCGCTCTATCACCTCGTAAACCACGCTGTCTTCAAATCGCTTCTCTTCCTATGCTCGGGGGCCGTCGAATTTCGTACAGGGACGAGGGACCTCGGCAAGCTCGGCGGTCTTATAAGGAAGATGCCCCTTACGGGACTTTCATGCTCGATAGGCTCTTTCTCGATAGCGGGCATTCCGCCGTTCAACGGTTTCTGGAGCAAGCTGATCATAATAATGGCCCTGCTGAAGGCAGGTTACTGGATATACGGCTCGATCGCCATCGCGGTCGGATTCGTGACCCTCTTTTACTTTCTAAAGCTTCAGAGGGAGGCTGTCTTCGGACCGCTTCCGAAGGCCCTCAATAAGGTAAAGGAAGCGCCGTTCGCCATGGTTATGCCCCTTGTGGTGCTGGCGCTGCTGTGCATCTTGATGGGCATAGCATATCCGATGATAAACGATTATCTCCTCCAGGCGGCCAAGGGGGCGTTGCTGGACAAGACGACTTTCATGAATCTGCTGATCGGTGGGTAGCAAGGAGAAAAGGTAGAAGATGAAACGCTTCGTTCACTTTTTATTACTTTTGGGGATTTGGCTCCTCCTTACCTGGTCGCTGAAGTGGCAGGAAGTGCTTGTCGGTGTGATCGTCGCTCTGATCGCGGAGCTGGTGCTGGGCGATATCTTCCCGGTCGACGCCGTAAAGGTTCTGAGCCCGGTAAGATTCTTCTGGCTCGTAGTCTACGCGATCAAATTCCTGGGATACGTTGTAAAGGCGAACTTCGACGTTGCCTACAGGGTGCTGAACATCAACATGCCGATAAAGCCGGGTATCGTCAAGGTTAGAACGAAGCTCAAGACGGATATGGCGAGAACTTTTCTCGCCAACTCGATTACGCTGACACCGGGGACGCTGAGTGTGGACTTGGTCGACGACCATCTTTACGTGCACTGGATCAACATATCTTCCGATGATCCGGAGAAAGAAACGGACATTATAGTCGGTCATTTTGAAAAACTGCTAGAAAGGGTGTTCGAGTAGTGATCGTATTTTTATCATTGCTGGTTTTTAGTATTTTCCTCTGCCTATACAGGGTGGGGAAAGGCCCTACAGCTCCGGACAGGACCGTGGCGATCGATATTCTCGGAACTCTGGTAGTGGGGTTTTGCGCCATCTACTCGATCATCACGAAGAAGGACCTCTACATGAACATCGGGATCTCGTGGGCGCTTCTGAGCTTCATCGGCACGCTGGCCCTTGCGAAGTACCTGGATGGGAGGGGATTCGATGAATGAGACGATAGGGCTCATCCTCCTCATAGTGGGGGTCACTTTCGATGTCGTCGGCTGTATCGGGCTTGTCCGCCTGCCGGACATATACAACCGCCTGCAGGCGGCGACTAAATGCGTCACGCTGGGAACATGCATGATCCTCCTGAGTGTCGTATTCTACACGGGATTAAATTCGATCGGCGTAAAAGCGCTGTTGTGTATATGGTTCGTCCTGATAACATCTCCCACCGGGGCCCACGCCATCGCGCGAGCGGCGCACAGGTCGGGTATCCGCCTGTGGGAAGGCAGTGTAATGGACAAGTATGCCGATGACCGTGAAGGCACGGAAGACAAGGCCTGAGAGGCCCTGGAGAAGTACAGCGGGGGTTTTAAACAAGAATGCGTAAGCCGAAACTCAGAGAGCTTAAAGAAGCGATAACAGCCCTGGTGAAGGGTCCCTATACATCGAAATTTCCGAAGATTCCGGCTGTCGTTCCGGAGCATTTCAGGGGAACCCCCACGTATGTCCCCGACGAGTGTGTGGGCTGCGGTTCGTGCGGACAGGTCTGCCCCGCCGGAGCGATAACTATAGTGGATGAGTACAGGGCGGAGAAGGGCGAGATGGTCCGCAGGATAGAGAGGAACTGGGGATCGTGCATATTCTGCAGCCAGTGCTTCGCCTACTGCATAACGGGCAAGGGTATAAAGCTCGACCCCGATTTCGAGAAGTCCTGCTTCAAGCCGGAAGACGCGATCGACACGCATGACAAGGAACTTCTCTTCTGCGAGCGATGCGGGCATCCGATCACCGCCAAGGATCACGCAACCTGGATGGTCAGAAAGCTGGGAGAGCTCTCTTTCGCCAATCCGACCCTGACCGTTCACAAGTACAGCGGGTTGAAGCTCGTCGAGGAAGGAACAGGGGAGAACGAGAGAAAGAACCTCGAGAGGGACGATTACATGAAGATCTTGTGCCCCAACTGCAGGGCCGCATACATACTTGCGGACGAATGGGGCACGAGCTGACAGCCTGCCTACCGATATGAGGATACAGGCCCCGGAAGGGGCCTTTTTTTTGAATCGCCGAACGGGCATCGGGCGGGAAGACGAGGGAAGGAGAATCTGGTTTGAGCGGAATAAGGGAAAAGCTTGTAGAGAGGCTCGGGGGGAAAAGGTTCGGTGTCGTGGGAGTTGGGAATGTTATCAGGGGAGACGACGGCGCCGGAAGCGTTCTGATAGGGCTGCTCGAGGGAAAGATAGATCTTCCGATAGTGGACTGCGCCGAGGTTCCGGAGAATTATGGGGGGTGGGTGGAAAGAAGGAACCTGGAGGCAGTCCTCTACGTCGACGCCGTGGAGTTCGAGGGCGAACCGGGCGAGGTCAGGATCATACCGCTGGAAAATCTCATGATGTCGGCAAGTTCGACCCACTCGCTGTCACTGCATTACATGATCAAATTTCTCAAGGAAGAATGGAAAGGGGATCCCATCCTCGTGGGGATCAAGCCTAAAAGCATGGAGCTTGACGATGGTCTGAGCGACGAGGTCAGGGCCGGGGTCGAAATGCTGGCGGAGGCCATTATAGAAGCCGCTAATTCCTAGGTACGGCCGCTCCGCCGACAGACTCCCGGTTACAAGGCATGCCGAGATCCCTTAACCAAGCGGCCATCTTACCTGTTCCTGCCTGCGAGGAAAGCCTTCTTGTTGAGTTCGCCCGTTCCCTTCGGCGCCATCCTGGAGATCACATCGAGCCAGTTCTTCTCTTCCAGGGCGATCGATTTCGATAGTACTCCCAGCAGGATCGTGTTGACCATTCTGGGATTCCCGAGCTTCATGGCAATCTCGAAGGCGTTCAGAAGAACCATATTCTCAGCTTTCTTCGCGATCTGCTCCTCCGCCTTTTCTGGATAGGAGAATTTACCCGTTGTTATTATCGTCGGGATGATCTTGTGGTCGTTGACGATTATCGTGCCGCCGGAGCGGAGCTGGTCGACCCACCTGAGTCCCTCGGCGAGCTCGAAAGCGAGGATAACGTCGGCCTCGCCCGAGGGGATCAACGGGGAGAGGACCTTTTCGCCGAAGCGGACATGGCTGGTCACTATGCCGCCGCGCTGGGACATTCCGTGGACTTCGCTTTTCTTGGTATCTAGCCCCGATACCCTGGCGACCTCGGTGAGGATCTCACTGGCAAGGAGAACCCCCTGCCCGCCTACGCCTACGATAAGAACGTTGGTGGTGCCGTTTTTCATTGTTCTTCCATTCTCCTTTCCGGTCTCCTCAGGGTTCAATCCTCACTATCGCTTCGACGGGGCACACCTGCACGCAGATCGTGCATCCCGTGCATGTAACAGGGTCGATGACCGATTTCGGCCTTCCCTTGTCGTTTGTTTCCTCGGAGGCTGAAATCGACGGGCACCCCACGTTGAAGCAGGCGCCGCACGCGATACATATGCCGGCATCCACCATGAAAGGCTTGTCCTTGATCTTCTTGGGGAAGAGCATGCACGGCCTGTTGGTGATGACGACGGAAGGGGCGTCCCTTTCGATCTCTTCCTTTATTACGGTGGTGGTTTCCTCCAGGTCGTACGGATCGACCGTGCGCACATGCTCAACGCCGAGGGCGTTGCAGAGCTTCACGAGATCGATCGCGTGCGTCTTCTCGCCCATCAGGGTCCTCGACGTTCCGGGGTTGTCCTGACCTCCGGTCATCGCGGTGATCCTGTTGTCGACGATTATATTCGTGGTTGTTCCCTTGTTGTAGACGACGCTGGCAAGGGCGGTGATTCCGCTGTGGAGGAAGGTGCTGTCTCCTATGAGCGACACCGCTTTCTTCGCCGTCTTCCCTGCCTTCTCGATCCCGAAGGCGTGTCCTATCGATGCCCCCATGCATAGGGTCGTGTCTATCTGGTTGAGAGGGGGGAGGCCGCCGAGAGTGTAGCATCCAATATCGCCCGTGGTGAATACGTTCAGTTTCTTCAGGGCGACCATGACACCCCTGTGCGGGCAGCCCGGGCAGAGCACGGGAGGACGGGGGAGGACCTGTTCCGTCGCGGCCGGGACGGGAGAGCCGCCGTCATCCAGCATGCCTGCCTCCCTGAATCCCTGTCTCACCCGGTCAACATTCAGCTCCATGTAATTCGAGAAAAACTTTTTACCCTCGACCTCTATGCCGGCCGCGGCTATCTCCTGCTCGTAAAAGGGCTCCAGCTCCTCTACGACAAAGAGGTTGTCGACCTCCGACGCGAAGGTGCGTATCTTCTCTATGGGCAGCGGGTATCCCATCCCGAGTTTCAGGATGCTGGCCTCCGGCATGGCTTCCCTGGCATGCTGGTAGGAGATGCTGCCCGTCACGATTCCGATCTTCTTGTCGTTCCACTCGATACTGTTGAGTTCGGTCTTTTCGGCGTACTCCTTCAGCTTCTCGAGGCGCTCTATGACTATCTTGTGCCGTTTTATCGCGTGACCGGGGACCATGACGTACTTCTGGATATCCCTTTCGAAACCCCTGTTCTCGACGGTGGTTCGCTCGCCGATTTCGACTATCCCCTTGGAATGCGAGATCCTGGTTGTCAGCCTCAACATGACAGGCGTGTCGAATTTCTCGCTTATCTCGAAGGCGTGACCGACGAAATCTTTAGCCTCCTGGCTGCTCGAAGGCTCGAGAACGGGGATCGATGCGAACTTGCCGTAGCATCTGTTGTCCTGCTCGTTCTGTGAAGAGTGCAGGCTCGGGTCGTCGGCGCTTACGATGATCAGTCCCGCGTTGACACCGGTATAGGAAAGGGTCATCAGGGGATCGGCGGCGACGTTGACGCCGACATGCTTCATGGCTGCCAGGGACCTGGCCCCCCCGTAGCATGCGCCGACCGCGACCTCGAGGGCCACCTTCTCGTTGATCGCCCATTCGGCGTAGATGTCGTCCTTGAAAAACCTCGCGATCACCTGAAGTATCTCGGTGCTCGGCGTTCCGGGATATGCCGAGGCGAACTCGCCCCCGTACTCGTACATCCCCCTTGCGAGCGCTTCGTTACCGGAAAGAAGCATCTCCATGGTATCGTCCCTCCTGGGTCTCTAGATTTAACTGGTTGAAAATATCGGATAAATCAAAATCATACATAGCCTGTTCAATCTACACGATTTGCCCGTAAAACTCAACTGATTCCTGCCGCCGGCGGAGCGAATTTTTTGTGGAAGGCGGGACCGGAATCTTTTATTATTCAATGAATTGCAGGGCCGAAAGTCTCGAGGAGATTATGGTCAAAAAACCGACATACGATATAGTGGATGAAATCGCAAGGTTCGACGAGAGGGACACGGTCTTCGCTAGGGAGGCCCTCGTCCCCGGAAGCGCCGAGGAGAGAGAGTACCACGGGAGACACCCGGAGAGAGCGGAGGTCGACCTGCGCCTCGCCCGTTTCATCACCGGGAAGATGGAGGAAGGAAGGGGTGTGGACAGGGTGGCGAAGGCCCTATATGAATCACACTTCGTCACGGCGTCGGCGCTGGCGATGCCTTCAATCGTTGATGGAATTCCGTCAAAAGAGAGTATCGATTGGTCTCCCCGGGATGCGGCGGAGAGGATCAAGAAATATTCCCGTCTGATAGGGGCGGACGATGTCAGGATAGGCCCGCTGAGACCCGAGTGGGTATATTCCCATAGAGGGTCGAGGCCATTCTTTGCGGAAGATTATATCAACCGGCCCTACTTCGAGGGGAAGCCGGAAGGATATCAGGGATCTCTATACGGCGAGCCGGTGGAGCTTCGGCATAGAACCGCCATATCCCTCGCCTTCCGGCAGGATATCGACATGATAGGGACCGGGTCGAGCAGGGCGGTCGATTTCGAGGGCGGTAGGGTCTACACGAAGAGCGTCCTCGCATCGGTGCAGCTCGCCAGGTTCATAAGAGCGCTAGGTTTTCCCGCCAGGGCCCACCACCTGAGAAACTACCTGATCTGCGTCGTTCCGGTCGCCGTCGACTCGGGGTTGGGGGAGCTGGCGCGAAGCGGTTACCTCGTAAGCCGCAGCCTGGGGGCGAATTTCAGGCTGGCCGCCGTCACTACCGATATGGAGCTGGAGTACGACGAGCCGGTCGATCTCGGTATCCAGGATTTTTGCGGGAAGTGCAAAAAATGCGCGGTGAACTGTCCCTCCGGGGCGATCGAGGCGGGGGAGAAGACGGTTGTTCGGGGCATCAGCAAGTGGCAGATAAACCCGGAGGCATGCCTGCAGTACTGGGGGCGCACGGGGTATACCTGCGCGATCTGCCAGGCCGTATGCCCGTGGACGAAGCCGCAGAATCTCTTCCACAGGTTCGTGGCGGCTATGGCGGTAAACGTCCCGCGGATTCGAAGGGTGCTGGTTCTCGGTGACGATATCGTGTACGGGGCGAAATTCCGGCCCAAGAGGGTTCCGTCATGGTTGCGGGACGGCTGATGGGGCCAAATATCATTGACCGGCCGGCCGGCCGCGGGCGGGCGAATACCATACCGTCCACCAGTCGCTCGAGCCGAATCCGGCGGTCACGAATATTGTGCCGTAATCTTCCGCTTTCGATTCGGATGGGATCAGGCCAGCGAGGGACCCGTCCAAGAGATAACTTTTGAGTCTCTCCGCATCGTCCTTACCCTTGAATCCGATCCTGAAGCTGATCCTGTAGGGGGGCCAGCACGGCCCTTTCTTCAGCCTTACAAGGTCGGAGCGGGTGTAGAGTTCTATCCCGAGGGAATCGAGGGCCGAGGTAAGCTCCGCGGCGGCTTTCTTATAGCATTCCTCGCCGGCATCTTTCAGCGAAAGAATATCCACCCTGCCCGCTTCTCGGGAGGGAGGGGCCTGCCTCTGCATACTCAGTCCGAGGGGGACGGTGTCGTAAAGGCAGCCGCCTATCTTCTTGTCGGAACTCTTCGAGGAAGGCTCGCCGCAGGCGGCCATCAAAATAAAAAGCGAAAGCGCAGTATAAAAAGCGGGGTTCATCTTCCGTATCCTCCAGGTCCGGCGGTTCGATTTTTATCTAGAGGCTTCAACCAGATATTGACTCCTAACCTCGCTTCAAGCGAGGAGAACCTGTCGTTCAGCGGGAGTCCGGCGCTATCGAGTATAACGTCGCTGTTGACATTTTCCGTGTACGGGGCGGCGAAGCGCTCCTCGGTAAGCGAGACGGCGTAGGAGCACTCGAACAGGATGCTTATATTGTCTTTCACCTGAGATTCGACCTGGAAGAGGGCAAGGGCCTGGAACGCGTTTAGCTTTCCCCCGCCGCTGA
Source organism: uncultured bacterium (assembly GCA_964584495.1). GTDB lineage: Bacteria > Krumholzibacteriota > Krumholzibacteriia > Krumholzibacteriales > Krumholzibacteriaceae > CAZPAH01. The sequence goes on along the minus strand of CAZPAH010000013.1, from coordinate 24,663 downwards.
CGAGCTCGGAACGGCCGTAGCCGAAGCCTATACCCAGGTAGGGCACTAAACCGGTCTCGCTCGGGCGAAGGCACCTCTTGCCCACCACCGCGTAGTCGAAATGAAGCAATTTGCCGGTGAAGTCCTCGTAGTCGTTCTCATAATTGAATGACGGGTAACGAGACAGGGTCACAAGGAGCTCGACCGCCCAGTTCCTGCTGCTCAACGTGCGGCCCAGAGAGATCTTTAGATTCAAGCCGGGAGCCGGTCCCTTTTCCCCCTGGGCATCGAGCTCGCCGGAAAGGTTCGGCAGGAAGGGAAGGCTGCCTCCCGCCGTCGCCGTGAAGAAGAAGTTGTCGTCGCCGGCGGCGCGGGCCGTTCCGCCGGGAACAAGCAGGGCGGCTATCAAGAGAAGGAAGCCTGCGAATTTCACCTGCGGAACCTCCGTTCTATGTTCTCTCCTCGGCTATTTGGGCGAGTACGCCTGAATAGATATCAAGATCGGACTTGCTGAAGAGAACGAATCTCGCCTCATCGATATCCCTTTTTTCGAGCTCCTCCGAAACCGTTTCAAGTGCGATGCGGGCCGCCTTATCGATGGGGAACATGTAAGCGCCGGTCGATATGCTGGGAAAAGCGACCGTCCTGCAGCCCATCTCCTCGGTAAGGGCCATGCAATTCGAATATGATTGAGCGAGGAGGAGCGTTTCCCCCCTGCCGCCGCCCCGCCAAACAGGGCCCGCCGTGTGGATGACGCAGCGCGCGTCGAGATTTCCGGCGGTCGTCGCGACTGCCCCGCCGGTGGGGCAACCCCCTCTGTCGGCGCGTATCGCGTCGCATTCCGCCATGATAGACGGGCCTCCGGCCCTGTGAATCGCGCCATCTACACCGCCCCCTCCCGCGAGGCGGGTATTCGCCGCGTTAACGATCGCTCCAACCTTCTCTTTAGTTATATCTCCCATGACCAGCCTGAGCAATTTCCCCCCGATATCAAGCTCTGTCATTCTTCATCCCCACCACGGACGGACGGCTCGCCGAGATTCTTCTCTATCCACTGCCTGAGGGGATTGAGGGGCTCGAGTCCCCTGAGAACATCCACCGGCATGCCGTCCCTGAAACAGATTATCGTCGGTACTCCCGTGATATTCATTAGCGTGGCGGTGTGGGGGTTCTTGTTGACGTCGATCTTGAAGAAATGGGCTCTATCCGAGTAGCCGGGCCCCAGTTCGTTGAGGAGGCTTCCGGTGACCTGGCACGACGAGCACCATAGATGGAAGAAGTAGACGAAACAGGGAAGATCGTTTTCCAGGACCCTGCTTTCGAAAAGCTCGTCGGAGAGAGATTCGGGTTCCCCCGGAGTGCTTTCAATGCCTATAAGGCGCTTGAAAAATCCCATTGATGCCCCTTCCTTTCGTACCAATATAACATCCTTGGAGAACTATCTCCAGATTAATGAGCGGCCGCGGGGGCGGCGGCAAAAGGATTTGATGCCGGCGGGCGATGCGGATATAATGTGCGTTGTGAGGAAAAAGGGGTCGGGGCGCAAGTTCTTTTACGTGGACGGGACGGCCGTGGTGCCGGATGGTGCCCGTCCGAAGCCGGGGGTTATCGAGATGAAGGGAAAGATCTGTTTCGTGACCGCGTTGATCGCTGTGCTGGCGGCGGGGAGTGCCTCTTTCGCGGCGGAAAAGAGCAGGCAGCCGATGGAGATAGAAAAGCTTCTGCCCGCGTCAGGTGAGATAAGGGGGTGGATGACAGACGGGGAAAGCGGCTTATACGACAGCGAGGATCTCTGGGAATATATAGACGGCGCGGCCGAGCATTTCCTGGCTTATGGATTCAAAAAAGCCCTCGTACAATATTACACCGGCCCCGGTGGAATAGAGCTGAAGGTGGAAATCTATGAGCACGAGAACAGCCTTATGGCTTTCGGAATCTACAGCCAGCACCGGTCTCCCGGAGCCGCCATTCTCGATTTCGGCAACGAGGCTTTCGGCGATGACCTTTCGCTGAATTTCTGGCAGGGCGACTTCTTCGTGAGGATATATGGATACGAGGAGGGCGGTGAAACGGGGAAAGCCTTGAAAGAGTTCGCCGCCGCGATCAGCGGGAAGATAACCGACCCCGGCGCGGCGCCCCTCGAGCTGTCACTTTTCCCGGAGGACGGGATGATCGCTCACAGCACGACCTATCTGACCGAGGGAGTCCTCGGCACCGGCAAGCTCCCGCCAGCCTTTACCGCGAGGTATGAGCAGGGAGGGGGTAACGGCAGACTCTACATCATTACGATGGAGACGGAAAAGGAAGCAGAGGGGGTATTCGACTGGTACGCGGGGGAGATCGGTGCCGTGGTGGAAAAGACCGGAAGCGGTAAAGGGGAATACACGGAAGGGACCGGTGAAGCGCCTTACAGGGGAAGGGTAACGATCTTTCTTTCGGGAAGAAGGATCGGGATCCTCACGGGGTTCGAAGGCGACGGCGGCATCGAGAGAACGCTGGCCTCGAAAGCGGTCGAAAAGTTCCGAAAGATCGGGGGAGGGTTGGCGAGATAGCGGAGCGCCGCGGCGCACGGGATAGAATGAAAGTAAAAAGGCTCCCTTGGAGGGAGCCTTTTCGTTTGGTTGTCCTCTTCGTCCCCGGGATTGATCCCCGAAGGAGGTCTTAATATTCCATTCTTTTTATAGCGCCCCAGGTTTTCGATTCCGTCCCGAGTGTGGAGCACTCCGGGTCTACGCCGTCGGTGTAGTTGATGTAGAAGCTGTTGTATGAATAAACCTCTTCCAGCGGGTAGGGAAAGCCGCAGGTGGAGACCATTATTCCGGCATTGGGTCCGGTCTTCTTGACTGGAGTAAGAGACAGCTGGGCGGCCGTATTGACGAAAAACGCCTGCGAGAAGATCCAGGTCCAGTCGGTATGGCAGTTTCCGTAGGAAGCGGTCATACCGTCCGCCAGCGAACCGTTTGTAAGAACTATATCGGGGTGCGGGGTCAGCAAGGTTGGTATGAGGCCGGGGTCATCGGGGAAATCGATCGCGAATTCGGCTCCCTGCAACCCGTTGCCGCTGGGCAGGACTATGATGTACATCGTAATGAAGTAGGGAAGGCCCGCCGAAGGAGGGCAATAGCTGGTACGAAGCGTGTCGGAGTAAAGCGCCATGTACCCCTTTGGTGGCTGCGCATCGGCCGCCGATGTAAGCACCAGGACAACGGCAAGAATAATTAAGATATTTTTCATTATTGTACCTCCAGCTTAAACAAGTCTAACCAGCCTTCTTCTCCGGGCCGAGCCCGGCATAAATCTTTCTCCATGGAGTTTTATCAGATAAGACTATCGCCTCGCCTCCTCTCCGTCCCGGCCGACTCCGGCATATTTTCTTTCACTTCCAGGGTGAAGGCCTGCCACGCCCCTTCGGCGCCGCCAGGCGGTCAGCCTTGTCCGTTTCATGGAACACCTGGTATTGCAGGAATTTCCATATTTCATAACAATCAATATTCGACCGCAGGCAAAGCTGTCAACAGGTTTTTCTACCTGTAGAACAAGTATTGTGCCAGGGAAAGAGGCGGTTCACGATACGATCGAGCCGGCCTTCTTCATCAGATCGGGGATGGGAAGCGAGTATGGACATTTTTCGATGCATTCGCCGCAGCCGGTGCAGGAGGCGTACTTCTTCTCGAGGCCCTCAAGCCTTTCGAGGGCCCATTCTCTGAGACCGTAACGGGAATAATACCCCTCGATAAGTAGAAGAAAGGGGATGTTCAAACCTTCGGGACAAGGGAGGCAATATCCGCATCGGCGGCAGAATATTCCTCCCCAGAGCTTTTTTTCCT
>CAZPAH010000013.1:0-20847 GCA_964584495.1 uncultured bacterium | reverse complement strand
CTCGAGCGCCGCCAGCTCGTCTTCCGTGAGATCCTTCAAACCTCTTGCCGCCGAGATGTTCTCCTCCACCTGGGCGATCGCGTCCATCCCGGGGATCGACAGATCGATACCTCGGGCCAGCGTGTAGCGGATCGACAGGGCCGCGTTGCGTATCGCTCCCCCCGCCAGAGGTTTCATCCCGATCGTGCCCACGCCCTCGCGCCGGGCCGTCGGGAGGAGGTCCTCCGCCCATTCGGTTTCGATCGGATTGAATGGAACCTGCACCGTGTCGAAGAGCCCCGTGCGGACCGCGTCCAGAAGGACGGGCCTGAAATGTCCTGTTATTCCGATCCAGCGTATCTTCCCCTTTTCGCGGGCCTTGGCGAGCGTTTCGTATGCTCCTCCCGGACCAAGGACCCTGTCGAGCTGCCCGGCGGTGCCCACGGCGTGAAGCTGGTAGAGATCGATCACGTCGGTCCTAAGGTTTCGCAGGCTGGCCTCCAATTCGCGTTCCATCGAACGTGCATCGCGCGACATCGCCTTGGTGGCTATATATAGCTCCCCGCGCCTGCCGGACAGCGCCCGGCCGAACTTCTCCTCGCTGTCGGTGTATCCCCTGGCAGTGTCGAAGAAATTGATTCCGCTGTCGACGGCCTTCATGAGAAGTTTCTGCGCATCGCCAGCCGAAAGCCCTTGTATCGGAATCCCGCCGAACCCGACGGGTGAGACGTTCATGTCGGTTCTTCCCAGTCTTCTCTTTTCCATAGAAGGCAAGATACCATATTCCGGCGGTAAAATCCAGAGTATGACCACGCATATTTCGAAAAGTGTGGGGATGCCGCCCCGTCCGCGCTGAATGTTGTTGCTATTAAGTAAGGGCTTATGTATTGTTTGTTCAAGGAGGAGATTATGATAAAGGCAATGAAGCTGCTTTTGCTGGTGGCGGTTCTCCTGGGAGCCGATCCTGCCGTTATCGGCCGCCGGAGCGCCGAAGCCGCTGTTGCTGGCGGGGAGGAGAGGATCGTTATCGCCGCGATGGTGATCCCGGGGATCAACGAGATCGAAGCGACGATCTGGGCCAGGTCCATAAGGGAGTTCGGAGGGCGGTTCTCGGCGGCGCCTGTTTGGGTGCTGGTCCCCGGTCGGGGCAAGGAGTTGAGCGAGACGGTGCGAAAAACACTCTCGGAGCTGGGAGTGGAGATCCGAATGTTCGAGATAGATGAGAAGGATCTGCGATTTCCGCTCGGGGCGAAGGCCTCCGCCGCGGCGGAGGCCGAGAGATCCGCGCAGGGGGAATGCGAATTCCTGGTATGGCTCGATCCGGATAACATGGTGATCGGCGAGCCGGAAGAATTCGTTCTTCCCGCCGGGGTCGATCTCGCCTATCGCCCGGTGCATCATATACAGGTGGGAAGCATATACAGTGTGCCGCCGGACCGTTTCTGGTCTCTTGTCTACGGTGATTGCGATGTTCCTCCGGAGCGCGTCTTCCCGATGAAACCGAACGTGGAAGATATAGATATAAGACCGTACTTCAACGCGGGACACCTTGTCGTAAGACCGGAGATCGGATTGCTGCGGAAATGGCGGGAAAACTTCCTGCGATACTACAGACAGCCCGCCTATCTCGATCTCTACAGGAGCGATTTTCGATTCGCGGTATTCGTACACCAGGCTATTCTTTCTGCCACGATCCTGGCCGCTATGCCCCGCGAGCGGATGGTGGAAATGTCGGAGAGATACAATTATCCGCTGAATCTCTACTCCGAGATCCCGGAGAGGCGAAGAACAGGGAGATTGAACGATCTCGTAACGGCCAGGTACGATTTCTTCACCAATTATCAGCACTGGAACGCCCTTATACGGATTGAGGAGCCTTTGAAAGGCTGGATCAGGGAGCAGTTCCGGCCGAAAGGGATCAATGTACTTGTCCTGTTGAGCGAAAAATTCGGAGCCAACTCCTTTCTCAACCGGGATGCCTTCGAACAGTACGGATGGAACGTAACCGTTGCCGGCATGAGCGACACCGTCTCGGGATGCGATTTCTTCGCCGCTAATCTTGAAGTACCCCCCGTTGTTGCGGATATCGAGTTCGACGAGATCGTAAATATAGACTACTTCGATGCCTTGGCGATAATGCCGGCCACGTCATACTACCAGGGAGACCCGTTCTCTGATGTGATATCGAGCGAGAAGGCGATAGGAGTTGTGAGGAAGGCGGTTATCGGGGACGTTCCCGTTTCTGCGGTATGTTCGGGGGCCCGCGTTCTCGCCGCCGCCGACCTTGTGAGGGGGAAGAAGATCCTCGGGCAGCCGCCCTTCAGGGAAGAATATGAGAGGGCGGGAGCCGTCTTTCTCGGAAAAGATCTGCCCCCCCGGATAGAGGGATGTATCATGACCGGTTCGAGGGATCAGTACTACAGCTATTTCATTCCGATGGCCCTGGCGACGATGATAGAGGAAAGGGGAGGGTGCGGGGGGCATGAATCTGCCGCCGGGGAAAGGGTAATAGGTTCCGCCGCGGCCGATATGGCGGGAGTAGGAGCGTTGTGGCAAAAGGTCATCGGGGGAATCGGATCGGAAGGATGCGGGGCGGTCGCCGCGACGCTCGACGGAGGATTCCTCGTCACGGGATATACCTTCTCCCGCGGCACCGGCGATGCCGACATGCTGGTCCTGAAGACCGATTCCCGGGGTGGGATACAGTGGTACCGCCTCTTCGGCGGCAGGGGGACCGAGTACGGATTCGGATGCTGTGTATCGGATAACGGCTACCTGCTGACCGGGTACACTACCTCCTACGGCGAAGGCTCCAGGGATCTCCTAGCGGTCAAAGTGGATCTCGAGGGGAACGAGGTATGGTCGGGCACATACGGCGGCCGAGGCTGGGATGTTGGCACGGCGGCCTGTGAAGACGGTGACGGCGGGTATCTGCTTTCTGGATTCACAAATTCGTTCGGAGCCGGAGAAGAGGATATTTTCATCGTAAGAATCGATGAGAACGGCAAAGAGCAGTGGTCCAGAACGTATGGGGGTGCAAGGTTCGAGTACGCCGGATCGATCTGCCGGCTCGAAAACGGAAATTTCATGATAGGCGGCGCAACGGGAACGTTCGGGGGCGGAAACTCGGATATATACCTTGTCCAAATCGACCCGGACGGCAGGGAGATCGGAGCCGAATCGATCGGAGGGCAGCTCGACTCGAGCCTCCCCGAAGGGGCCGGGACGACCTTCGACTGGTGCTGTGGGGCGAAGACATGCAGCGACGGCGGTTTCGTGGCGGTCGGGTACACGAATGCAGAAGATATTATGAACATGCTCGTGGTGAGAACGGATCAACGTGGAGAGTTGATATGGGAGCGGAACGTGGGGGCGGGACCGTTCTACGATTATGGATTTTCAATAGTGGAAATTGACGGCGGCGATTTCTTGGCATGCGGAACGACAAAGTCGGTAGGGGGAAATAACGATATACTCATCGTCAGACTCGATCGGGACGGCGCAGTTATATCGAAGAGAACATTGGGAGGGCCCGACACCGATTGGGGGAGCGCCCTTGCCGTGGGCAGGGGAGGAAATGTCGTGATCGCGGGGCATACAGGCGCCGGGAGGTTCGGCGCGCGTGATATTTACCTTGCAGAAATCGAACCGTAGAAAAATATCTCCGGACAGCACTCAGGCGATCGTGGGCCGGCCCCTTACCGGCCGGTTTGAAGAACCTTGTCGTAGACAGCCTCGGTTTCCTCTATGAACCTCTCGGCCGAGAAGCGGTTTTTTATCGTTTCGACTCCCCTATCGCCTACAGAGAGACGTTTCGATCGGTCTTTCATAAGCTCCACCATCCCGCCCGCGAGGGCTGCCGGAGATCCGGCCGGAACAAGGATGCCGTTATCTCCGTCCCTGATCACTTCGGGGATTCCTCCTACAGATGTGGCCACCGAAGGGATTCGTGATGCCATCGCCTCGAGAAGGGTCAGGGGAAGGCCCTCGGAATCCGAAGACAGAACAAAGATATCGAGTGAAGAGAGAAAGCGCGCCACCTCTGGAGTCGGCGGAAAGAAGCTGACTACGGTGTGTATGCCCAGCTCGATGGCGGCGAGGCGCAGGGCCGGTTCAAGCGAGCCGTCGCCGAGGATCGCGAGGTGGGAGTCCGGGACGGCCTTTCTTACCGTCGCAAAGGCTTCGAGGAGCAGAAGATGATTCTTGACCGGGACGAGGCGGCCGACGGTCCCGGCGATCATGCCGTCGGGCGGAAGGGACAGGATCGATCTGCATATGCGTTTGTCGGGAAGGGCCAGGAAAGAAGACGGATCGATCCCGTTATGAATCGTGATAAAACGTTCACCGAGGAAAGGAAAACGGTCGGTGTAGCTTCTCCTCGCATGATCCGATACGGCGATTATCGATGACGCCCTGGAGGCCAACCGTGGGTAGAGCGCCCTGTAGACCGGGTTCATTCCGTCGGGTCTCCAGGGAGAGTGCTCGGTGCGTACAATGGGGATCCTCGGTCTCGCCGTGACCGATGCGATGGTGCCCCAGAAACCGGCCGGGGAGTTATGAAGATGCAGAATATCCGGTTTCGTGCGACCTATCAGGGAAGAAAGCCTAGGGAGAAGAGAGAGCCTTCCCCTTCGGCTTTTCTCCATAACGACGACCTCGGTGCCGAGGGAGCGGAATCTGTGGACCAGGTCCCCCCCGTCCTCCAGGGCGCAGACTGTATGAATATATTTGCCGGCGCTCGATCCGAGCAGAAGGGTTTCTATCGACCGTTCCGCACCGCCCCTGTAAAGCGAATAGATTATGTGCAATACACTTGTTTTCAAAAAGGAGGCCCTCCTGCCGCGACCCTCTCGGCCCTTTGCGGCTGTTGAATCTTACAGTGACCTTCCATGTTTTGTCATCGTTTTTCATCGCCCCGCGGGCCCCAAGCTGATATCATCGCCGAAAGAGCGTCCTGTAAAGATTTTCCACGGAGGTGGTGTTTGAAAAGGGCAAAGATTGTAGCCACCATAGGACCGGCGTCGTGGGACGAGAAGACGCTTGCGAAACTCGTCGAGGCCGGCATGGATGTGGCAAGGATGAACTTCTCTCACGGGAGCTACGACGAACACAGGGAAGTTTACAAGAAGCTGAGAAAACTTAGCAATACCGTGGCGATCATGCAGGATCTGCAGGGACCCAAGATACGGGTAGGCGATATCCCGGGTGGAGAGATAGATCTCGAGAAGGGCAACGTCATCACCCTCACTACCGATCCGGGTGCCGCTGGAGAAAAGGTGATCTTCGTCACATACCCCGACCTTCCCAAGGACGTCGAACCCGGGGACAACATTTATCTATCCGACGGGATAATTCATCTGGTGGCCGAGGCCGTTGGGAGAAAGGATCTGCGCTGCAGGGTGATCCACGGTGGGGTCCTCACATCCAGGAAAGGAGTGAACCTTCCGGGAGTGAAGGTGAGCTCGCCGGCTCTGACGGAAAAAGACAGGGAGGATCTCCAGTTCGGCCTCGAATTGGGAGTCGATCTAGTGGCGCTATCTTTTGTGAGAAGCGCGGGCGAGGTAAGGGAGCTGCGGACACTTATCAGCGCGGCCGATTCGACCGCCAGGATCGTCTCGAAGATAGAGAAGCAGGAAGCGCTGGATAGCCTCGAGGAGATACTGTTCGAGACGGACGGGGTGATGATAGCCAGGGGGGATCTCGGCGTGGAGATTCCTACGGAGGAAGTGCCGGTAGTCCAGAAGAAACTCATCGCGGCATGCATGCAGCGGGGAAAACCGGTGATAACGGCGACGCAGATGCTCGAATCGATGGTGTTGAGCGAAAGACCGACGAGGGCGGAGGCGAGCGATGTGGCTAATGCCGTTCTTGACGGCACGGATGCGGTGATGCTCTCCGCCGAGACGGCGACGGGACGTTACCCGGTCGAATCGGTGGAGATGATGAGCAGGATTATCGAGAAGATGGAATCATACAGAGGGAAGATATTCACGCCGGTAGATATCGACGGGTTGGTGAGTCCCGGAAAGGGTGAAGCGCTAGCAGACGCGGTCTGCTCGGGGGCTGTGAAGATCGCCGGGGAGGTGGGAGCCAAGGCCATCGTCGTTCTGACTCATTCGGGAAAGACGGCGCAGCTCGTTGCAAGGCGAAGACCGGAGATGCCGATCCTTGCCCTTACCGATTTTATCCCCGTCGTAAGGCAGCTGTCCCTCGTCTGGGGGGTCAGGGCGGTTCCCGTAGAACGCATAGAGGATACTGAAAAGATATTTGCCATAGCCCGCGAGAAGGTCAGGGAGGCGGGATTTGCCGGAAAGATAGTGCTGACTGCCGGAATTCCAACAAGGGAAAGAAGATCGAGCAACACCGTACACGTGTTTGACATTTGAGGAAAAATTGTTTACGCGGTTTAACAATGAGTTAAAATAATTTATAAGCTTCCCCCCGCTCAAAAAAATAGAAATATGTTGAAAAACCGCTAAAATACTGTTTGCGCGCCGCCGCCGCCTCTTTCTGTATCGGCCGATAATTTATCGTGTTATATGCGTTATGCACAATTATTGCGTGGTGTGGACTACCCATCCCCAGACCGATGCGCAATTATGCGTAATTTATGGCATATTATTTGATATTAAACAAGATGCAAGACACCTATCGTTGAGCCCGCGGTTACTCTTATATCAACTGGGGCCTCCCCCCCAACGTTAAGAGAAAGGTTCATACGGGGGTGTTAAAAGCCGAAGGGGCTTGAGCAGCAAGATTTTTTCAAATCCTTCGGGACCTGAGGGGTGGACTGTCGGGCAGTCCGCCCCTTATTTTACCGCGCCGCCCAATCCCGCAGATAAAAGATAAGAGTAGAGGGGAAATAGGGTGCGGGGCGATTTTTATCGATTTTTACACCGATCCCTTTTGACATTGAAAATTCGATCGATTAGATTGAGTGTTGGCGTCGCCGAAAGATACGGCAACAGGAGATGCCGGCCGCGGCGGTTTGGCTATCCCGGGTCCTGACCTTTAGCGGAAGTGGGGGCATGAGTGAATTGAATGAAACGCACGCTGGGAGACTCGAACAAAAGGGCGATCTTTACGTTAATCTCAAAAAATCTGATAGTGACGGGTGTCTGGTAGATATCGAAAGCACGGTCGGACATATGTTCGGCGGCAGCATTCGCAAAACGGCGCAGGCTTCCCTGTCGGCGCTTGGAGTGAAAAAATGCGCGCTGAAGATCAACGATATGGGAGCTCTCGATTACGTCATCCAGGCGAGGATCGAGGCTGCGGCGAGAAGGATTTACCTCGTGAAGGAACCGGGATGTCTCCCGGAAAAGAAGGTAGATTACGGCCCGCCACGGCGCGGGAGGTTGCGGAGAACGCGTCTCTACATGCCCGGCAATAATCCCGACTTGATGCGTAACGGGGGTCTTTTCGGAGCCGATTGCGTCATTCTCGACCTGGAAGATTCGGTTGCGCCCCTGGAGAAGGACGCGGCGCGCGTCCTTGTTCGAAACACTCTCCTTACCGTAGATTTCGGGGATTCGGAAAGGATCGTCAGGATCAATCCCCTCTCCACCGAATACGGGCGGGAAGACCTGGAGATGATCGTCCCCGCTGGCATCGATACGATACTCATACCCAAATGCGAAAAGGGGTCGGATGTCAAGGAGGTCGAGGAGATAGCTTCGAGGGTCGAGAATGAAAGAGGGATCGAGAATCCGGTCCTGCTCATGCCCCTCATCGAGACCGCGCGGGGGATACTCAACTCGTACGAGATAGGAGCCGCCAGCGAAAGGGTCGTGGCCCTTTGCTTCGGCGCCGAGGACTTCACCGCCGATATCGGTGTCGAAAGAACCAGGGAGGGAAAGGAAAGTTTCGTCGCCCGGTCCCTTCTGGTGCTGGGCGCCAAGGCGGCGGGAGTGCAGGCGATCGATACAGTTTTCTCGGACACCGGGGACATGGAGGGGCTTATAGAGAGCACGCGGGAGGCGATGGCCATCGGGTTCGAAGGGAAGGGAGTGATCCATCCGGCTCAGATAGAGCCGATACACGGAGTATTCGCTCCCACCCCGGAACGGATAGAGTATGCGAAGAAGGTCGTCTCCGCGATCGAAAAAGCCAGAAGCGCGGGAAGCGGGGTGGCCACTATAGGGAGCAAGATGATAGACGCGCCGATTGAGGCGAGGGCGAGGAAGATTCTGCGGCTCGCGGAAGCGCTCCATCTTCTGGACGGGGACGATAACGGAGGCGGGCCGGCATCAGGCCAAGGATCGACAGGGGGAGGGTCATGAAGATGGTCCGCAACGCCGTAGGGCGGATGATCCCGGATGAAATCGACGGACGGAAGATAAAACCTTTCATGGGAGCCCACGCCGATCACGGGGGGGGGAGAAAGGTGGGGCCGCCGATAAGGGCGGTCGTGGACTACGGGAACAAGCTTCTCGGATCTCTCGACGAGGCCATCGACGCTTGCCGCATCGAGGACGGGATGACGGTCTCGTTCCATCACCATATAAGGAACGGCGATTTTTTGATTAACATGGTCGTCGACAAGCTGGCCGCGCGCGGGCTTAAGGGATTGGCGCTGGCCCCTTCGGCGCTTTTCCCGATTCACGAGCCTTTGGTAAAGCATATCGAGAACGGCGTAATAACTCACATAGAGGGATCGATGAACGGACCCGTCGGAAGGGCCTGTTCGCTGGGGAAGATGAGTAAGACCTGCATCCTCAGATCGCACGGCGGGCGGTACAGGGCGATACAGGACGGGGATCTTCATATAGATGTCGCTTTTATAGCCGCGCCCTCGGCCGACCCGCACGGCAACTGCAACGGCATGAACGGGCCGTCGGCTTGCGGAGTGATGAGCTATTCCCTCGCCGATTCACTCTACGCCGACAGGGTGATCGTCGTGACGGACAACCTCGTCCCGTTCCCGAACTACCCCTGGGTGATAAGGGGGGGCAACGTAGATCATGTATGCACTGTCGACAGGCTCGGAGACCCGGAGAAAATAGTGTCCGGAACCACCAGGATCACGAAAAGCCCTACAAGGCAGCTTATTGCCAGGTATGCGGCGCGGTTCGTCAACGATATCGGAGTGATCGACGAGCCGGAGTTCTCCTTCCAGTCCGGTGCCGGCGGCATATCGTTGGCATTCCTCAAATATATAGGCGACATAATGAGGGAGAAGGGTGTGAAAGCGTCTTTTGCCCGGGGAGGATCGAACAAGTTTCTCGTAGATATGCTGGAGGAAGGATTGATCGGCTGCATACTGGACGGGCAATGCTTCGACACGGTGGGCATAAGGTCGCTCAGGGAGAATGCCAACCACATCGAGACCGATCCCTTCACATCGTACAATTACCACACGAAGGGCAACTTCGCCACAAGGGTAAAGACGGCCGTTCTCGGAGCGACCGAGATAGATCTCGATTTCAACGTGAATGTCAACACGCACACGGACGGTTGGCTTCTGCACGGCATCGGGGGGTTCGCCGACGTATGCGATGCGCAGATCACGATCATCACGGCCCCGCTTCTTCGGGGGCGCCTATCGACGATCGTAGACAGCGTGACGACGGTCACCGTTCCCGGGGAGACGGTCGACGTGCTGGTCACGGAACGCGGAGTAGCGGTAAATCCGGCCAGGCAGGATCTCATTGAGCGCCTGCGCGGCAGCGACCTGCCGATAAAAACAATCGGGGAGCTGAGAAATATGGCGGTCGATATGGCCGGAACACCGGAAAAGCCCGAGTTCGAGGAGCGGATAGTCGCGCTTATCGAATACAGGGACGGCACGGTCATCGATACCGTCAGGCAGCTGAAAGTCTAGGCCCGAAGCGGGAAGTTACAGATGTCGCTGCGGGTTCTCCACCGAAGCATGTCAACTTGAAGCACGATGCCGTCATGTCTTTCGACGTGGGGGTGAAGCAAAGGAGATGTGGTGAGCAGCGCCAAAAAGACCCTCACGTGGAGTCTCGTCGAGCGGATAACCGCATCGGCCGAGAAGGCGGACAAGTTAGTCGCCGACAGGAAGAAGATCTTCGACCTTTCGCTCAAGGACAAGGTGACGCTGAGCGTCAGGGGCGCCGGGGACGTGCTCAACCGATACGGGTCTCCCTGTTTCGTGACGAAAAAAACGAGCAGGTCCGCTTCGATGACGGAGGTGTTCTTCGGAGAGCCCGACGACGCGAAGAGAAAGATACTGGAAGCGGCGGCGGAGCGGTTCGAGGAGATAATAGAGTCGGGCGGCGGGCTGCTCGTCATGGATAAGATGATGGGGCTTCACCCTGAGCACAGGCACTATTGCAGGACGATCGTAACGCCGGAATACGCGAGGCTCCTCGTAATGTGGGACAAGTTGATTTTCGACATTCCGGACGAGTGGAAGGGCCGCCGGCCTGACCAGGTCCAGCTGATGATACCCGAATGGCAGGAATACGCTGAGGGCAAGGGGCTTCCTCCGGTGAGCATCCTTGTCGATGCCGACAGCAGGATTACCTTCGCCCTGGGGTCGGATTACTTCGGGGAGGTGAAGAAGGGACACCTCAGGATGGCGATGTACAACGAGAAGGTGAAGTACAAGAAAGGTACGGGAGGAGGCCTGGGGGTTCACGCCGGCGGTAAGGTGATAAGGGCCGTCGATTACCGTTCGGGGAAGCTCGAGGACAAGGGGGCTCTTTTTTTCGGGTTGAGCGGGACCGGGAAAACCACCCTTTCCGTTCATCATTTCTGGCTCGACCCGGATAAGAACGAGACGGTGATCATAAGGCAGGACGACTTCTTTGTTCTCTCGGGGAACGGCGAAGCCTTCGGCACCGAGGACAATGCGTATATCAAGACCGAGGGGCTCGAGAGCGAGGGGCAGCCGCTCCTGTATGCGGGGGCGACCAATCCGAAGGCGGTTCTCGAGAACGTTTACGTCGATCCGGAAACCCTCGATGTGGATTTCTTCAAGTACGATCATCCGTACGTGCCGGGGGGCAAGTGCCTCAACGGACGCGGCATCGTCGTCAGAAGGGATCTCGATTTCACAGACGAGAGGATAGACCTCGACCGCGTCGACACGATCTTCTTCATCACGAGAAGGGAAACGATAATACCCCCGGTTATGAAGCTCGATACCAAGCAGGCCGCGGCTTCATTCGTGCTGGGCGAATCGATCCTCACCTCGGCCGCCGACCCGACGAAGGCGGGACAGTCGGTCCTCGAGGTCGGCACAAACCCGTTCATCGTCGGATCCCCGGGCGAGGAGGGAAATATCTTCTACGATATTCTGAGGAAGAATCCCAATATCCAGTGTTTCCTTTTCAACACGGGAGGGTTCGGTGGCAGGGCGGTCGACGTCGAGACGGAGAGCCTCGATTCACCGGGATCGATGGAAAGACTGAAGAAATACCTGGCCGGCGAGTGGCACGCCCAGCGGGGGATGAAGCTCGAGAGGGAGCTTATGGATGGGACAAAAGCGGAGTTCAAAGTCAACCAGGTCCGCTTCGAGATCGAACACGGCGGTGAGAGGTTCAGGCTCAGGGAGGAAATGGAATCGATCTTCAAGGAGATAGAATCGGGGATCAAGAAGAGGGCCGATTACGACCTGGTAACGGTCCACTGCCTCGCCGGGCAGAAGATCAAGATACAGGATTCCGCCGCATTCATCCGAGAGATAGCCCGTTCGAGGATAGAATGGAAGAAAGAGGATTACTGGGGATACGAGGTCCCCGTATCTGTTCCGGGTGTCGATCTCTCCCGTTTCGACGAGAAGCGGTTCTACAGCGAGGAGGAGATTCTGAAGCTCAAGGACAGGCTCCGCGCCGAGAGGGTCGCGTGGCTTCACGGATTCGACGACCTGGATCCCGCTATCAGCGGCATCTTCGATTGAGCGGGGCCGGTTCGCCTAGAACAGCCCCTCCAGACCGAGGGTCCAGCGGAAATCCCACCGTTCCTCTTCGCCGGAAAGGGCCGGGTGGCTGAGGTAGATCGGGAATTCCGCCGTAACCTTCCACAGCCTGAGCCCTATGCCGAAATCCTGTATTATCTCGTCGAATGTATCTTCCCCGATAGACCCTCGCAATCCGGCCGGGACAAGCTCCATCGGTCTCTTGTCGAGAACCTTGCCCCAGTCGTAGAAGAGGTAGAGCTGCCTGCCGCGCAGCTTCCTTGAAAGGGTCCTTCCGGTCGGGGGCAGGGGGAACGGGAGCTTCATCTCGATATTGGAGGAGAAGATCCTCTTGAAGCTGAAATCCCCGTCGAAATATCCACGCAGGTTCCCGCTGCCGGGAACGTGGTAGTTGTTGTAGTAATCCTTCCAGAAAGCACCGACGCTCCTGAGCCAGAAAAAGTTCTCCTTGTCGAGCGCGCCGGCCCCAGCAAGATTGTACATCTCTTGCCGGGGCGGAGCGATCGAGCTGTGTCCGAAGAAGAACCTCATCCGGGGCTCGAGGGGGATCGGCCAGTACCGCGTGGGCCAGATCCTGGCTATCATGGTGAATTTCTCGTAGTTGAAATCGCTTCCCCAGAACGATCGGTCGAAACCGAGATAAAGGGAGCCGAAGAAGATGTCCGTCTTGGGCTGCAGCGACATCGAGAAGCTCGATTTGAGATTCACTCCTTCATCGTACGTTCCCGGGAAAACATATGACGTGTCGGTAAGCTCCTGGTACATGAACGAGGCCGAGTAGTGTTTCGCCAGCGGGTCGGAGTAGAATTTTCTTCTCGTCTTTGTGAGCTCGAGAGACGCGCCGCGGCGCCCTTCCCTCTTGTATCCCTCAGCCGACAGGAAGGATTCGCGGCCGAGGTACCTGAATGGATGCTCGAACGAGCCATAGAGATCGAACTCGCCGCTCTCGAACCCGTAAAGTCCCTGCAGCGTGAACTTCCTGTATAGGTTGTCGTAGCTCCCGCGTATCCTGAGCCCCGCCTTTCCCCCGTCTATATCGTTATAGTAGCCTATCGGAAGGAAGCGATACTGATAGGCGTCCTGGGGGTAATAATCGTTAAGGGGGCAATCCAGGGCGAAATCCCTCCGTCTCGGGTAGAAGTTATCGATCTGGTACGTGTCGAGAATCACATTGTCGGGATTTATCGCAACCGAGACAGGTCTCTCCTCGAAGGGAACCGTTTTATCGATAGTTCGGAGAAAGCCGTCTATCCTCTCCGTCGCCGTGTTCCCGTTGCTTAGGCGGAAAGCGAGGGTGAGCGGCATCATCAGCTCTCCCTTTCTCTCTATCTTGATGTCGGCGAGGTATCCGTTCTCCTCTTTCCTGACCTTGAAATCCGATATTTTGTAATCGCAGTCTTTCGTCGTGTGAAGCCACTGCTTGAAGAACTCATCCAGGTCGATCCCCGAGACCTCGTTGCATACGGACCGGAAGGCGGCCTCGTCGACATGCTTGAATTTCCAGCGCTCGAAATAGGTATGGATTATCTTTCGGAACATCTCGTCGCCGACGTAGTAGTGGAGCGCTCTTATGAAAAGCGGACCCTTGAGATATATCATCGTACGCGCGCTGTTGCCGAAAAGGTGATGGGGGGTCGCCACAGGCTCGGCGAAATCGTTCCTCTGGTACGCAATCACGGCCCGGGACAATCCCTCCCACATCTCCGGTCGCTTGTCGAAGGACGACCAGAATGTCTTCTTCCGCGGGGTGCCGTACGGGCCGTAGTGCTTCTCCGCGAAGAGGTACATCTGGTACTGCGTCATCCCCTCGTCGATCCAGGCCTCCGCCCTCTCGTCGTTTGCCAGCATGCCGTAGAACCAGTTATGCCCGATCTCGTGCAGGATCAGCGACTCGTCGGCGCTGCCGTTCATTATCAGCATCGGGTATTCCATCCCTCCGTGGTTAAGGGCGTCGACTACGCTGATCTGAGGATACCCGTACTCTCCGACGAAATCCTCCAGCCACTTGACCGCGCGTACCGACCTGGCAAGGGCGGAGTCGGCCCACGAGCGGTTCCAGGACCTGTAGAATGCCATGATCTTGTGGCCGTTGTATGTCGAATCCTCTACGACGAATGATGGATCGGCGCACCATGCGAAGTCGTGAACCATATCGGCATGGAAACGAACCTTTTTCGGGGGGCCGGCCGGCCGCTCGTCGTTGCCGCCGGGTATCTTGATGTGGGCGGGATGGCCTCCTCCCGGGTGACCCCCGCCGTAGCCTCCGGAGGAGGCCTCCTCGGGGCCCCTTCTTTCGGGACGACTGTTCTTGGTCCAGCCCGGATCACCCGATACGAGGGTGCCTGTAGCGGCGATCACGTATTCCTCGGGGATCGTGATCTCGACGTCGAAGGAGCCGAACTCGCCGTAGAACTCTCCCATGCGGAGCTGATCGGGATGCCAGCCGTTCCTGTCGTAGACGACCATCTTGGGGTACCACTGGGCTATGTCGTAGTGCCTTCCCATGTATCCCGAGCGGCCGAGGAAGGGGCGGAGCTTCTCGGTAAAGGCGATCTCTATCGTCGTCTCGCCGCCGGGGGGAAGGGGCTTCGGAAAGGACGATGTCAGTATCGTGCCGTCCACCGTGTATTCAGTCTCCTTCCCATCGACCCGGAAAAGGGAGAGGTCGATCCAGCTCCGTTTCGATTCGGAGAGTCCGATAAGGAAGAACCAGGTGCCCTGCAGGAAGTCCCTCACTATCGGGGGGATCCTCTCCCTGTAGGCGTTCGGGTAGAGGTGGATATGGAACTCCACGAGGGTGTCGGGGGAGTTGTTCCTGTACCTGATCGTTTCCGTCCCGGTCAGGATGTGCGATGACGGATCTAGAGAGCAGTCTATCGAGTAGTCCGCTTTCTGCTGCCAGTAAGGCTCCTTAAAGGACGGGTCAAAAAGCTCCTGCGCGCCGCCGCCGCGCGGCGTAAAGATCGCCGCGGCGGTCAGCGCCGCGATCAACATCCGTTTCATATCCATCTCTTACCTGGTCCCTTCTCGATTTATCTCTTTATAGCCTTGCGCGTATGCACAGCTGCAGGCTCGCTGAAGTTAGCACAGAGCCCGCATCTAATCAAGGCCGATAAGGGGTCGTCACCGGCGGCCGCCGGCGCGGTCTCTAACTTATACGGGATAGTGGGCCGCCGGTTCCCGCAGGACCGATGATGGTTCGGGCGCCGCCCCGCCCCGGAGAGGAAACCTGTTGCGCGCCCCCTATTCTGCTGGTAACATTCAAGGCCGCCGGAATCCCGCACGAGGGCGGGAGAACCGCCGGGAGGGCGTGTCGTTTCGCGAAAACCGGCGGAGGCATGTAGGACGCATACAATTTATTCGATGGTTACTCTCAGGAAGGAGGAAGCATGCACGGAAAGGGCAGGGGAGTTTTTCTCGCAACGCTCGGCCTTCTCGCCGTCTTGCTGCTGCAGCCGGCGGGAGCCGAGACGCTCAAGGATAAGGTCAACGAGATAGAGCTCGAAAACGGGATGAAATTTCTCGTCGTGGAGAGGCATGAGGCTCCGGTAGCTTTTTGCGCGATCGTGTTCAATGTCGGTTCGGCCAACGAATGGCCGAATGTGACCGGCATCTCCCATCTTCTGGAGCACATGATGTTCAAGGGAACGAAGATGATCGGCACGAAGGACTACAAAAAGGAGATACCCTACATCGAGGAGACCGACGAGCTGGGTGAGAGGACGATATCGCTGCGCAAGGAGATCGGCGAATGGCGATTCGAGATTTTCAAGGATTTCAGCCGAGGCGTTCTCAACGAGTTCACCGACGAGGAGAAGGAGGAGGTCGGAGTAGACAAGTACAAGCAGAACATGCTTCTTGTCGAGAAAATCAGGGCAATGGACGAGCTCCCCGACGAGCTGGTTACGAAAAAATATCTTCTCGAGGACGACGGCAAGAACTACCTCGAGATGTACCTGGAGTACGAGACGGCCTGGGCTGAGATCTCAAGGCTGCTCGAGGAGCAGAGGACGAAATACATCATAAATAACGAGCTGTGGGAGACCTACATGAACAACGGCTCGAACTTTCTGAATGCGGGCACATCGTACGATTTCACGGTATATTTTGTCTACCTGCCGGCGAACAGGCTGGAGCTCTGGATGGACCTGGAATCGGACAGGATGGATTCGGCGGTCTTCAGGGAATTCTGGTCGGAGCGCGACGTCGTCATGGAGGAGAGGCGCCTCAGCGAGAACGATCCCGATGACGTTCTCTCCGAGGCTTTTTACTCGGTCGCGTTTACCGCCTGCCCCTACAAGTGGCCCGTCCTCGGCTGGATGAGCGACCTGCTGACGATAGACAGGAGGGAGCTGGCCGAGTACCACAGGACGCACTATGCGCCGAACAACGCGACCGCGGTCGTCGTGGGCGACATAGACGCGGAGAACGTGAGAAAGATGGCGGAGAAATATTTCGAGCCGATACCGGCGCAGCCCCCACCTCCACCGCTCGAGACGAGGGAGCCCGAGCAGCAGGGCGAGAGGCGGCTCGTAATAGAGCACGAGGCGAACCCGAAGCTGATGCTGGGGTATCACAAGCCGGTGTACCCCGATCCCGAAGCGGTGACCTTCGACGTTCTCTCTCAGGTCCTCGCCGGTGGGCGGACATCCCGCCTGTACAAATCCCTTTTCGAGGAGAAGCAGCTTACATCTTCGCCGCCGGATGTCTATGCGGGGCCCGGGAACAGGTACGACAACCTCCTCATATTCGAGGTGGAGCCGATGCATCCTCATACGCTCGAGGAAGTGGAGGATGCGGTCTACGAGGAAATCGAGCTTCTCAAGAGCGAGCCGGTCGCCGAGCGGGAGCTTCAGAGGATAAAGAACCAGCTCGATGCCCGCAACATCCGCCAGCTCGGCTCGAATATTGGAATCGCCTTCCAGCTCCTTATCGGGGAGATATTCCTGGGCGACTACACGGCGGTCTTCAAGCAGAACGAGATGGTCAAGGATGTCACGGCCGCCGATCTCCAGGCGGTTGCCAACAAGTACCTGATCGACAAGAACCGCACGGTCGCCTACCGCGTCCAGATCGAGCAGGAGGAAGGGGAGGAGGGGGACGAGAGCGCCGAGGAGGCGATAGACGAGGCGGTCCTGAGGGCCTACGTGATGTCCCTGCCCGAGGAGGAGCGGATGGAAGTGATGAAGAGGTTCCAGAGCATGAGATCGCAGGCGGAAGCGATGGAATATGCGAAAGAGCTCTGGGCGCGGGCGAAAGAGGCGGGGTTCGTGAAGGATAAGGAATAAAGGCAAGAAGGAGACATGAAATGAAAAGAAAAGTCCTTATCGCGTTTCTTGCGGTGGCGCTGGCTGCGGCTTTCGCATCCCCGCTTCTGGCAGGCAAGAGGAAGCATCCCGACAAGCTGAAATATCCTCAGCTCGAGATCAAGACCCCGGAGGTGACGGAGTTATCTTTCGAGAGCGGCCTCGAGGGTTTCCTCATCGAGGATCACGAGATTCCGATGGTCGATCTCGTGATGCTGGTAAAGACATATTTCCCGGAAAGGGAAAAGTACGGGATAAACGAGGCGGCAAGATGGGTCATACGTAACGGCGGATCCGTCGGCTGGCCCGCCGACACGCTGAACGACGAGCTCGAGTATCTCCCGGCAAGCATCGAGATACTCGGAGGCGATCTCAGCACCCTCATAGCCGTAAATTGTCTCAAGAAAGATTTCCCAGAGGTCCTTGGGATAATGGCCGATCTCGTGATGAACCCCCTCCTGCCCGATGACAAGGTGGAGAAGAAGAAGAAGGACATGCTCGAGGAGATACGAAGGAAGAACGACGAGCCTCGGGCGATCGTCAACAGGGAGTTCGCTAAGGTGCTGTACGGAGAGCATCCGTACGCATGGGAGACCACGAAGGAGTCGGTCGGGGCGATTACGCGGGACGATCTGGTGGAGTTTCATTCCAGGTACTTCCATCCGAACAACGCGATCATCGGGATAAGCGGAGACGTCACGAAGGCGGAGGTGGAGCGGGAGATCGGGGAGGTCTTCGCCGGATGGAAGAGCGCGGAGGTCGATATACCCGAGGTCCCCGCCGTCGCCGAAGGGCCGGGGAACGATTACTACTATGCCTACAAGGATATAAACCAGGCATACATGGCGATCGGGCACCTGGGGATCAATTCGAATAATCCCGACAGGTGCGCGGTGAATATTATGAACTTCATACTGGGCGGTGGCTCATTCACCTCCCGGATCACCGAAGAGGTCAGGGAGAAAAGGGGTTTGGCGTACTCGGCGGGTTCCAGATACGGGAGCGACCCTTTCGCGGTAGGTGTTTTCAGGGCGTTCGCCCAGACGAAGGCGGACGAGTACAGCAGGGCGATGAAGATCATCATAGAGCAGATTGAGAAGATCAGGGTGGATGGCCCGACCGAGCAGGAGCTGGCGAGCGCCGTCGATTCGTATCTCAACAGCCAGGTATTCGATTACGATTCAAAGTCCGGAATGGTCCGAAGGCTGGTGAACCTGAAGTTCCAGGGAAGGCCGCTCGATACCCCCGAGAGGGATATGGAGATCTACGCCCGTCTCACGGTGAACGACATACTCGACGCGGCGCGCAAGTACCTTCACCCCGACAGGCTCACGGTCTTCGTGGTCGGCGACATGCAGCAGTTCGACAGGCCGCTGAGCGATTTCGGAAAGGTGACGGAGATCGAGTTGAAAGAGCAATGAGCCGGAGAGTGAAGAGATGGAAGATGTGACAGCCGTCATTCTCGGAGGGGGCAGGGGAACCCGGCTCTATCCGCTCACGAGGAACAGATCGAAGCCTGCCGTTCCCCTCGCCGGCAATTACAGGTTGATAGATGTGCCGGTCAGCAACTGCATCAACTCGAGGCTGGACAGGATCTATGTCCTGACCCAGTTCAACTCGGCCTCGCTCAACCAGCATATCTCGAGGACCTATAGATTCGACAACTTCAGCGAGGGCTTCGTCGAGATCCTGGCCGCCGAGCAGACCCTCACGTCCTCCGATTGGTTCCAGGGGACCGCGGACGCCGTCCGACAGGTCCTTCCGCATCTCCGGGACTACGGGAGCAGGGACGTGCTTATCCTCTCGGGAGACCATCTCTACAAGATGGATTACCGGGGCTTCGTGAGGCACCACAGGTCTTCGGACACCGACATATCGATCGCCGTCTGCCCGGTGACCCCCTCCAAGGCCCCGGGGCTGGGGATACTTCGGGCCGACAGGAGGGGGAGGATCACGCAGTTCAGGGAGAAGCCGAAGGGGAAGGCGCTGCGGGAAATGCGCACCGACACCCGGGCGCTTGGGCTGCGCGCAACCGAGGCCCGGCACAGGCCCTACCTCGGCTCGATGGGGATATACCTCTTCAAGTTCGACGTTCTCACCGAGGCCCTGGAGAGGGACAGGAGGATAATCGATTTCGCCAAGGAGCTGATCCCCGAGGCCCTCGACCGGCTCAGGGTCGGCGCCTTCCTGCATGACGGCTACTGGGAGGACATCGGAACGATAAAGGCCTTCTACAAGGCTCACATCGATCTTCTGGCGCCGGTCCCTAAATTCAACATCTTCGACACGGAGACACCCCTGTATACCCATCCGAGGTTCCTGCCCGGCTCGAAGGTGAACGAGGGTAAGATCGAAAGGTCGATCCTGAACGCGGGGTGCATAGTCGACAGGGCGACCATAAGGTCATCGATAATCGGTATCCGCTCGAGGATAGGCGTGGGCGCGCTGATAGAGCGCTCGCTCGTGATAGGGGCCGACTATTTCGATTCGGGAAAGAGGGATGCGAAAGGTGTCCCGCCGCTCGGGATCGGTCCCGGATCGGTGATCAGGAAGGCGATCATAGATACGAACGTTCGGATAGGAAGGAAGGTCGTCCTGGAGAATGCCGGGAGGCTGAGAAACTACGACGATCCCGACGAGAGGATATTCGTGCGCGACGGGATAATCGTCGTGCCGAAAGGAACCGTCCTCGAGGACGGATTCCGGTTCTAGATCGACTGATTCAAGTTCTGGATCGATTGTGTGAGAGCACGCGGTACGTTTCGTCATCGCGGCCTGTGGGATGATTGTCCGCCGGTCACGATTTCTCCTATTTCCCTCCCAGGCGGTAGCGGTTCGTTATCGGGAGCCTGCGGTCGCGGCCGAAGGCCTTGGGAGTGATCTTGATCCCCGGAGGCCCCTGCCGCCTCTTGTACTCGTTGAGATCTATCATCCTTATCGTCCGCCCGACCGTCCCGCGGTCGATCCCCCTCGAGACGATCTCCCTGAAAGACATGTCGTTCTCCACGTACATCTCGATTATCCTGTCGAGAAGCCCGTAGGGCGGCAGTGTATCCTCGTCGAGCTGCCCCGGCTTGAGCTCGGCGGTCGGTTTTCTCCGTATCGTGGAAGAGGGTATGACGTTTCTACCCTCCGCCCGGTTCCTGTACCTGCTCAAGGAGAAGACGAGCGTCTTCGGGACGTCCTTCAGCACGGCGAACCCGCCGGCCATGTCCCCGTACAGTGTGCAGTAGCCTACCGCCACCTCGCTCTTGTTGCCGGTGGTCAGGACGAGCCAGCCGAACCTGTTGGACAGGGCCATGAGGATGTTTCCCCTGATCCTCGCCTGGATATTCTCCTCGGGGATCCCCGTTTTCCCCCCCGCGAAGGGGCCGGACAGGAGATCTAGGTACGATTCGTATACCTCGCCGATAGGCAGCTCCCGGAGCCGGATGCCGAGGTTCGCCGCCAGCTTCCGCGCGTCGGCCAGCGTGGCGCGGGAAGTAAAAGCGGAAGGCATCGTGACGGCCGTGACCCTGGAAGGCCCCAGGGCGTCGACGGCGATCGCGGCCGTCAGGGCCGAGTCGATCCCGCCGCTGAGCCCCAGCACGACCCCGGAGAACCCGTTCTTGTTCACGTAGTCGGAGGTTCCCAGCGTAAGGGCTTTATAGATCTCCTCCGACGGCCCGGGATGGA
>CAZPAH010000012.1:30850-36189 GCA_964584495.1 uncultured bacterium | reverse complement strand
CCCCCCGTAAATATTTATAAGTGAATCAAATGAAGGTGTGTAGAGTTGGAAATAACATGTGATTCATGTACGGAATAAATATAGGACGGTCGACCATTTTCATGTACAACCCGCCTTTGTCCCATGCTAAAATCCCAGTACCATGATAGGGAAAACCATCTCACATTATAAAATTATCAAGAAACTGGGCGAGGGTATGGTTCGATGACTGCCGACGGCCGTAAGATTATTTCTACGAAAGTCGAAAAACAGGCGGACGCCTGGCTGGTAGAAAATTTCAATCCGTGATTGTAACGCTTGCTAGGACTCCTCCGCATTGGTATACATTTTTATAAAGCGGATCCGTTTTGGGACACTCGCTATTGCATTAAGTCATATTCTCCGCTCGTTGTGAAAAAATAATAGGGGACACGACGTGCGACGTAAGATAATCGAATACGTTATAATCGTGCTTTCGGCCTTAATCGTCGGCCTGGTGTTGGTGGAGCTCGGCGTTCGCGCATACCTGGCGTTCGTGCCCGCCCCCGATGATTCCCTCTACATCCCGGACCCCTATGCGGTCTACCGAATCCGTCCCACCTCCGCCGGAGCGATACCCGATGGAGAATTTTTCATCAACGGCTTCGGGTTTCGCGATCGGTCCCACCCTGTCGAGAAACCAGAAGGTTCCTATCGGATTCTCGGTATCGGGGACTCGTTCGTCTGGGGCGCCGTGCCCCTGGAGGAGAACTTCCTTCGCGTGGCCGAGGACTGTTTACGGGCGGATTCGACGTGTAAGACTGAAGATGTGCATATGGTGCTGATGGGGCTCGGAGGCTATTCGCCCGAGAACTACGTCGGCATCCTTCGCTCACTGGGGATTTCGCTCCATCCGGATCTAGTGATTCTGAACCTGTTCGTTGGGAACGATATTCACATGACCCCGGTCCGGGGGGAGCTCTTCAGAGGACGCCTCTATTACGTGGGCTCGCCAGATCCGGTCCTGAATGTGCTCCGTAAATCGAGGGCCTTCGTGCTGGGCGAGATGATATTACTAAGCAGGATCAAGGCGGCCATGCTGGGGCGGCGCTACCACCAGGCGTACGAGATGATAGATGCGCAGCCTCGAGGCGGTGAGGCCGCCGGGGCGTCCCGCGGCGGCGAGCCGTACGCGATCAACAAGATGTATATCCACATCCAGAGCAAGCGCCTTCGCCTCTACAAGCGGGAGATCGCCGGCCGCATCGAGAAGCTGTGGCGGGAGACGGAAGCGCACCTTGTGGATTTCGATCGCTTGTGCCGCGAGGCCGAAGTGCCGTGGATCCTGCACATCATTCCGACGGAAATTCAGGTGGATACCGCCACGAGGGGCAGGGTGATGGCGATGCTCGATCTCGACGAGGACGAGTACGATTTCGATCTTCCACAAAACCGGTTGCGGGAGTTCGCGGGAAAGCACGGGATAACGGTCCTCGATCCGCTTCCCCAACTCCGCTCGCTTCACAGAGACGACGATCGGCTCTACTTTCCCAACGACACGCACTGGAACACCCGGGGCAACGCTCTGGCCGGCCGTATCCTGGCCGATTTCCTGAAAGATAATGTTGTCAATCGGGGAAATTTCGGTGATGTTATCAGGAGGTGATCGAGTAGACAAATCAGTGAAGGAGCCTTAAATGAGATATTCGCCACCGATCGTATCGGCGCTACCGATTCTTTTATTTGCCGCCTTCACGGCTCTCAACGCGCCGGCGCCCGGTGAGGCCCACGCATCCCGCGCCCTGGCCGCCGCCCGTGCGTCCGCTCCCCCGGCGGGCGAACTCTGCAGCTATGTGGACCCCTTCATAGGCACGCGCGAGATGGGACATACCTTCCCCGGCGCGGCGGTGCCGTTCGGGATGGTGCAGCTCAGCCCCGACACCGATACACTGCTCTTCACCTACGGCAAGGGGTACAACCCCGATGTCTACAGGTACTGCGCCGGCTATCAGTACGACGATCCCACTATCGTTGGATTCAGCCACACGCATTTCAACGGCACCGGCCACTCCGATCTAGGGGATTTCCTGCTGATGCCGGCGGTCGGGACCTTGAGGCTAAACCCCGGCACCGCAGGCGATCCCGACTCGGGCTACCGCTCGCGGTACGATAAGGGGTCGGAGAAGGCGGGTCCCGGCTACTACGCGGTAGCGCTCAAGGACTATGATATCGAGGTGGAGCTGACGGCCACCGAGCGCGTCGGCTTCCATAGATATAAATTTCTTTCGGGGAAGGCGCCCGAGACTCCCGTCTCTCGAAATCCCGCCGAAGGCCGCGTGATCCTCGATCTCGTGCACGGCATCTACAACTACAAGGGGAAAGTGATCTGGTCCTCGATCCGCGTCGAGAACGACACGCTGGTCACCGGCATGAGACAGACACGAGGATGGGCGAGAACGCGCATGCTCTACTTCGCGATGGTCTTCTCGCGTCCGATCAGGTCCTACGGCCTTCACAACGAAGAGGATGTCGTCTATAACGGGTGGTGGAGAAAGTTCAACGAGGACGATAACTTTCCCGAGCGCGCCGGCCGGGCGCTCAAAGCGTATTTCGACTTCGATCTGGGTGAGGGCGGCGAGCTCCTCGTGAAATTCGCCCTATCGCCGACAAGCGCCGCCGGGGCGCTTAAGAACCTTCGCGCCGAGATCCCCCACATGGATTTCGAGCGCACCAGAAGGGAGGCGAGGGCCGCGTGGGAGGCCCAGCTCTCCAAGATAACGATCGAGGCCGGAAGCGAGCGAAAGATCAATTTCTATACGGCCCTCTACCATGCCTGCATGGCGCCGGTGGTCTTCTGCGACGTAGACGGCGCCTACCGTGGCCTCGACCGGGAGATCCACCGGGATCCCGGCTTCGTCAACTACAGCATATTCTCGCTCTGGGACACATACAGGGCGCTTCATCCATTACTTACCATTATCGAGCCCGAGCGGACGGGCGACATGATCCGCTCGATGCTCGCGCACAGCGAGGAGAGCGTCCACGGCGTCCTTCCCGTCTGGTCGCACCACGGAGACGAGAACTGGTGCATGATCGGCTATCACGCTGTGCCCGTGATCGTCGACGCCTGGATGAAGGGCATACGCGGTTTCGACGGTGAGCGCGCCCTGGAGGCGTGCCTGCGAAGCGCCGACTTCGGCGCATACGACGGCATAGAGGCCTACAGGCGCCTCGGCTACGTCCCGGAGGATGTCAGCGGCAACTCGGCATCCAAGACTCTCGAGTACGCCTACGACGACTGGTGCATCTCGAGCCTCGCCCGGTCGCTCGGCAGGACGGAGGTGGCCGAGGAATTCGCCGGAAGGGCCAGGAACTACAGGAATATCTTCGACCCGGCGACGGGATTCATGCGTGCGAGGAATTCCGACGGCTCGTGGCTCGAGCCCTTCGACCCGCTCAGCGTCGCGGGGCAGGGATACATAGAGGGGAACGCCTGGAACTATTCCCTGTATGTCCCCCAAGACGTCCCCGGCCTGATGAGGCTGATCGGCGGCCCCGGCCGTCTCGTAGAGTGGCTCGACTCTCTCTTCGTGATGAATGTCTCCGACGAGGACATCGCCCACAGCGAGGACGTCACGCGCAGCGGCATGATAGGCAATTACGTCCACGGTAACGAGCCGAGCCACCATATAGCCTACCTGTACTCCTACGCCGGCGCCCCGGAGAAGACCCGCCGGCGAGTCCGGCAGATCGTCGACACGATGTACCGCGCCGCCCCGGACGGTCTCTGCGGCAACGACGACTGCGGCCAGATGTCCGCCTGGTACATCTTCAGCTGCCTCGGCTTCTACCCGGTCTGCCCCGGGAGCAACGAGTACGTGTTGGGAGCGCCCTGCGTGGATAGGGCGAGGATCGAGCTGGGGTATGGGAGGGAGTTCATGGTGGTTAGAGAGGGCGGCGGCGAAAGCGATTTCCTCCGGTCGATCGATTTCAACGGCGGCGATTACGATAGATCGATGCTCGATCACAAGGATCTGGAGGCAGGCGGAACCCTGGTTTTTAAAATGGCTCGATAGCGGGGTGATGAATGGGATCCGGGCCGGCATTGATAATCCCGCCGGTTAGTGTTATCATTAGACGAGAATTCAGCGACTTTTATTATGTCCGATTAAAGAAGGGGAGAACAGCGATGAAGAGCAGCGTGGCAAGGGCACTCTCCTTCATGGTACTTGCGGCGGTGCTCGCCGCCGCCACCGCAGCTCGTGCGGTGCCCGTAACTTTCCGGGTCCGCATGGCTTTCCAGATCGAGCTCGGCAACTTCGACCCGGAGAGCGACTTCGTCGATCTTGCCGGTACGTTCAACGGATGGGGCACCGATCCGCTCACGCCCCTCACAGATGCCGACGGCGATTCCATATACCAGGTCACCCTCGACGGCTTCACACCGTACGAGTACATCGAATTCAAGTTCCGCATCAACGGCCAGTGGGACGGCAGCGAAGAGTTCCCCGGCGTAGGCAATAACCGAAGCTACACCGTGCAGGAGAGCGGCAACGATATTCTCGTGTGGTACGACGACCTCCAGCCCGGCGGGGGTGGGGGCGGCGATCTCCACTGGTGGAACGACGCGGTCTTCTACGAGATATTCGTGCGCAGCTTTTACGACAGCGACGGCGATGGCATCGGCGATCTCCAGGGTCTCACGCAGAAGCTCGACTATCTCAACGACGGCGACCCCGGGACCAACGAAGATCTCGGCATAACGGGCATCTGGCTCATGCCGATCAACGACTCTCCCAGCTATCACGGCTACGATGTCGTCGACTACCGCTCCATCAATCCCGATTACGGGACGATGGCCGATTTCGAGGTGTTTCTCGCGGCGGCCCACGCGCGGGGCATCAAGGTCATCATCGATTACGTCATGAACCACTGCTCCGACCAGCATCCCTGGTTCATAGCGTCCAGCGGGAACGACCCGGAGTATCGGGATTACTTCCGTTGGT
The DNA here is from genome assembly GCA_964584495.1 of uncultured bacterium. Lineage (GTDB taxonomy): Bacteria > Krumholzibacteriota > Krumholzibacteriia > Krumholzibacteriales > Krumholzibacteriaceae > CAZPAH01. The sequence continues at coordinate 31,225 of CAZPAH010000012.1, read as the reverse complement.
CGCCGAGCGACCCCGGCCAGACCGGTCCCTGGGGGCAGGATGTGTGGCACTGGAACCCTTCGGGCTGGTACTACGGTCTCTTTTATGGGGGAATGCCGGATCTCAACTACGAGACGCAGGAAGTGAAGGACGAGATGTTCGCAACGGCGGCCTGGTGGCTCGATACCGTGGGGGTCGACGGTTTCCGCCTGGATGCAGTGCTTTATATATTCGAGGAAGGCGACCAGCTCCAGAACGTCCCGGAGACGTTTCAGTTCTGGCACGACTTCAACACGTACGTGAAGGGGGTGAAACCGGACGTCGTTTCGGTCGGCGAAGCTTGGACCTCCACCAGTATCGTGCTTCAGTACGTCACCCAGGACCGCCTCGACTTAT
>CAZPAH010000012.1:12907-30840 GCA_964584495.1 uncultured bacterium | reverse complement strand
CTTCGAGTTCGACCTGTCGTACGCGATCCTCGGCGGGGTGAACGGGGGAGACGCGGATTACCTCGGCATAAAGGCCGGCGAGGTCTACGGTCTCTACCCCTACCTCCAGTTCGGAACATTTCTCACTAACCACGACCAGGACCGCGTGCTCAACGTCCTCGGCTTCGACGAGGATAAAGCCAAGGCGGCCGCGGGGATCTACCTGACCCTGCCGGGAATACCGTTCGTCTACTACGGCGAGGAGATCGGTATGACGGGAAGCGGCGCCCACGAGAACATCCGCACTCCGATGCAGTGGACCGACGGTTCCAACGCCGGTTTCACCGCAGGGACGCCCTGGTACCCCGTCAACGGCGACTACACGCAGAGCAACGTGCTCGTAGAGGAGCAGGATCAGGGTTCGCTTCTGAGCTGGTACAAGACGCTGATCGGCGTCCGTAACGCGACGCCGGCTCTTAGGCGGGGCACGTATAATGCGTTGGCGAGCTCCGTGTCGCCGGTTCTAGCATTCCTGCGCAAGTTCGAGCAGCAGAAAGTGATCTGCATGTTCAACACAGCGCCCAATGCCCTGGGCAGCATCACCTTGACAGGTCCGGCGGGCAGCCTGGAGCCGGGAGATTACAGGCTCGCCAACCTGCTCGTTCCGGGGGACACGCTTGAAGTGACGGTAAACTCCTCGTATCAGATTACCGGCCTCACCCTGTCGGCTTACGAAACGGCGATCTACGAGTTCGTGAACGAAACGGTCACGGGCTCGGGGGACGGCGATCTGCCGAAATCCGGCCTGCTGCTCGAGCAGAATTACCCCAATCCCTTCAACCCTACGACTACCATCAGGTTCAACCTGCCGCAGCCCCTGCATGTGAAGCTCTCCGTTTACGATGTGAAGGGTGGGCTCGTCACTACGCTTGTCGATCGGCGGATGACCGGCGGGCGGCAGGACGTCGCCTGGACGGCGACGACCGACCGGGGGGATCCGGTAGCCAGCGGCATCTATTTCTACCACCTCGTTGCGGGGGGATTCGAGCAGACCCGCAAGATGGTGCTCCTTCGCTGATGATCGCGCTATTTCACTTTCTTGTAATCCTTCGGGATGTCATAGGTCCCTGCGGGCGCCGCCTTGTCGGTGACCTCGGTGACCTCGTCGGTGGATTTGACCTCGGCGCCCATCGCCTGGGCCGTCGACTCCTGGCTTACTATTATCCCCTTCACCTTCTTCATCTCTTTCATCACGCCGGCGAACCCGTCGTATTGCGCCATCATGGCGTTTGACGCGGTCCTGAAGAGATCGGCATCCATCTTGATATCCTCGGTAGCCCAAGCTTCGGCGGTCGAGCTTCCCATCGGCATGCTCAGCTCTACGATGTACTTGCGGCAGTTCCATCCCTTGATCTTTTTCTTCTCGGAAGTCTCGGTGACGGTCGCTTCGAACTTCATCATGGCGCCGGTCATTCCCTTCATCCGCTCGGCCATCGCCTTCGCTTCCTTATCGTCCCCCGCTTTCTCATCCACGGCCTTGTCGAACGCCTTCATGAAATCCATCGGCATTTCGGAGTAGGTCTTATCGGCGTGATTCAGAAAATAAAGCGTCTCCTTGGACGGGATGACGATCACGGAAGAATTATCTCCAAAATCGATTCTCGCGCGGTCCTTGCCCATCCATGTGATCGTCGTCTCGTCTTTGGCGGGCTGCGTCTGTCCCATGATCGTGAAGCCGTCGGTGTGCTTGATCTGCTTCATGTAGGTGTCCGCGTGAGACGAGGCGCAGATGAAAAAAAGCGCCAAAACGAAGAACACGATCCCGCGCGCGCTGCTGTTTCTCATGACTCTCTCCTTCCCTTTTAGGACAATTAAATAATCTCTCGCGCTGGATTATATTCCCCCCGCGGTCACTTTTGTCAAGATGAAACATGGAGTAGAAACTTTTCGTTGTGGCCGGTTAACCACATGATTTATAATGGTTTGCTAGAGTATTATGCTTGGAGGATAAAATGCATCTTATAGGTTCTCAAATGGATAACAAAATCCCAAAATCTTCTCGAAGAAGGTCTTGCCACGGGAAGACAGTCCTAATCGAGGGAGGAAACCTTCCCATTATATTCTCGTATTGCATATTGAACATTTCATTTAATAAGGAGGCAGAAATTGAGATCGGGTAAATCGAGCAAGTGCCTGACCGGGCGGCAATGCATGTACATGGGAATGGTTATACTTATTATTCTTTCTGCCGGGGTATCAACAATCGCAGCCGGATCCCCCGCTCAAACCGGGGAGGAGGGCGAGCCAACCGTCATCGATACTCTCGTTGCCGTCGAAGGTGTAAACCTTAATTTCCGGATAATCGAAGGAGGAAGCCCGACCATCCTTCTTGAAGCCGGCGGCGGCATGGATCTGACCGAATGGGAAGGTATCGCGCCGAAGCTCGCGCAGAAAACAGGGGCGACCGTCATCAGCTATGATCGCGCCGGATTTGGAAAAAGCGATCTGCCGGAGATTCCATGCGATATGAAAACAGAGTCCCGATGGCTCTTCGAGTCCTTGAAGCAGCTCGGATTTGAAAATGATATCATTCTGGTCGGTCATTCATACGGTGGATGGATGATCCGTATCGAAGCCAGCGAGAATCCCGAGGCTGTTATCGGAATGGTATTCATCGATCCGTTCTCATCGGAATTCGTCGAAATATTCGGGGTGGAGTATCTCGACAATCATCCAATGACCGGGAAGATTCCATTCGATACATCACGGCCCGATAAGTTGAACAAGCAAGAGCGTGCTCTAGTTCGAATGGTGGGGGACGGGCTCGGTCCCAAATTGAAGACAATGAAGAAAACCATCGTCCCGAAGGATATCCCGGTCTTTATCATCAAGAGCGCCCTGCCGACTTTTCCGGAAGAAGAGGAGCAGGAAGGATGGTGGCGGGCTTTAGACGAAATGGCCGCGTCAATCGATGGTGCGGTCGTTATCGTAGCAGAGGAAAGCAATCATATGATCCCTTTCACGCAACCCGACCTGATCGTAGATACCGTCATGGAGGTTGTCCGTTTAACCGGAAAGTCCTCCCATAGAATTCAACCCGGGCAATGATCGATGATGATTGCAGCATTTCATTTCAAGACGTATAGTGAAAGTGCTTTAAGGTGGGCGTAATTAATTGAAAGGACGGGTTACACAATGGGAGACAAAGGCGGAAAGAAAGATAAGAGCAAGCATCAGAGACAGGATGAAAGCAAGCGAAAACAAAAGGAGAAAGACAAAAAGGATAAGCAGCCGAAAAGAATGACGTAATATCGTTACATACAGAGTGTCTCACCTTGGATATACACAGATTTTCTATTTAATCAGCCGCCGCTTCATTAGATAAACCGATAGGGTGAAAAGGGCGCCGCCTACGATTATGAGATAGAGGACGTCCGGCAGATAGGTGGTCGAAAGCACCGACAGCGTCGACGCGCGGGCAAGGGCGACGACATGGGTGAGGGGGAAGAGATTAGCGATCGCGCGCCCCCAGGCGGGCAAGCCCTCGATCGGGAAGAAGGTTCCGCTGAAGAGGAACATGGGGGTAACCACGAGAAAGACGGGGAGGTTCAATGTGTCTATGCTGGGGCAGATCGCGGCGAAGATCATCCCCAACGATCCGAACAGAAGGCCTCCGAAGAAGGCGAGGGGCACTATGATCAGGCTCGAGGGATAATGGGCGAGTCCGAAAAAGGATACGGTCACGAGCATTATGGTTGCCGCGAAGAAGCTTCTCGATGCGGCCCAGAGGATCTCCCCGGCGATGACGTCCTCGATAAGTAGGGGCGTGCTGATGATCGCATCGAACGTTTTCTGGTAGTACATTCGCACGAACGAGCCGTACATGCATTCGAAGCATGAGTGGTAGAGGATCGCCACCGAGATCATTCCGGGCGCGATGAAGGTGAGAAAATTGAGCTCCATGCCGGCATAGGTGATTCTCTGGACGTACTGCCCGAGGACGAACCCGAACGCGACGATATAGAGCAGGGGCTCCAGGATCGGGGGCAGGAAGTTCGTCTGCCACGTCACCAGGTTGACATCCAGGTTGCGGCGCCACACGTAGAATGCGCGGTAGCTTATATTCTTCAGCGGGTTCATTCCCTGAGCTGCCTCCCGGTCAATTTGAGGAAAACGTCCTCTAGCGTGGACTGGCGGAGCACAACGTGGCCGGCCGGCATGTTGCCGGATATCGCGGCCAGCAGCTCGTGGCCGTTGTCGGTGTAGATATAGACCCTGCCCTCGTGGAACTCGAACGGCACGGCGCTCTTGACCAGGTAATCCTCGACATCGGGCGTGAGGCCGTCTATCTCGACCACGCCGCTGCCTATGTAGCTGTCGATGAGCTGTGCCGGAGTGCCCCTTTCGACAATCTTGCCTCTGTCCATGATAACGAGCCTGTCGCAGAGGGAAGAGGCTTCCTCCATGTAATGGGTGGTGAGAAGAATGGTCTTGCCCGCTTTTTTCAGCTCCCTGATCTTGTCCCATATCTGGTGGCGTGCCTGCGGATCGAGCCCGGCGGTGGGCTCGTCGAGAATGACCAAGCGCGGGTCGTTTATGAGAGCGCGCACCACGAGAAGGCGTTTCTTCAATCCGCCCGAGAGGTTCTCGATCTTTTGATCGCGCTTCTCCTCCAGCTGGAAGAATCTTATCAGCTCTTCCGCCTTCTCTCGCGCCCGCTCCGCGTCGATGCCGAAGTAGCGGGCGAAGACGATCAGGTTCTTGAATACGGAGAAGTCGGAATCGAGGTTGATATCCTGAGGACAGACTCCGATCTCAGCCTTGATCTCCCGCTGGTGATTGGTGATCTCCTTGCCGAAGACGCGGAGCGATCCAGAGGTGATCGGCCCCGCGGCGCAGATCATCCTTACCGTGGTGGTCTTCCCCGCTCCGTTCGGTCCCAGGAATCCGAAACACTCGCCGGGCAGAACCTTGAAATCGATCCCATCGAGGGCGATGAGCTCGCCATACCGTTTTGTTAGGTTCTTTGCTGCTAGGATCGGTTCCATACCGCAATGTAATGAAATACGGTCGATTAGTCAATCCGAGTCAGTTGATGGGGACTCGCACTGTTTATCGCTGTTTCCCGAGACGTACTTCCCGAATCGAGCTTCAGGTCCCTCCTTCGGGCCGGGCGCAATTGAAAGCGATAGAGGGCAATTATACTTGAGCCGAAATCGATATTATGGTATAATTTTTCGGCATTGTTGATAAATTACGCACCGCCGCAATTCGGAAATATAACAAGTTGAGATCATTATGAATGTTTCAAAATGCAAATTGATGATCAAACTGCTGCCGTTCCTGGCCGTCTTAATGACCCTCGCCTTCTTCCTTGTGCCCGACAGGACGGTTCATGCGAGAAACCCCATAAGAAGAACTTTCTTTAATAACGTTTACCCTGAGGCGATAGGAACGGCGATAGATAACCTTCCGAGCAACGCCGGCCACTGCGGAGTCTGCCATTTCGATTTCAACGGTGGAGGTCCCCGAAATCCGTACGGTCTAGCCATAGAGGTGGGGCTGAATAATGGACTAAGCAACATCGAGGCGATTATAGCCGTCCACGGCGCCGATTCTGACGCCGATGGATTCGCCAATTACATTGAGGCTTCGGATACGGTCAACTTCGGCAACACATCGACTTTTCCCGGACTATTCGAGGGGAACAAAAACAGCGTATCGAACATTCCTGTCTCCGAAATCGAGCCTTATCTAACCCCTTCCGGAGGCAGCGACACCATACCACCCGGTGTAATGCTTTACACGCCGAACGGCGGCGAGGTCGTAGACGCGGGTAGCCGTTATTCGATAACGTTCGATCTTTCCGACGAAAGCGGGATATCGCATTTTGCTGTTTACCTCTCGGATGACGGTGGCGCTTCCTACGAGGCGGTCGCGCTGAACGAGCCGGAAGCGAGCGGATTTTCTTGGTTCGTTCCGAACCGCCCGGGCGTCCTGAACAGGATCAAAGTAGTTGCGTACGATAACGCGGGAAACGACGGAGCGGGCGAGAGCCGCAGCGATTTCAAGATTATCGGAACACCGGCGGGATTTGTTCCCTCGTCGTTGAGGGATGTGGACATGACGGGCACGCAGCCGCATAGGGGGGCTATTCTCGAGGACCCGGACGTTTCCTGCGGGTCATGCCACGGAGGTTACAATACGGCGGTCGAGCCGTTGCACAGCTGGAGGGGAAGCATGATGGCGCAGGCAGCACGCGATCCCTTTTTCTTCGCATGCATGGCCGTAGCCGAGCAGGATGCGCCGTCGGTCGGGGATATTTGTATCAGATGCCACTCCCCCGGCGGATGGCAGGAGGGGCGTTCCGTCGATACCAGCGGCGACCTTCTCAACGTAAAGGACCGTCACGGTGTCCACTGCGATTTCTGTCACCGGGTGGTCGACTTTGACTACGTTCCGGGGATCAATCCGGCGGAGGACGTGGCGGTATTGGCCGGTGTCGGCGAATTGCCCCTGCAGTACGCCAACGGCCAGTTCATTAACGATCCGGCACCACTGCGGCGGGGCCCAAGGGCCGATTCGGAGGCCGCGCATGCATTCGTCGAATCGCCGATCCATCGTTCCGCCAATATGTGCGGCACGTGCCACGACGTGAGCAATCCCGTTTTCAGCAAGGTGGGACCAGAGGATTATTCGCCGAACGAATTCGATGCCGAGCACCCGGACATGGAGATTCGCGATATGTGTCCGATAGAGCGCACCTATAGCGAATGGACGCGGAGCGAATACGCCGCGACCGGAGTCTATGCACCCCGGCTCGCCGGAAACAAGGCGGACGGGATAGTATCGTCATGCCAGGACTGCCATATGAGGGATGTAGCGGGCAAGGCCTCGAACGAATCGGGTAGCCCCAGCAGAAGCGACTTGGCCCTGCACGATCTCACAGGGGGCAATTCCTTCGTGGGGGATATCATAGGGGGTTTCTTCCCCGACGAGGTAAATGCGGTTCAGCTCGCCGACGCGAAGGAAAGGGCCCGCACCATGCTTCGGCTTGCCGCATCGCTGAATGTAACGCCCGAGGAGTTCGGTATCACGGTGCGTGTGACGAATGAGACGGGGCACAAGATGCCCTCCGGCTACCCCGAGGGCAGAAGGATCTGGCTGAATGTGAAAGCGTACGATCCCGTCGGGCGGCTCATTTACGAGTCGGGCGAGTACGACCTCGACTCCGGCGAGCTGCGCCAAGATTCGCAGATAAAAATCTATGAGATTCATCCGGGACTGAGCCCGGATCTCGCTGCCGCTCTGGGTCTTCCCGCGGGAGAGTCGTTTCACTTCGTGCTCAATGATACTGTTTTATTCGATAACCGGATTCCATGCCGCGGTTTCAGCAACGCGGCGTTCGAAGAAATACAATCCCAACCGGTCGACTACGCCTACGCTGACGGTCAGTACTGGGACGACACGCAGTATGTACTTCCCGAGGAAACCGACTCTGTCCTCGTCACCCTCTATTACCAGACAACGAGCAAGGAATATATCGAATTTCTACGGGATGAAAACACGACGAATTCTGCGGGGCAGGACCTCTATGATGCGTGGGTAGCCCAGGGTAAGAATCCGCCCGAGATAATGGTGAAGCAGAAGGTGGCGGTAAATGTTATCGTAACCGACGTAGAGGATGGATCGATTCCGCTCATATACAGCCTGGTTCAAAACTATCCCAACCCGTTCAATCCGATGACATCGGTCACCTACTCGCTCGCCGGAAGGTCGCATGTGCTGATTGCCGTGTATGACGTTCAGGGCCGCAGAGTTAGAACTCTCGTTGACGAGGTGCAAGAGCCGAGCCGTCGTACAGTGACATGGAACGGGAAAGATGATATGGGAAGTGTGCTTGCCTCTGGAATCTATTTCATCCGTTACCGGGCGGGGGAATACCAGTTCACGAAAAAGGCTGTTCTCTTGCGCTGAGGCAGATGCTCGAAGAAACTCTTTCGGATATGATCGAGGGAAGCCGGAGAACCGGCTTCCCTCTTTATTTGACCGGTGCGCCACCCTATCTGCAGCGCCCGGTTGCACTCGAGCTCGAGCTCTAGTAGCCGCGACCGAAGCCGCCACGGCCGCCACCGCCACGGCCGCCGCCGCCGCGGTTGTCGTTGCGCGGACGTGCCTTGTTGACCTTTAGGGTACGACTCATGAACTCCTTGTCGTTCATGTTGTCGATAGCCGCCTGGGCTTCCTCGTCGTTCGACATCTCGACGAAACCGAATCCCTTGGAACGGCCTGTGTCCCTGTCAGTGATGATGGTTACGGAGTCAACCGATCCGTGCTCTTCGAAAGCTTTCCTCAGATCGCCCTCTTCCGTGTCAAAAGACATGTTACCAACGTAAATCTTCATTACAGCCTCCTGTAGGCCTCAATAGAAAAAGGTACCAAACAGATATTTTTCCGGAATACTTACACGTCCCCTAATAGAGAAGATCAACTAGATAGGTATCGTTCATCATCCTTTTCGGTCAACTTAGCCAAATCAATCCCAGATCCATCCGTTTCGCAGAGAATATACTACTATTCCGTCCAAATGCAACAGATATTTAGATTGACTTCCGGGGGGCGGAGTTGGATGTTATAATTCGTGCCGCAGTCTCAGATTCTCGATTTGTTCAACGGCCGCTTAATTTTAACCTATAGGCAGTCCGCAACCCCTAATTCAGCTTTTGCTTAAGGAGAGGGATGTGAGCGAAAAGTATTATTCCGTCATCGCCGGTACGGGCAGCTATATCCCTCCGACGAAGGTCTGCAATGAAAATTTTCTAGAGAGTGAGTTCCTTGACGACTCGGGCAACGGCTATCCTAAGGAAAACGAAGAGATAATCGATGATTTCACCAAGATCACGAATATAGCGGAGCGCCGGTATATTTCCGACGAGATGGTATCGTCCGATATGGCCTATTCGGCGGCGAAGGAAGCCCTGGAATCTTCGGGGATAGACGGCGAGCAACTCGATTATATAATACTCGCGCAAAATTTCGGCGACGTGAACAGGGACGGCAATTGTCTCGATATGGTACCTAGCCTCGCCTCGAGGGTCAAGCAGAAGCTGGGCATCATGAACCCCGACACGGTCGCGTACGATATCATATTCGGATGCCCGGGATGGCTCCAGGGTATGATACAGGCCGATTACTATATCCGGTCGGGGGACGCCAAGAGAGTTCTTGTAATAGGAGTCGAGAGCCTCTCGAGGATATCCGATCCACATGACAGGGACAGCATGATCTTCTCCGATGGCGCAGGCGCGGTGGTTCTGGAATGCCGTCCCGGAGGAAAACCCGTTGGGATTCTCGCACATTCATCTAGGACCGACTCGGTCAAGCAGGCCTATTATCTCAGCATGGGAAAATCGAACCGCGCCGATTATGAGGGTGAAAGGATGTTTCTGAAGATGGATGGACGGAGCGTCTACGAGTACTCGCTGATGACCGTTCCGAAGGTCGTGAAAAATTGCATCGACAAATCAAGATTGTCGATCAAGGATATAGACAAGTTTCTCTTTCACCAGGCGAACGGTAAGATGGTCGAAGCGATACTGAAAAGGGTGGCAAAGCTGTACCGTGTGGAAAGCCTGCCCGCTTCCGTAATGCCGATGACGATTTCATGGCTCGGGAACAGCTCGGTGGCTACGATTCCGACGATCCTCGACCTTCTGTACAAGGGTAAGCTCGAAGACCACGATCTCAAGAGCGGGGATGTTCACGTGATGGCTTCCGTGGGCGCCGGTATGAACGTGAATGCCCTGATTTACAGGGTTTACTGAAGCGGATCATATTTTCGTGGATCTGCCGTCGAGGACCTCGACGATCATGTGAGCAAGATGCCTGCTCGTATAAGGCTTCATGATGAATTTGTCGATGCCCATCCTTCCCGTCTTCTTCCCCGAGATCAACGAGCTGAAGCCCGAACAGAGTATTACCGGGATATCCGTTCTGATTTGAAATATCTTCTGGATCAATTCGAGCCCATTCAGGCCGGGCATGATCTGGTCGGTGACGATTATATCGAATCCGGCCGGATCCTTCGCGAATATATCGAGGGCTTCCTCGCTGCTGGTGGTCGCTTCGACCCTGAACCCGAAACGTTCCAGCATCTTCTTCTCGATATTGACGATGTCCTTTTCGTCGTCGACGAAAAGTATCCTTTCCTTTCTGCCGGAGGGGATATCGATTTCTTCCTCTTCTTCGTCCATGATCCCCGGCACGAGCGGCAGAAAAACGCTGAACTGCGTTCCCTTGTTCAATTCGCTTTTCACCGTCAGGAGCCCGTTGTGCTCCTGGACTATTCCGTGAACCACCGAGAGCCCCATCCCGATACCCTCGCTGGGCTCTTTCGTCGTGAAGAAAGGCTCGAAAATTCTTTCGATCACCTGCCCGTCCATTCCCGTTCCGGTGTCGGATACGGTGATTATCGCATACTCCCCGGGATCGACCCCCGGCTGTAGCTTTCCATCTTTATCCTCCAATCTTTCTCTTTCCAGCGAGATCCTCAGAACCCCTCCATCAGCCATCGCGGAGACGGCATTGGTGACGAGGTTCATCAGAACCTGGTGAATCTGCGTGGGATCGGCCTTGACGAAACCGCTTTCGTGGTCGATCCGGCTGTCGATTTGAATGGTCTTAGGAATGGTCGGGGCCAACAGCTTCATGGCATCCTCTACTATCATGGCTATATCGAGGATTTTCAGATCCGGTTTTGTCTGGCGGCTGAAAGCGAGGATCTGCTTCACGAGATTCTTGGCGCGGTGTCCCGCTTCCCTGATAATCTCGAGGTTTTCCCTGACTTCCCCCTGGTTCGAGCTGTCCATCAGTGAAAAATCGGCGTACCCTATTATGCCCGTCAGTATATTGTTGAAATCGTGGGCTATCCCGCCCGCGAGCGTGCCCAGGGCTTCCATTTTTTGCTTCTGCCGGAGCCTGAAGTAAAGGTCTGCTTTTTCCTTTTCAGCTCGTACCCTGTCCGAAATATCCCTGATCGACAGGACCTTGGCGGTCGCTCCGTAGTACTCCATGATCCTGATGCGTATCTCGACCGGGAAGTTTTCGCCGTTTTTCCTGACTCCCTCGGCTTCCAGCGGGCCGGATCTCTTATGATCGATGAAATCCATTAATGTGCCCATCGAACCGTTTTTAAAGATAATGGGAAGAATCGTCTTTGCTTCCAGCTCGCCACGTTCGTAGCCGAACATTTCGAAGAACTGATCGTTTGCATGTATGATTTTCCCTCCGTCCACGATAAGGATCGCTTCCCATGTGGAATCGGAAAGCTGACGGAAACGTTCTTCGCTCTCCTTAAGCTCTTGCTCCGCGCGCTTGCGTTTTTTCTCTTCCCTTACGATCGCCCTCGCCTTGACAAGGTAAAAGGACACTATCAGTCCCAGGCTGACGAGGAGCCCGGATACGGCTATCCATTTTTTCCTGAATTCTTCCATCGTTTCCAGCACTTGGCCCTCGGGAACCATGACGAGCAGGTACCATGTATTGTCGGGAAGATTCACCGGCACGCATGTCGATAGATATTTAACGAGCTCGGTGGAATTTACCCCGCCGGGCCGATACTCGATAACGGCATTTTCACGACGGCCGCTGACCATATCATCGAGGATGGAGAGGATTTCGGGATAATCGGAGAAGCTCTCCCGCACATTAATCCCCGTATGTCCGGGGATTGGACTGAACAGTTGAATTCCCCTTTTGCTCATCATCCAGGTGTACCCCTCCCTTCCGATCCTTAGATCCTCGAGGTACTTACGGGCCAGGTGGTCGAAAGGGATAAGGAGACCGAGGCTTCCCACGAAATTACCGTCCTTGAAAATGGGATATATGTAGGCGACCGACCTGTATCCCTGCACCGCCGTGAAGACATCGCTGCTTACCGGCTCATGCGTTTTTAATATCCTGGAATTATGCTCTTGATAGGAAACATCCCTACCGATCGCTTCCTCGTTGAATGGAACCGTGCAAATAATGCGTCCGTCCGGATCGATCCTCGTTATCGCGCTTATCTCTCCGGCGTTGTTCTTGTAGAATCTTTGAAGCACCTGCTTTCCACGTTCGTCGAAGTCGACGATGCCCTGTTCGCCGGACAGGAAGTTGAGAGACCTGCTGTAATGATCGAAAAATTTCTCGATACCTCTCGATGTCTGGCTCGCCAGCAAGAATTCCTGGGTGTACATCGATTCCCTGGACCTTCTCTTCACCTCGCTGTAGGGAAGGTAATAGACGAGAAAACAGCCTATAGCGATCAACATCCAAAATATGAAATATTTCAGCACTCTCATAATATATTCCCGGTGATCGACCGCTGTTGTTGGGTGTAGAAATTCCGCTTTTAAGAATATTAATCAGTCATGATATCAATAATCAACCGAAAAGTCAACCGGCGCCGACGATATCGTTTCAGCTTGAATTGGACATGGCTCCCCGTATATGCTAGGTTGCAGCCGAAGCGATAAGATTGTCGAAGCGGACCCGGGATTATTTAGAAGTGATAACCAATAAAAGCAGAATTGCCATAGCCGTTGTCGCGGCCGTTGTCGCGGGAATCGCAATCGAAAGGTTCTTGATGATGGAGGATAGACCCGTCTCGAAAAGCCCCCCTTCCTCGCAGCTCAGCATGGTCGATGCGTCCGATGTCGTGAAATTCATCGATCTGAACGCGCCGGCATTTCGCGTTCGGACGGCGAGTGATGTACTTCCGGGAGGATACTCCGCCGCAATGGTGCCGGTCCTGATCGATTGGGACCGGTCGGATTTTTCGGAGGGCGGGGAGATCGTGATCAGGAACGTCAACGACGGCGGGAATCCCGTGTCGGGGTTGACGTTGCTACGATACGCCCGGATAAGGCCTGAAAAAGTAGAGCGCGTGGAATTCATCATTGTGCCGCTCGGCGGGCCGAAAGCGTTTTCACACGGGCAGCTGCGATTCATTTTCGAAGAGGGGGGAGCCGAGTATATCCCCGGCGATGATGCGGTAGGCGATCCGGAACTTATGAGTGACCTGGTGCTGTCGTGGGAAGCCTGGCGTCAGCCGGGCGTCGACTTCAGCGTTTTAAAGGGAATGAATTCCCGCGAATTCGAGCTTACGATGCGCGCTTATTCGGGGCCGCAGCGGTTTCTAGAGGATGCGCTCAGCAAGAGGGACTGGACCGTATATATGCTCCGGCTTCCCGGTGGACGCTCCGGCTTCGCCGAGCTTTTAAGGTCCTCCCTGATCCTTGGCGACGGGGCGGCCCGGTATTCGATAAGATGGATGTTCGGGCAGGTGCAGAAGGAGTGGGCCCTGGACGGTCCCGGTTCGGAGGCCGAGAGCGAGGAGACGGCTTCCATTTGGCGGGAGTTGAGGGCGCGCGCGAACAGCCCGGAGAAGTCTTCCGGCGATAGGCGGTTGAACCTGGCCGGAAAAACCGGATACCAGACCTTTCTTCGATCCTGCGCTTCGATGGCTCTCTATTGTGTCGATGTCGCCGTCGCCCGTCTCATTGAAAGGGGGCTGCCCCACGAGGGGATGAGGCCCACCCAGAAGCCGGAGCTGGAAGAGGAGCCGGGATGGATGGACCGCCTCGGGCGTTCCGGCGTCAAGGCCCTTTTCGTCTATGCGCCGCGTGTAATCATTTTCGCGCGAAAACATCCCACCGTGATCCCCAGCAAGATTCCCAAAGCCCTCGACGAAGCCGGCCTGCTGGTTCGCGCCGACGGAAAACCCATCAAAAAAGTCTTCTCGATAGAAACCGAAACACCCTGGGGGCGGCGGGACCAGATCCTTATACGATGACCGGACCATATCCCGGAGCCGTGAATTACTCGGATAGAGGGCACGCAGATTCACTTATTCTCGATAGGGAGCTTTTCCGCTATCAGCCGGGCCGCGAGTCGGTGGCCCTCTTCGGTGTAGTGGCCCTCGCGAAACCATATCCCTTCGGCGCCCGCGTCACGGAAACCGGCGGTGAGATCGATGAAGAACGGGCCGTCGAGCTTTTCGGCGAGGATCCTGTTCGGCAGATCGATATCGAACGATTCGGGCACCTTCTCCGATCCCGTTTGAATTTTGGCCGGGAGATAAACCACCGTCAGGGGGATTCCGGCCTCTTCGAGATCGCGGGCGATCGAGTTGAGATATCCGGCCGTTTCCCCGACAAGGAGATCGGCCTTCCCGCTGAAAACCCCTTCCAGCGGATATGTGACGAGCCCCAGGGCGTCCCGCAGGTTCTTGGAGCGTTCCATGACGAAGCCGAATGTGCGGCTGTGATCGTTGAGAAGGTTCTTCAGTGGTATAAGAAGCTTCTGGCTCCCAGATAGAAGTTCGATCCCGTCTTCGTCCCTCGTTTTCGTAGTATCCGTTTTTTCGTCAATGTAGCGGACGTTGTCGAACAGGTCGTTCACGTAGAAGCAGATTACGGCCCGGTCGATACCTAGCGCCAGGGCATCGTCTATATATTCCCGCTCGTCGAGAGTGCCGGAGCCCCATATGCCGAAATTCATCGTCTCGACATCGAGCCCCCACCTGTCTCCGAGCGCCTTTTCGAGGAGCCGGGGGAAGGCCTTTTCGGTCCCGACGCCGTGCCCCATCGTGAATGAGTCCCCGAAAAAACCTATCCGGACGGTGCCCCGCGGCTTTTCCCTCTCCCACTCCCTGTCGAAGTAGCCCAGCGAGTTCGTCCTGTACGTGACATCGAACTCCTTCGTGACATGGTGAATCACCCTGTTCGCGTGGAGAGTCCGAACGGCGAGAAGGCGCGGGCTCCCTTCCTCGATCCTTTCGATCGTCTCGAAAGACCGTCTCCATCCTGCGATACGGAGCCCCGCCTCGAAGAGGAGGAGCACCAGCACTATCGACGCCGCGCTGAGCGACAGCGAGATGAAGAGGTTGCATATACGGTCACGTCTCATCGTCAGGCAATATCATGGAAAAGTGCAGATCATTCCTAAATTTATAGTTAAGGCAATTGTACCATCATTAAAATATTATGTCGACATGGAACCTCGCCGTGGTATGTTGAAGCCGAGCGCGCGACTAACGGGAAAATGCTGCTGTTAATGCAGCAGATGCGTTGACACGGAGAGGCGGCTTCTTTATACTACGCATTATTTTCAATCGTCCGTGCGACGGAGCAAGGGCCGGGAGACGAAGTGAAAGAGATAGTCCAGCAGATCCTGAAAACCGAGCAGGAAGTCCGGGATAAGATCGAGGAAGCCCGCAAGGAATCGCAGAAGATCGTCAGGGACGCAGAGACGAGAAGCCGCGAGATAGTGGAAGAGGGAAGGCAGAAAGCCGTACACGAAGCCCAGGAGCTGGTAGAGCGGCTGAAGCGGGAGGCCGAAGAGGAGAGAACCCGCCAGATCGAGGCGGTCAGGGGGGGTAGCCCCGAACTGATAGAATCGCGCAGCAGGGAGATCGATCGGGCGGTGGAACGGATCACCCGACTCCTGACGGGGGTGCAGGAGCCCTGAGGACGTCTCGCTCTCTTTGCCGGACAATTTCCAAAACAGGATATCCAGAAAGATGATCCTTGGACCGGTAAGCAAATATTCACTTATCAACGCGAAGGTCAGGTCGCGACTAAGTACGCTTCTATCTCCCGAGACGATAAACAGGATGGCGGAAGCGCGCGATCTCGCGGAGTTTTACGCGACTCTTGGCGGCACGATCTACGAACCGATCTTTTCCCGCCCCGAGATTACCTTCGATCCGAGGGTCGGCGAGAGGCTCCTTCTCGAGCAGGAGGTGGAGTGGCACTCGGAACTCCTCAGGGACCTGAAGGGCCCGGAAAAAGACCTCGTCGCGCATTTCCTGCAAAAGTACGAGATAGAGAACCTCAAGACCGTTCTGCGCATGCGCGAGGGGAGCAGGGGCGAGGAGGAGATGAAGTACATAGTGCGGCGCAAGCTGCCGTACTCTCTTCCCTACCAGGCTATAGCCGAGGCCCGCTCGATGGAGGACGCGCTTTCATATCTGGCCGGAACTCCATATCTTGCTGCGATCGAAAGCGTTATGGAAGACTACCACGCAAGAAAGACCCTTTTCCCCATCGAGATAAATCTTGAAATCGACTATTACGAGAGGCTCAAATCGAAGATCGAGGCGTTATCGAAGACAGACCGGCAGATCGCCCATAAGCTGATCGGTCTCGAAATCGATCAGAAGAATCTCGGCTGGCTCGTCCGCCTGAAGTTCTACTACGACGTTCCGGTGGGAGAGCTGCTCGACTACAATATTCCCGGCGGGTTCAGGATGACGAGAGACAGGCTACGGAGGGCTTTCAAGGCCGATTCGATGAAGGACGTGCTTTCGTTCGCCCTTGAAAAGTCCTTCAAGAATGTTTCGCAGGCGCTTGTGAGCGGCGAGGACCTGAGCAAGCTGTATCTCCTCGAGATAATACTGTGGAATTACCTTATCGCGGAAGCCCGCAGGGTCCTGGCCGGATTTCCCTTTACAATAGGAACCGTCCTGTCGTACCTGATATTGAAGCGGACCGAGATCCGGAATATCATAACGATCCTAAACGGCAAGGTTTACAAGATGAACCGGGGGGAGATAGAGAGCCATCTGAGGGTATCTTTCTGAGGTTACGAGCATGTTCACTCCGGAACGGATGCGACAAATAAACGTGATGGTCTTCGAGACCGAGCTGGACGAAGTGGCAAAAGCGATAGTCAGGCTCGGCATCCTCCATCTCGTTCAGTTGGACGATAAGCAGCCCTGGGTCGAGCAGCTGGGCAACTTCGAATCGGGCAGCATCAGCGATACGATAGACAGGCTCGGCACCAAGGTCACCTCCATAATGAAGGATCTCGGGATACGAGAGCTGCCCCTGGAGGAGGGGGACAGCGGTTTTCTGGAGGTTACCGCGAACGATCTAGATGCGATAAAGGGGGAGATCGATGCGCTGGAATACCGCGTGCAGCAGGTCGTTCTTCGCCGCAACGAGCTGAAGGTACACCTGGAGAGGATGCAGGGCATTCTCAACGAGGTTTCTCCCCTGATAGAGGTAGGGTTGCCACCTGGAGGAGCCCCCTACACGTTCCTCGATATCCGTTACGGAATGGTCCACAAGGAGAACCTGGAATATATAAGGGATAAAATCTCCCCCCTGGCCGCATTGGTTCTTCCCCTTGTCAGCAGGGACGCGGGCGAGGTGATACTTGTCATCGGGCTCAAGACAGACCGGCTCAAGCTGAACCGCATTCTCCGAGAGGCGTCTTTCGAGGAGATCGAGATGCCGAAGGATGACGAGGCGAGAAAGGAGCCGGGGCTCGTTACCGGAGAGCTCCAGCAAAAGATCGGGGAGCTGAGCGAACAGATAGCGGAACTGAACGGAGAGCTTGCCTCGATCAAGGCGGAAAGAGCGGCGGATGTAACGGGTTATCACAGGTCCCTGAGGATCGCGAAGCTTCTCGTCAGGGTGAAGAACTACCTGAAGAAAACGCGAAAGACCTACATATTCTCCGGATGGATCCCGAGCGACAGGAAACGCGAGGTCGAGAACGAGATCCTCCGGGCGGCCCGGGGCAGGGCGATTATCGAGGTGATCTCCCCCGAAGAGATCGCCGGGGTCAAGGAGGGGAACGTAAAGGTCCCGATCCTGCTTAAGCATCCGGCGTTCTTCAGGCCTTTCGAGATGCTCGTTTCAAGCTACGGGCTCCCCGAATACACCTTCATAGATCCTACATTCTTCGTGGCGATTTCATTTCTGATAATGTTCGGGATGATGTTCGGCGATATCGGCCACGGGGCGGTCCTGACCGTTATCGGATGGC
This sequence comes from uncultured bacterium, assembly GCA_964584495.1. Lineage (GTDB taxonomy): Bacteria > Krumholzibacteriota > Krumholzibacteriia > Krumholzibacteriales > Krumholzibacteriaceae > CAZPAH01. Next base: position 13,044 of record CAZPAH010000012.1, on the reverse strand, counting down.
TTCTTGGATTCAGAAAGGGCAAGGAACACCGTGAGGACGGAACGATTCTCGTCGGAAAGCTCGCATTCTACTGCGGCCTCTCGTCAATGGTGTTCGGCGTCCTCTACGGCTCGATATTCGGAGTCGAAAACGTCTTC